>CAXTNC010000008.1:28837-34251 GCA_964245495.1 uncultured Acetobacteraceae bacterium
CGTTGACGGTGTGCAGCTCCTCGTTGACCGATTGCAGCTCCTCCTTGGAGGCTTCCAGCTCCTCGTTGGTGGACTGGAACTCCTCGTTGACCGATTGCAGCTCCTCGTTGGTGGCCTTCAGCTCCTCCAGCGCCGTTTCATACTCCTCCACCAGGGATTGCAGCCGGTCGCGCGTGTCGCGCAGCTCCTGCTCCAACTGGTGGCTGGCGCTGTCCCGCAGCATCTGGCTGCGGACGGCATCCTCCTCGCGGCTGGCGGTCGGGCCTTCGTCGGCGAACAGCACCAGGAACAGCGCTTCGCCGTCATGCTCCAGGATCGGGTCCACCGTCAGCGTCACCAGCTGCACCCGGCCGTCGTCGCCCTCCACCGCCACGCCCGCGCGCGTCGCCGTCTGCTTGCGCGCCACCGCGTCGCGGAACAGCGCCCGCAAGTCCATCCGCAGCCCCTTGCGCGCGACCGTCAGCAGCTGCCGCGTCGGCAGCCCCGGGGCCGCTTCCAAGTACTTCCCGGTCTTGGCCGAGTAGTAGACGATGTCTCCCTCGGCGTTCACCACCACGTGCGCCGGGGCGAACCGGTCCAGCACCTGGGACTGCACCGACTGCCGCAGCGCCGACCCGGCAGGCTTCGGCGCGTCCTGCTCCGCGGCAACGGATGGACGGATGCTCCGCAGCATCGGCGGCAGGCGGAACGACCCGGCAGCGTCCTGCTTGCGGAAGATGCGGTGGCGCTTGTCCAGCGGCGCGAACAGGTCGCGGAACTGGCTGATGTTCTCCGACGTGCCGAGGAACAGGCAGCCGTCCGGCCGCAGCGCGTAGTGGGAGGTGGGGATCACCTGGCCCTGCACGTCCGGCCCGAAGTAGATCAGCAGGTTGCGGCACGACACGAGGTCCATGCGGGAGAACGGCGGGTCCCGGATGACGCTGTGGGGCGAGAACACGCAAAGCTCCCGCACCTCCTTGGCCAGCACGAAGCTGTTGCCGTCCGCCACGAAGAACCGCGCCCGCCGTTCGGGCGAGACCGCGCCCAGCAGCACGCCGGGGTAGCGCGCCGCCCGGGCCACGCCCAGCGCGTGCTCGTCGATGTCGGTGGCGAACACCTGCACGCGGGGCGGGTCCGTCAGCCCGTCCAGGTGCTCGCGCAGCAGGATGGCGATGGAGTACACCTCCTCGCCGGTGGCGCAGCCCGGCACCCAGACCCGCACGGTGTCGTTCGGCCCGCGGCCGTCGAACAAGCGGGGGATGACCAGGGCTGCCAAGGCCTCGAACGCTTCCGCGTCCCGGAAGAAGTTGGTGACGTTGATCAGCAAGTCCCGGAACAGCGCCCGCGCTTCCGCCGGGTCCTGCTGCAGGCAGGCCACGTAGGCTCCCACCGTGTCCACCTGCATGACCTGCATGCGGCGCTGCACCCGGCGCAGGAACGTCTTGACCTTGTAGCCCGCGAAGTCATGCCCGGCCTCCCTGCGCAGGATGTCGCAAATCTCCGCCCGCGTCGCATCGAGCGCCGCCGCGCCCTCCGCGTCCGGCCCAAGGGTTCCCGCCCGGTCCAGCGCGGCCTGGCTGCGGGCGAACTCTGCCAGCTTGGCGCCCATCTCCTGGGCCGGCACCACGAAATCCACGTAGCCGGTCGCGATGGCGCTGCGCGGCATGTCCGGGTGCGTCGGGCCGTAGCGGTCATCCGCCTGCGCCAGGGTCAGCCCGCCATGCTCCTTGATCGCCTTGACGCCCAGCGCGCCGTCCCCGTCGCCGCCGGACAGCACCACGGCCGCGGCGCGCTCGCCCTGGTCCACGGCGAGCGCGCTGAAGAACAGGTCGATCAGCTTGCGCTCCCGGCGCTCCGGGTCCTGACGGGCCACCGTCAGCCGGCGGCCTGCCATGCCCAGGACCGAATCCGTCAGCAAGACGTAGACCCGGTTGGCCTCCACCAGCTCGCCATCGGCCGCTGGCACGACCTGCATGTCCGTGTAGCGGGCCACGATCTCATGCAGCAGGCTTTGGCGGTCCGGACCGATATGGGTCACCACCACCACGGCCAGGCCCGGATCGCGCGGCAGGCCGCGGAAAACGCCCTCCAGCGCGTCGACCCCGCCCGCGGACGCGCCGACGCCGATGATCGGGAAGACCTGGGTTTCCATGGTGCTCGATGTCCCAGTTGCTTGGTGCAACAATAAGTTCTGCGGGGGGAGAAAAGCCCTAGCGGGCTTTTTCCATCGCCTCGCGCCGGGTTTCCAGCTCCAGCCATCGTTCCTCCGCCGCCGCCAGCTTGGCCTGCGCGGCTGCCAGGGATGCCGTCGCCTCGGCGAACCGCGCCGGCCGGCGGCGATACAGGTCCGGGTCAGCCAGCTCCCGTTGCAGCGCCGCCGCCTGCCGCTCCAGCGTCGCTGCCTCGCCCGGCAGCGCGTCCAGCAGTTGCTTGTCCTTGAACGACATCTTGGCCGCCTTGCCCGGCTTGCCGTGCGCCTTTCCGGCCGGCCGCACGGTGTCCGGCACGGCCGGCGCGCCGCGCTGGGCCAGCATGTCGCTGTAGCCGCCGGCGTACTCCGTCCACCGCCCGCCGCCGTCCGCCGCCAGCGTGGAGGTCACCACGCGGTCCAGGAAGTCCCGGTCGTGGCTGACCAGCAGCACGGTGCCGGGATACTCCGCCAGCAGCTCCTGCAGCAGGTCGAGCGTTTCCAGGTCCAGGTCGTTGGTCGGCTCGTCCAGGATCAGCAGGTTGGACGGCCGGGCCAGGGCGCAGGCCAGCAGCAGCCGCCCCCGCTCGCCGCCCGACAGCATGCCCACAGGGGTTCGCGCCTGCTCCGGGCGGAACAGGAAATCCTTCATGTAGCCGACCACGTGGCGCTTCTGCCCGCCCACCGTCACCTGGTCGCCGTCGCCGCCGGTCAGCGTGTCTTGCAAGGTGCGCGCCGGGTCCAGCGCGGCGCGCTGCTGGTCCAGCGTCACCGGCTGCAGGTTGGTGCCGAGCACGACGCTGCCGGCGTCCGGCTGGTCCACCCCCGTCATCAGCCGCAGCAGCGTGGTCTTGCCGGCGCCGTTGGGGCCGATGATGCCCAAGCGGTCCGCCCGCAGCACCCGCAAGCAAAGGTCCCGCACGATGGGCCGCTCGCCGTAGGCGCGGCTGACGTGCTCGGCCACCACCACCTGCTTGCCGCTCATCTCGCCCTCGGCAGCGGCCATCCTCAGCCCGCTGGCCGGCCCGCCCATTTCCCGCCGCTTGGCCCGCAGCCCGGCCAGCTCCGCCACCCGGCGCACGTTGCGCTTGCGCCGCGCGGTGACGCCGTAGGTGATCCAGTGCTCCTCCCGCACGATCTGCCGGCTGAGCTTCTGCCGGTCGCGCGCCTCCTGCTCCGCCACCTCCTCGCGCCAGGCCTCGAAATGCTCGAAGCCGCGGTCCATGCGCCGGGTGACGCCGCCCTCCAGCCAGACCACGGCGCGCCCCACCGTCTGCAACATGCGCCGGTCATGGCTGATCAGCACGATGCCGGCGCGCGACGCGGCCAGCTCCTTTTCCAGCCACTCGATGGCGGGCAGGTCCAGGTGGTTGGTCGGCTCGTCCAGCAGCAGCAGGTCCGGGGCGGGCGCCAGGGCGCGGGCCAGCGCCGCCCGCCGCGCCTCGCCGCCGGACAGGGTGGCCGGGTCCTCGGCGCCGGTCAGGCCGAGCCGGTCCAGCAGGGCGGGGCCGCGGTGCTCGTCATCGCCCGGGCCGAGGCCGTCCTGCACGTAGTCGAGCGTGGTGGCGAACCCGGTCAGGTCCGGCTCCTGCGGCAGGTAGCGCACCGTGGCGCCCGGCTGGACGAAGCGGCTGCCGCCGTCCGGGCGCATCATGCCGGCGGCGATCTTGAGCAGGGTCGATTTGCCGGAGCCGTTGCGGCCGACCAAGCAGATGCGCTCGCCAGCGCCCACGCCGATGCCGGCGCCGTCGAGCAGGGCCTGGGTCCCGAGGGTGGCGCGGATGTCTTGCAGCAACAGCAGGGGAGGAGGCATGGCCATCATATGGTGCAGTGCGGGGCAACTTCTCCCTCTCCCCTTGCGGGAAAGGGCGGAGCTGCCGAAGGTCCCGCAAGTTGCTTCAGCTTGTGGGATGGCAGCAGAGGGCGGGCGAGAAGTGCCATGCTGTGATCGCTGTACAGCGTTTCCCCTCACCCGACCCTTTCCCGCAAGGGGAAAGGACTTCTTGCTCAGAACGGCGTCGGCAGCTTCGCGCTCAGCCGGTTCGGCTCCGTGGCATTCGGCCCGCGCCCGATCCCTGCCGCACCCGGCGGCAAGCTGCCCACCGGCTGCGGCTCGTTGGCCGCAGACTCGGCGGAAGCCGGCGACTGGCCGGACACCAGCGGCAGGCTTCCCAGTTTCACGCCGCAGCCGCCGAGCATCAGGCAGAGGAGGGCGGCGCGCACCCGCGTCTCAGGCCATCTGGCTTTCCGCGAACTCATAGTTCGCCAGCTTGTCCAGCCAGTTGGTCACGTAGTCCGGCCGGCGGTTGCGGAAGTCCAGGTAGTAGCTGTGCTCCCACACGTCGATGCCGAGCAGCGCCTTGCCGTCCCCGGTGGCGAGCGGGTTGGAGCCGTTCGGCGTCTTGGTCACCTTCAGCTTGCCGTCCGCGCCCTGCACCAGCCACGCCCAGCCGGAGCCGAACTGCGTGGTGGCGGCGGCCTTGAACGCTTCCTTGAACTTGTCCATGCCGCCGAGGTCCTCCGTGATCTTCTGGCCGAGCTTGCTGGGCACCTTGCCGCCCTCCGTCGGGCTCATCGCCTGCCAGAACAGGACGTGGTTGTAGTGCTGGCCGGCGTTGTTGAACACCGGCCCGCCCTCGGATGCCGTCTGCTTGACGATGTCCTCCAGCGACTTGCCTTGCAGCGCGCTGTCCTTCTCGACGAAGCCGTTGAGCGCCGTCACGTAGGCCTGGTGGTGCTTGTCGTGGTGCAGCTCCAGCGTTTCCTGGCACATGCCCTGGGCGGCGAGCGCGGAGTGGGCGTAGGGCAGGGGGGGAAGTTCAAACGCCATGGTGGCCTCCTGATGCGTTGCCGGGCCATCGCGCCCGGATTGCTTCCTGTCTAGCGCGCCAGCCCCCATCTTCGTTGCATGACGGAGCCATCTCAGCCTTCTCCTGGCCAGCTGTCCGCCGCCGGGTCCATCGTCCGCCGCGCGGACCCCGACCGTTTCCTCACCGCCTTGTTCGCTCCGCCGGACAAGCGCGAGGCGCTGTTCACCCTCTATGCCTTCAACCACGAGACCGCCCGCGCCCACGAGGCCACCCAGCAGCCCATGATCGCGCTGATCCGCCTGCAATGGTGGCGCGAGGTGGTGGAAGGCGCCCGCAAGGCGCACGAGGTGGCGACCCCGCTCAGCTTCCTGCTGGACTCCGGCGCGCTCGACCCGGCGGAGCTGCTTTCCGTGCTGGACGCTCGCGAGGTCACGGAC
>CAXTNC010000009.1:0-32338 GCA_964245495.1 uncultured Acetobacteraceae bacterium
ACAGAAGGAGACCATACGGCGCGGCTGGTCGCAAGCATTGTTTGCTGGGCTAACCAGGACGCAAGGCTGCCGCCCGCTGCCAAACGCCGTCATGGCCGGGCTTGATCCGGCCATCCGCGCCGGAGCCGAGGGACCGGGGCGGGCGCGTGGCGGCCTTGCGGCCCCGGCCCGTGCGCTGCCCTCGCGTGGGTCCCGGATCGAGTCCGGGCGGAGCGGCCAAAGGTTCCGCGTGCGCGCTTCGCACGTGGAAAGGCTGCGGAGGGATGACGGGGGGGGGTGCGCGCGTGAAACCTTTGGCCGCGCTGCCCGCGCATCTGGCGCGCTTTCCCGCGGCGTCAGGGCTTTGGCGCCAAGCTCCCCAGCAGCTCCTTCGCCTTTGCCTTGTCCGGGAACTCGTCCGGCGCTGCCACCAGCGGCGTGAGCAGCGCCGCCGCCTTGTCTCCCTGCCCTGCCGCCTGGTACGCCACGGCCAGGTGATACTTGATGCCGGGGTCGTTGGGCGCCTGGCGCACGGCCTGGCTCAGCAGGCCGACACCGTGGTCTCCGCCGCCGTCCGTGGCCATGATGTAGCCCCAGGTGTCGGCGGTCTGCGGGCTGGGCGCCAGTTGGTAGGCGCGCTGCGCCAGCACCGGGGCTTGCGGGTCATGGGTCTGCTGGTCCACCCAGGCCAGGTTGTTCAGCGCCCGGGCGTCGGCCGGGCGGTGGGCCAGGATGTCGGTCAGCAGGGTCTTGGCCGAGTCCAGGCGGCGGGCGGAGATGTCCAGGTCGGACAGGGCCGTTTCCACCTCCAAATCCCCAGGGTGCTTGGCCAGCCAGTCCCGCAGGCCCTGCGCCGCCGGGTCCGGGTGGCCGCCGGCGAACTGGGCCATGGCGAGCCGGATGGCCAGCACGGCGGAAGGACCGGCCTTGAGCGGCGCGGCGTAGGCGGCGGCGGCGGCGTCGAACTGCTTGGCGCCCATCGCCACGTCCCCCGGGAGAACCAGGCTGGCGGGCTGGTAGGCGGGATTCTGCGCGAGCTTGGCCGCCGCCGCCGTGGCCGCGGGCACGCTGCCCTGCGCGTCCAAGGTCACCAAGGCGGCCAGCAGCTGCTGGTTCTGCGGATCGGCGGTCAGCGCGTCCTGCACCACCTGGCGCGCGCCCGCCGGGTCCTTCGCGTCCAGCCTCATGCGGCTGAGCTGCAAGGTCGCCACCGTCAGGCGCGGGTCCGCCGCCAGCGCCCGGCGCAGGGTGATGGCGGCCGCGTCCGGCTGCTTGAGCGCCAGTTCCGCCTGCGCCTGGACCAGCAGCATGGCGATGTCGGCGTTGGCCGGAGCCTTGCTGTTGCCCGGCGTGGCCGTGACGTTGCCGGGCGTGGCCGCGACGAGGGCCAGGGCGCGCTGCGGGTTCCCGTTGGCGGTTTCCAGGCTGGCCAGGCGCACGGTGAAGCGCGGGTTGGCGGGCACGGCCGCGTGCGCGCGTTCCAGCACGGCGATGGCGTCGGCCGGCTTGTTGGCGCGCAGGGCGGTGTCCACCGCCTGGTTCACCACCGCCTCGCGCCCAGGCTCCTTCGCCAGCACCTCGGCGTCCAGCTTGGCCGCGTCGTCCGAACGGCCTTGCAGCACCGCCACGCGGATCAGGTCGAGCCGGGCGGGGATGGACTCCGGGTGGTCGTGCAGCACCGCCTCGAAGGTGGACCGGGCGCCGTCCAGGTCGAAGCGGGACAGCTGGACCTCGCCGTTCAGCATGCCGACCAGCTCGGCGTTGCCGCCCTGCCCCTTGAGGCGGTCAACAGCGTGCTGCGCCTCGTCGGGCTTGCCTGCGCCGATCAGGGCGGCGGTCAGCAGCGCTTCCGTCTGGGTCTGCGCCGGGGCGAGGCTCACCGAGCGGTTGAGCAAGGAGGCCGCGCCGTCCGTCTGGTGCAGCACCAGCTCGGTGGCGCCGGCCTGGGCGAGCAGCCGGGCGTTGTCGGGGCTGATGGCGAGCGCCTTCTGGTACTCGGCCAGGGCGTCCTGCGGGCGGCCGAGCAGGTTGTCCGCCGCACCGCGCAGCTCGTACACCTGCGGCAGGGTGGATTGCGCGGCGGCCAGGGGGGCGAGCAGGTCCAGCACCTGCTGCGGGTGCCTGGCCGCGAGCTGCAGCTGCGCGAGCAGGACCGGCCCGCGCGGATCGGATGGGTTGCGCGCGGCGTACCGGGTGGCGGCGTCCAGCGCCTGCTCGGTCTGCCCCACCTGCTGCTTGACCACGGCCTGGACCAGGTAGGCGCCGGGATATTGCGACACGAAGCTGGAAAGCTGGTCCAGGATGGCGTTGGCGCCCGCGAAGTCCCCGGCGCGCATCAGCAGCACGGCGCGGTAGTACAGCGCCCGGGCGTTGCCGGGGGAAAGGCCCAGCACGGCGGCCACGTCGGCCTTGGCGGCCTCGTTCTGGTTGAACTCCACCAGCAGGCCGGCCCGGTCCAGCCGGTAGGCGAACTGGCCCGGCGCCGCCGCCACCGCCTTGTCCGCCGCCGCGATGGCGCCCGCCTGGTCCGGCTTCTGCGCCAGCACCGCCGATTGCAGCTGCAGCGCCTCCGGCGAGGCCGGGTCCAGCTTGAGCGCTGCGTCCAGCGCCTGCGTCGCGGCCGGCAGGTCGTGGCGCTGCAAGCCCAGCCTCGCCTGCCCGAGCAGCGGGGCGGGCGAGTCCGGGGAAAGGCGCTGCGCCTCCGCAAAGGCGTTGGCCGCGAGGTCCGGATGGTCGAGCAGCATCTGCGCCCGGCCGCGCGCCACGAGGGTCACGGCGGCAAGCTCCGGCGTGGCGGTGTCGGCCGGCACGTCCCGCAGCAGGTCCCGCGCGCGGCCTTCCTGCAGGTAGGCGGCGGTGAGCAGGCTGAGCGTGGCCGGGGCGGGATAGCCGTTGTCCTTGGCGTCCTGCGCCTCCTTCTCGGCCGCTGCCGGGTCGCCGAGCTGGAGGTTCACCTGGCCCAGCTGGTAGTGCGCCTCGCCGTTCGCCGGGTCCGCCTTGATGGCGTTGCGGAGCTGCAGGCGGGCGGCAGGCAGGTCCCCGGCCGCGGCGGCCTTCCTGGCGTCGGCCAGGGGGTCCGCGGCGCCGGCGACCAGCGGCCAGGCGGCCAGCAGCGCCGTGGCGGCCAGCAAGCGCGATCTATGCATCACCACCAGGCTCCATCTCAGCTTCCAGCGCAGCGGCACTTGCCAGGCCGTGGGTTTCGAGCAGTCCATACAGGGTCGGGCGGCTGATGCCGAGCAGTTTGGCGGCTTTGCTCATCACGCCATGGCTCTTGGCGAGCGCCAACTGGATCACCTCGCGCTCGGCCCGCATCCGGGCGATCCGCAGGTCGAGGTTGGCCGGTTCGGCGTCGTGCGCGGGCGCCAGCTCCAGGTCGGCCACGTCGACCATGCGGGTGTCGCTCATGACGACGGCCCGCTTCATGCGGTTCTCCAGCTCGCGGACGTTGCCGGGCCACTCGTATTGGGTGATGGCGGCGATGGCGTCGTCCGTCAGGCCGCGCAGGTTGCGGCCGAACTCCTTGTTGAAGCGGTGCAGGAAGCTGCGGGCCAGCAGCACGCTGTCCCCCGGGCGGTCGCGCAAGGGCGGGATGCGGACGGAAACGGAGTTCAGCCGGTAGAACAGGTCCTGCCGGAAGCGGCCCTCGCCGATGTGCTGCTCGATCTGCTGGTGGGTGGCGGAAACGATGCGGACGTTGACCTGGATCGGCTTGCGTCCGCCGATGCGCTCGATCACCTGGTCTTGCAGGAAGCGCAGCAGCTTGACCTGCAACGGGTACGGCAGGTCGCCGATCTCGTCCAGGAACAGCGTGCCGCGGTCGGCGCTCTCGATCTTGCCGATGGTCTGCTTCACCGCCCCGGTGAACGCGCCGCGCTCGTGGCCGAACAGCTCGCTTTCCAGCAGGTTCTCCGGGATCGCGCCGCAGTTGATGGCGATGAACGGCTGCTTGGCGCGGGGGCTGAGGTCGTGCAGGGCGCGGGCCAGCGCCTCCTTGCCGGTGCCGCTCTCGCCCAGCAGCAGCACGGACACGTTGGCGCCGGCCAGCTTCTCGACCGTGCGGCACACCTTCAGCATCGGCTCGCTGGCGGTGATGATGCGGGCGACCGGGCTGGCGCCGGGCGCCTCGGCCAGGCGGCGGTTGTCGGCCTCCAGCTGGTGGATGCGCAGCGCCCGGCCGATGATGCCGCGCAGCACGTCGATGTCGATCGGCTTCTCGTAGAAGTCGTAGGCGCCGCTGGACACGGCGCGCAGGGCGTGGGCGCGGTCCCCGTTGCCGGTGGCGACGATCACCTTGGCGTCCGGCGTCGTGCGCAGCACCGCGTCCAGCACGGCGAAGCCTTCGGAAACGCCGTCCGGGTCGGGCGGCAGGCCGAGGTCGGTGACGACGACCGCGGGGCGGTGCCGCTCGATCTGCGCCAGGGCGGCGGCGCGGTCATGCGCGGTCACCACGGTGTAGGCGGGGAACGCCCAGCGGTACTGGCTGCACAGCCCTTCGTCATCCTCGACAATCAACAGGGCGGGGTTGCTCATGGCAAGGCCTTCACGCTGGCAGCGGCCACGGCGGCCTGCAACGGCAAGGACACGCGCATGGTGGTGCCGAGGCCGGGTTCGCTGGTCACGGTCAGGTAGCCGCCGGCCTGCTGCAGCAGCTCGCGGGCCTGGAACACGCCCATGCCGAACCCGTTGCTCTTGGAGGAACGGAAGGGGCGGAACAGCTGCTGCTGGATGAACTCGGCGGTCATGCCGGCGCCTTGGTCCGTGATGTCGACCAGGATGCGGCGGTCCTGCTCGCGGCAGGCGATGCGCACGGGCGCGTCCGGCGCGGAGGCGTCGAACGCATTGTCCAGCAGGTGAAGCACCACCGCCTCGAAATCGGCCGGGTCCATCACGGCTTGCGCCGTGGCGGCCTGCGGCCCGGCGTCGAGCAGGATGCGCGCCCGGCGGGAGGCATCGCAAGCGCCGATGATGGCCTGCAGCCGGCTGAGCACGGCGAGCGGCGCGTGCGGCGGCGCGTCCGCGGGGGCCTTCAGCCGGGCGAGCAAGGTGTTGATCTTCTGCACGGAAGCGCCGACGGTCCGCAGCATGTCCTGCTGGAACTCCGCGTTGGCGATGTGATGCTCCGCATTGGCGAGCACCAGGGAAAGCTGGCTTGACACGTTCTTGATGTCGTGCGCGACGAAGGCGAAGCGCTTGCCGTATTCCCGCAACTGGCTGGTTTGCAGCAGCGCCTCGGCCGCGCGCTGCTCTGCGACGTGGCTCGCCACCTCCTGCCCCACGATGCGGAGCAGGGCGAACGCTTCCTGGTCGAGCGCGAACGGCGCGCGCGGCTTGGACACCAGGATGAAGCCGGTCATGCCGCCGCCGTGGCTGAGCGGAGCGGCGAGCCACAGGTCCGGAACGTCCGCCATCCCGGGCGGCACCTCGACGACGGAGCTGCCCGTTCCCAGCAGCGCCACCAGGGCATGGTTCCCGCCGATCTGGTGCCCTGCCGCCGGCAGGTTCCATGACCCGGCCCAGCGGAACACGCCGTCCTCCGCTTCCCGCAGGAAGATCATGCCGGCGGGGCTGTCCACCACCTGGGCCACCGCCCGGATGGCGCGGGTGTGAAGCGCCACGGGGCGGTCCGTCTGGGACAGGGTATGGATGCAGCGCAGCCATTCCAGCCGGTAATCGTAGCGCTGGCGGAGGAAGTTGCTGATGACGAGGTTGCGCACGGTGGAGCGGGCGGACGCGGAGGTCACGAACAAGGCCGCGGTGAGCAGCCCGCCGGAGATCAGGCTGATCTCCAGCACCATGCCCCAGGGACTGGCCCAGCCTGGCCCGAACGCGCGCAGGATCTCTCCCGTGGCCGCGACGCCGAGCAGGAATGTCCCGATCAGGACCAGGCTGGCGCTGTAGAACACCGCCCGGTGCGAGACTTGGAGCGAGCGGCCCCATCGGCGCCGGTTGCGCCTGGCCGACAAGGCAAGCAGCGGCAGCAGCAGCAGCAGCAGCGCCGCGCGGCCGTCGGCCAGGATGGGCGACAGGTGGCGGAACAGCACGGCGTCGCTGTAAAGCGCCATGCTGTAGATGAAGAACCCGCCGAGCGCCACGCATGGCAGCGTGACGTGCCACCGCACCTCTTCCAGCGCATTGCGGTAAAGGTTCTCGATCAGCAGCAAGGCGCAGACTGCGAGGCCCAGGCTGGCTTCGAACTCGACCATCTGGACGGAGCCGGATGACAGCCCAGCGCCAGCGCTCACAAGCCCGGCGACCGCCGCCAGGATGATGACCACCCCAAGGCCTGCAAACAGGCGCCGCTGCTGGGACCCGTTCGGCGATGAGCGGCCATGCAGCTGGAGCAGGAAGCCGGACCAGGCGGCCATCAGGCCCAGGTCCAAAGCCGCCAGCGCGGCGTCCGCGAGCACGGGGTCCAACGCCAGGCAGGCCGCCCACCCCGCGGTGGCGAGGCTCGCGCCGGCAAGCGCCAGGCGGGATCGGTCAGGACGAGCGATGACGAGGACGCCGGCGAACAAGCTGTAGGAGGCAGCGATCGCGGTGTTCAGCATGTGCTGCGTGCCCTGCGTGGGGTGGAAACGCTACCGTGCCCCTTCTTGGAACAGGATGACACGGATCGTCAGCACAAGGATCAGCAAGTTCATGAAGATGCTGCGATTTTTCACGTAGTAAAGATCATAGGCCAGCTTCATGCGGGCATCCTCGACGGAGGCGCCATAAGGGTATTTGACCTGCGCCCATCCCGTGATGCCGGGCTTGAGGCAAGCACGGTCGGCGTAGCTCGGGATGACTGTCGACAGCCGGTCCACGAAGTGCGGGCGCTCCGGGCGGGGACCGATGAAGCTCATGCTGCCGGACAGCACGTTGAGCAGCTGCGGCAGCTCATCGATCCGCGTGCGGCGGATCATGCGGCCGATGCGCGTCACCCGCGGGTCGTTCTTGGCGGCCCAGATGGGTGCGCCGGACACCTCGGCGTTGACGGCCATGCTGCGGAACTTGCGCAGGCTGAACACCTTGCCGTGCTGGCCAACCCGCCGCTGGGAATAGAACACCGGCCCGGCGCTCTCGAGCTTGATGAGGACCGCCACCAGCGCCATCAGCGGCAAGGTCGCGAAAAGCAGGACGGTGCTGATGAGCACGTCCATGAAGCGGTGCACGCCGTCGGTCCAGCGGCCGCGGGCGGTGCGTTCCACCAGCGCGCCCCACGTCGGCGGCAGGTGATCGAGGTCCAGCCGGCTCAGGCGGCATTCCCAGAACGACGCCTCGCTGAAGACGCGCGTGCTCTTGCGCAGCCCGGCCCGCACGGCTGACCCGGTTGCCGGCCCGGACACGGCGTCGGCCACGACCACGCCCCAGATCTTGCGGCGGCGCAGCTCGTCGCGCTGCAAGGCGGCGGACCCGGCGGCGACCACGTCAGCCACCCGCCAGGACGCGTCCCCGGTCATGCCGATCACGTTCTGAACCCGCAGCGCGCTTTGCGGCGGCCCGACGATGAGGATGCGGCGGGCGAACAGGTCCAAACGTTGCGCGATGTAGAACCCGGCCCGGGTGACGCCGAGACAGGCGATCCACCCTGCAAGGATGCGGGGCAGCGACAAGCTGCTGCGCGGGTTGAGGCTGAGGTCCCAGTTCAGCAGGTGGCTGAGGCCCACGAGCAGCGGGGCGAGCAGCAGGCTGACGATGAAGGCGGTGGTCATCAGCTTGCGCTGGCGCTGGCAAATCTCCGTCTGGTACAGGCCGATCGAAACGGACGTCAAGCTGATCGCCAGACTCCAGATGACAGCCTGCTTGAGTGCAAACAAGTCAACGACGGGGCTGATGCCAAGAAGCCGCCCCTCATGATGCAGCAAACAGAACATCACGAGGAGAACCAGCAATGACTCTACCACCCAGAGACCAAGCATCTCCAGCGAAAGATGTTTCTCGACTGCCCTAATCATTGTTTAGCCCAACCGATCAAGGAACGGCGTGAAGACAAATTCCGTCTGGCTTCCAGGCGCTTGAACGGCCCCAAGCGGCAGCAAGCGGCCCCGGCTCCCAGCACTGCCGCTATGCCAAGGAACATAGGTCTTGTCAATAAGGCATTAATCCGAACCGAACGCTTTTTTAAGTGCGGGATTAACGCATTTAGAGATGTTCTTGCATCGGAACGGCTCGCTGCGTCACGGCCGGCATGAACCGTCCGCCATGCCTGCTGCGCTCCCTGACCCGTCCAGAAGGCTTGCATAGGCTGCGAACATCGCTTCCTGATCGTAATCCGCTTCGGCCTTGGCGCGGTTGGCCCGACCGACCTGGCGGCGCAACGCCGGGTTCGCCAGCAGCGCGCGCAAGCCCGCGGCAAAGGCTGCATCGTCTTGCGCCACGACATACGGGCCGTTCTCGGCGGCCAGCATAGTTCGGATGTCACCCACATCAGTCGCCACCACCGGCAGACCAGTCGCCATCGCCTCCAGGATCGAAAGCGGCATCTGCTCCGTGACGGATGATAGGGCGAAAATGTCGAATGAATGGTAAACCTGCCCAGGGTCCTCGACATGGCCCATGAAGCGAACCCGGTTTCCCAGCCCAAGCTGGGCGGCAAGCCCCTCCAAGGCAGCGCGTTCAGCGCCTGCGCCCACGACCACCAGCCGTCCGGCCGCGCCCGCGAGATGAAAGGCGCGCAGCAGCCTTGCCACGTTCTTCTCCGGGCGCAGCGCCGCCACGATGCCGATGACGGGGCTGGCTCCGGCCGGGTGGTCCGGCAAGCAAGCGAAGCGGGTCAGGTCAACGCCGTTCGGGATGTAGCGCAGGCGCGCCGCGCCGAGCTTCCATTGCGTGGCAGCGATGCCAACCAGCGTGCGTGACGGCAGCACCACCGTGCTGCGCCGGAGCGCCGCCCGGCGCGCCCAGCAACGGCGGCGGAGCTGGGCGGATCGCTCTTCCGGGCCGAATCCGTCCTCCGTGTGGATGTGGCGCGCCAGGGGCAGCAAGTTGGCGACCGCCCACTCGATGGAGCCCCAGTTGCTCGTCACCAGCACGTCGGGCCGCTCCTTGCGCAGCAGCCGGCGTATCCGCCGCAGGTTGCCGAGCGGGTCGGCCTTGTCCGTGAGCACCGCCGGGAAGGTCACGGCGAGGTCCGGCGCCAACCTGGCCCGGCACTCGGTGTTGCCGTCCAGCGCCACGACCGCATGGCGCCACCTGCTGCCGAAACGGTTGGCCAGCGCCGCGAAGCGGACTTGGGCGCCGCCGACCGCGAAGGTCGGGAACACGTGCATCAGGAGCGGCGGCTGGCCTGTGGTCAACGGCGCATCCTTCGCGCGGCGGCAGGGATTGAGTGTGCGTTTACCCGTTCCGTGTGAAAGCTCAACCACATTGCAACGGACTGCCGCCATGCTGCGCGTCTTGACGCTTTCGACGGTGTACCCCAACGCGGCCGAGCCGACCCTGGGCGTGTTCGTGGAGGGCCAAACGGTCCGGCTGGCCGCGCGGCCGGACGTGGAGCTGCGGGTGGTCAGCCCGCTCCCCCGCCCGGTGTTCCCGCTGAGCCTGCTGCCAGGCTACCGGCGGCGGCTGGCCTCGCCCTGCCAGGAAGAATCGCGGGGCGTGCAGGTCGCGCGGCCCCGGTTCGACATGGTCCCAGGACTGGGCGGCGCGCTCAACCCGGCCGCCATCGTGCGCGCCGTGCGGCCAGTGCTGGCGCGGCTGCGCCGCGCCGGGTTCGTCATGGACGTGCTCGACGCCGAGTTCTTCTACCCGGACGGGCCGGCGGCGGTGCGCCTCGGCGCCGAGCTGGGCGTGCCGGTCTCGATCAAGGCGCGCGGGGCGGACATCCACTACTGGGGCGGCCGGGCGGCCTGCCGCCGCATGATCCTGGACGCGGCCGGGCGCGCCGGAGGGCTGCTCGCCGTCGCCGGGTCCATGAAGCGGGACATGGCGGCCCTTGGCATGGACCCGGCCAAGATCACCGTCCACTACACGGGCGTGGACCTGGCTCGCTTCCGGCCCATCGACCGCGCGGCTGGCAAGGCTGCGCTCGGCGTGTCCGGCCCCTTGGTCGTCAGCCTGGGCGCGCTGATCCCGCGCAAGGGCCACGCCATCGTCATGGAGGCGATGAGGGCGCTGCCGGATGCGACGCTGCTGGTGGTCGGCGCAGGGCCGGAGCGCGCCGCGCTGGAGCAAGCCGCCGCCGGGCTGGGCGGGCGCGTGCGGCTGCTGGGCAGCGTGCCGCACGCGGCGCTGCCCGCCATCCTGGGCGCCGCCGACGTGATGGCGCTGGCATCGGCCAGCGAAGGGCTGGCCAACGCATGGGTGGAGGCGATGGCATGCGGCACCCCCGTGGTCACCATGGCGGTGGACGGCGCGGCGGAAGCGATTGACCCGGCGATCTCCGGCCGGCTGCTTGCAGAGCGGACGCCGCAGGCTTTCGCCGAGGCGATCCGCTCCGTGCTGGCAGAGGCCCCGCCGCAAGCCGCCATCCGCGCATCGGCCGAACGGTTCACCTGGGAACGCAACACGCAGGCGCTGTTCGATCATCTGAGCGCAGTCGCCGCGGCAGGGCGCCGATAGACCGCTCAGGCGCGCACGGCGGAGGCGTTGGAGGCGAACAAGCCCGATGTGCTGGCGTCGCCCATCAGCTGGATGTGCGTCTTGTCCGACAGGGTGATGTTCACCGACCCGCCCGACACCGTCTCGGACGCGACCTTGACGCCGTGCAGCGCCAGCGAGTCGGTGCCGTTGCGGAAGCCGGCGATGGTGTCCGTGCCGCCGCCGCTGCCGGCGACGAAGTTGAACACGTCGGCAGCGCCGAAGCCCGCGACCTGCACGGCGGTGGCGCCGCGGCCGAGCGTCAGCACGCCGCCGCCGGGGGTCAGCGCGACGTTCGCCTTGCCGGTTCCGGCGACGAAGGTCGTCCCGAGACCCCCGCCGCTCACCGCAAGGCTGCCGGAGCCGCCCGTGATGTTCAGGCTGCCGTATTCCCCGTTGATCGTGGCGGCTCCGGCGCCGCCGATGAACCTGAGGGCCGCGCCGCCCTGGTCGTAGCTCAACGCGCCCGTGCCGCCGCGGACGGTCACCGCGTCCCTCATGGCGTTGTCGTAGTCGCGCACGGTCAGCGCGCCGCTTCCCCCCGTCACGGTGCAGTTCGCCGCGGTGACCATGATGAGGCCGGTTCCCGACCCGGCGGTGGCCGTGTCCGCGCCGTTCAGGGTGGCCATGGCGTTGCCGCTGACGAGCGAGACGCCCGTCGAGGCTCCGGCGCGGGTCGTCACGGACACCCGGTCGCCGGCGCTGGTCCCGCCCGAGATGCTGGCCGACCCGCCGGACACGGAGACGCGGGCGGCGTTGGCGCCCGCCGCCACGGTGAAGCCGACCTTGGCGCCGGTCTCGCTGACGCTGGTGTTGCTGCCGGCGGTCGCGGCCAGCACCGCGCCGGCGTTGACCGTGATCCAGTCCTGTCCCTTGCCGGTGAAGCTGTCGTTGCCGTTGAACGTCAGCCAGCTGTTGCCGGTGCTGCCCGTGACGGCGGAGTTGCCGTCAACCGTGATGGCCTGGTTGGCGACGCCGGCGGAGATCGTGTCGGTCCCCTGGCTGACCACGCTGTCAGGCCCGGACAGCACCAGCGTGTTGCGCGATCCGGCGGCCGTCGTGATGGTGTCCGCGCCGCCGCCGTCCGTGGCGGCATAGGTGATCCCGCCGGAGCCGCCGGTGATCGTCTCCCGCGAGCCGCCGTTCACCGTCATGTGCCCGGCGCCGCCGATCAGCGTGTCGTTGCTGAGCCTGGACTGCACCGTGCTCGCCAGCGCGCCGCCGTAATAGGTGATGTTGCCGGTGTCGCCGTCGAGCGTGACGCTGCCGCCGTTGCCATAGACCGACGCGCCGGCGGTGTCGCCGCGGCCAAAGACGGAGAGCGCGCCCGTCCCGGCGTAAACCTTGGCGGCCCCGGACACGATCACCGTGTCGGCCCCGGACCCGGCGTGGATCGCATCGGCGCCCTGGCTGCTGATCTGCGTGGTCCCGGCGCCCACCGTGATGGTGGCGCCCTGGCTGCCGGGCGCGGTCGTCACGTTGACGAGGTTGTCGTAGGTTTCGAGCTGGACGCCGCCGCCAAGGATTGAGATGGCTTGCTGGTTCCCGGCGACCAGGGCGTTGATCGTGACCGTGCCGCCATCGTTCTGGACGTTGAAGAAGCCCAGCTTGCCGGTCAGGCTGAGGACGGCGCCCGAGCCGACGGAGATGACCGGGTTGCCGCCTTGGCCCACGATGCTGGCCGTGCCGACGACGGAATAGGTGTTGTTGCCCGTGCCATCCTGGACCGTGGCAGAACCGCCGACCTTGACCGTCTGGTTGCCGCTGCCGTTGCTGATCGCGTCGGCGCCTTCGCTGTCGATCGTGTCGTAGCCGCCGTCCAGGGTGATCGTGCTGGCCGAGCCGGCGGCGGTGGCGATCGAGCTGCCGCCCACGCCGGCGCCCTCCGTGAAGGTCATGCCGCCGCTCCCGCCGATGGCCACCACGTGCCCGCCCGGGTCGTTGACGCTCAGCAAGCCGCCGCCGCCCTCCACCGCATCCCCGCCCGTGAGCGTGACGGTGTGCGGCAAGTCGTCGGTGAACACCTGGGTGTTGCCGGGCAGCACGCCCACGAGGGAGATGTCCGCAAGCTCGACGCCGGCGCCGGTGTCGTTGTCCGTGCCGGTCGCCGGCCCTTCGGCGATCGCGCCGAAGCCCTGGCCGGAGAAGGTGTTGCCGTTGATCGCGGCGCTGATGGCGGTCTGGTTGAGCACGGCCGCGGCGTTGCCGCCCAGGTCGTTGACGAAGTCGTTGCCTTGGACGGTCAGGGAGGAGTTGGCGTAGGGGATGCCTTCGCCGCCGAAATGCACCATCGCGTCGTTCTGGGCGTTCGGGCCTTTCTCGATGACGTTGCCCTCGACCAGGTCGTTGCCGCCATCCGGCAGGTCGATCTCGTAGCTGGCGGTGCCGGCCGGCCCGTCCTGGAAGACGTTGCCTTCGATGACGTTGGTTGCGGCGCGGCTTTTCAGCTCGTGCCCGACGACGGCGCCTTCGGAGATGGTGTTGGTGAAGGTCAGGCTCGACACGCCGTTGCTGACATAAACGTTGTGCGTGTTGCCGGAGCCGGAGCCGTTGCCCGAGAACAGGCTGTGGTCGATGGTGATGGTGTTGGCGGCCAGGCCCGGGATCACGGCGGCGGCCAGGATGCCGTTCTGGTTGCGGCTGAACGAGTCGTTCTCCAGCACCATCGCGCCGCCTTCGTAGCGGATGCCGGCGCCGTTGCCGCCGTCGCCCGCGCCGACCGCGGCGCCCGAGAAGGACAGGTTCTTGATGGTGACGCTGTTGTCGACGGTGATGATGCCCTTGAGGTTGGGCGGCGGCTGCGTGGCCACCAGGTTCACCATGCCGCCGTTGCCCTCGATGGTGATGGCGGCGGAAACGGTGGCGAAATCGTTGGTGTAGGTGCCGGGATCGATCAGGACCGTGTTCCCGGCCTGCGCCGCCGCGACGGCCGCGCCGATCGTGGCATATTCCTTGCCCACGCCGACCGTGAGCACCGTGCTGCCCGGAGCCACCGTTGCCGCCGCGACTGGCAGCAAGCCTGCGGTGCTGTCCGTCGGAATGGCCGGTGCTGCAGCGGAAGTGGCTTGTCCCATGTTGGCGAAGGCTCCCCGGTGGCAGCACCCGACCAAACTCGGTGCCGCTTCGACACAGCGACGTAAGGCCGAATGGTGAATGGAACGAGAATGCGCGGGAGTGTCCTCGTGCCGTCCGTCCTGGACAGGGGGCGCGGGCCTCGATAGCCACCCCCGTCAGGAGGTCCGCATGTTTCGACTCGACGGCAAGACCGCGCTGATCACCGGCGCATCCGGCGGCATCGGCGCCGCCATCGCGCGCGCGCTGCACGGCCAGGGGGCGCGGGTGGCGCTGTCCGGCACGCGCATGGAGGCGCTGGACGCCTTGGCGGCGGAGCTGGGGGATGGCGCGCACCCCTGCCCGGCCGACCTGCGGGACCCGGCGGCGGCGGACGCGCTGGTGGCGGCGGCGGAGCAGGCGGCAGGCCCGCTGGACATCCTGGTGAACAACGCCGGGCTGACCCGCGACATGCTGGCGCTGCGCATGAAGGACGAGGACTGGCAGGCGGTGCTGGACGTGGACCTGACGGCGCCGTTCCGGTTGGCGCGGGCGGCCATGCGGGGCATGCTCCGGCGCCGGGCAGGGCGGATCATCGGCATCGCCAGCATCGTGGGCACCACGGGCAACCCGGGCCAGGCGAACTACGCGGCGGCGAAGGCGGGGCTGGTGGGCATGGCCAAGGCGCTGGCGCAGGAGGTCGGCGCGCGCGGCATCACCGTCAACACCGTGGCGCCCGGCTTCGTCCAGACGGCGATGACGGAGGCGCTGACGGAGGAGCAGCGCAAGCGGCTGCAGGACGCCATCCCGCTCGGCCGCATGGGGCGGCCGGCGGACGTGGCGGCGGCGGTGGCCTACCTGGCATCCGACGAGGCGGCGTGGGTGACGGGGGCGACGCTGCACGTCAACGGCGGGATGGCCATGCTTTGAGACGGGATGACCTGCGCCAGGGCCGCCGCCACCCGGGCGGCCACGCCGCCCCAGTCGCCTGGCCGCTCCTGCCGGAACAGGCGGGCGCTGGCGTACCAGGGCGTGTCGCAGCGCGAAAGGAGCCAGCGCCAGTCGGGCGCGTGGGGCAGCATCACCCAGGTCGGGATGCCGAGCGCGCCCGCCAGGTGGGCCACGGCGGTGTCGACGGAGATCACCAGGTCCAGCGCGCCCACCAGGGCCGCGGTCTCGCTCCAATCGACCAGCTGCGCCGATTGGTCCGCGACGCCGGGCAGGCGGGAGGCTTCCTGCGCGCGCGGGCCGGCCTGCAAGCTGATGACGGCGCCGCCCGCCGCGACGACGGGCGCCAGCGCCTCCACCGGCATGGACCGGCGGCGGTCGTTCGAATGCAGCTTGTTGCCCCCCCAAGCAAGGCCGATCCGCAGGCCGCCCGGCAGCAGCCGGTCCCAGTGCGCGGTGCGGATGGGGTCCGGCGAGAGATACCCGGCGCGGTAGGGCACGTTCGCCAGCGTGGTGCCGAACAGGCGCGGCAGGCTCATCTGATCGACCCAGCAATCATAGGCCGGCGCGTCGCCCCGGCCGCAGGTGGCGGCGACGCCCGCCAGCCCCCCGAGCAGCGGCGCCAGCGACGGGGCGCATCGCAGCACCACCCGGGCGCCGCGCCGGGCCAGCAGCGGCAGGTAGCGGGCGAACTGGATGGTGTCGCCCAATCCCTGCTCGGCCAGCACGAGGACCGTGCGGCCGTTGAGCGGCTCTCCCTCCCATTGCGGGCCGGGCAGGCCGTCGAAGCAATCGGGGAAGCGCCGCTTGCGCCACTCGTACTTGTCCCAGCCCGCCGCCATGTCCCCGCCCAGCAGCAGGGCGACGCCGTGGTTCCACTGCGCCACGGCGCAGTCCGGGTCCAGCGCGATGGCGGCCTCGCTGGCGGCCAGCGCCTCCCCCAGCCGGCCTTGGCTGGTCAGCAGGTGGCCGAGGCTGACATGCGCTTCCAGCAGCGTGGGCAGCTGCGCGATGGCCCGGCGGATGTGCCGCTCAGCGGCCTCCGGCTCGTCCAGCTCGGCGTGGGCGTTGCCGAGGTTGAGATGGGCCTCCGCATCGCCCGGGTTGGCCTGGATCGCGTGGCTGAACGCCGTGATGGCCTCCAAGGGGCGGCCCAGCATGCTCAGGGCGGTGCCGCGGAGGGTCTGCGCCCCAGCCAGGTCCTTGTCGGCCTGGAGCGGGCCAAGCGTCCCCAGCGCCTCGGCGGCCTGCCCGAGGGCAAGCTGGGCGCGGGCCAGCATCAGCCGGCTGTCCCGGTGCGCCGGCCGTCCCGCGAGCGCCCGGGCCAGGTGCCGCGCCGCTTCCGCCTCCCGGCCAGCCGCAAGGGCGGCCTGGCCCAGCAGGAACAAGGCGTGCGCGTTGTCCGGATCACCCGCGAGCACGGCGTGGAGCAGCCGCTCCGCCTCGGCGTGGCGGCCGGCGCGGGCGTGCGTGATGGCAAGGAGCAAGCTGGCGATGGCGTCGGACATGAGGCGCAGTCTGGTGCGCAACGATTAAGCCCGGGTGAAAGCCAGCGCCATGACGACCTCGGACGGCCATCCATGCGCTGTCCAGGGCTGGCCGGAGAAGGTTGCGGGGAACGGGTCAGCGCGGCACGGCGAGGTGGGCCAGCGGACCATGCCGCGCAGGGAGCCGTTTCCGCGCCAGCCGGCGGCCATGCTGCCCAACGCGTCCGCCAAGCCGGACTCCCCCGCGAGGAGGCTACGGCATCACAGGCAGCGAAACGTTGGGACGCGGCGGCTCAGGAACCGCTGTACCAGTTGTAGCCCTGGTCTTCCCACCAGCCGCCCGGGTAGTCGTTGGTCACGTGCATGGCGACGATGTGCTTGGGACTCTTGAAGCCCAGCTTGGTCGGCACGCGCAGCCGCATCGGGAAGCCGTACTTGTCGGGCAGCGGCTGGCCGCGGAAATCCAGCGCCATGATGGTTTGCGGGTGCAGCGCGGTGGCCATGTCGATGCTGCCGTAGTAGCGGTCGGCGCACTTGAAGCCGACGTACCTGGCGCGGGTGTCCGCGCCCACCCGCGCCAGGAAGGTGCGGAACGGCACGCCGGACCAGTGCCCGATGGCGCTCCACCCCTCGATGCAGACGTGCCGGGTGATCTGGCCCTCCTGCGGCAGGGCGCGCAGCTTGGCCAGGGTCCAGGGCTGCTTGTCCGCAACCAAGCCGGAGACTTCGAGCTTGTAGGCGTCGCCGTCCACCTCCGGGGCGTTGTCCTCCGGGTAGTAGGCGTTGAACGGGAACGGGTCGGTGATGTCCTGCTCCGTGAAGGTGGGCGCCAGCCGGTTGGGGTCGAACAGCAGCGCCTGCACGCGGTCGTTGAACTTGGACATGGCCCACAGCACCCGGTCCACCGCGTCGCCGTCCGACAGGTTGCACCCGGTCAGCATGGTGAGCGCCCCGAGCGACAGGCTGGAGCGCAGCAGCAGGCGGCGCTGCACCCGGGCCAGCTCCGGGACCAGCCCTGGGGCCAGCTCTGGGGCCAGCTCTGGGGCCAGGTTTGGGGCCAGCTCGGGCGCCGCGTCCATGCGGGGCTTCCTCATGGCAGCGCGCCGCCGGGTTCCGCGCCCATCCGGCCGCGCCCGGTGATCATGGCCCACAGGGTGCTCGGCACCAGGATGACGAGCGCCAGGTGGACGGCGACGAAGCCCACGATGCCCGCCATGGCCAGGAAGTGGACGCGCCGGGCCGCCTCGTAGCCGCCGAGCAGCTGGGTGAGCACTTGCACCTGCACCGGCTTCCACAGCGCGAGGCCGGACGCCGCCGCGGCCGCGATCAGCAGCAGCACGCCAGCGTAGAGCAGGCGCTGCACCGCGTTGTAGGTTCCGAGCCTGTGCTGCAGCTTGAAGGTCAGCGCCGCCACCGTGTCCCGCCAAACGGCGCGCGGGGTGATGGGCAGCAGGTGGCGGCTGAAATGCCGGCTGGCCAGGCCATACACCAGGTAGACCAGGCCGTTGCCGATCAGCAGCCACATGGCCGCGAAGTGCCAGGCCAGCGCCCCGCCCAGCCAGCCGCCGAGCGTGGCCCAGGCGGGGAAGGTGAAAGGGAAGAACGGGCTGGCGTCGTAGATCTTCCAGCCGCTCATCACCATGCAGGTGATGGCGAAGGCGTTGAGCCAGTGCGTCAGGCGGACGGTGAACGGGTGGATCACCACCACGCGGCGGCGCTCGGGCTGGGCGATTTGGGTCATGGCGCATCCATCTGGTGCGTTCCCGGCCCCAAGTGGACCGGGGAACGGGTCGCGGCTGCCTTCACATGGGCGGGACCGCGCCGTCCACGCCGGCGATCACGGCATTGGCGGTGACGCTGGGGGCGCCCTTGTCGCTGATCACCACGATGCGGGCGCCGGGCTTGAGGATGGCGCGGTCGGCCGGGGCGATGCTGACCACGGGCACGTCCTCCGGCACCGTGATGGTCTTGCTGCCGCCCTTGTAGTTGACCACCAAGGTGCGGCCGTTGGCGGTCTGCACGCTGCCGACGGCGCCGTTGGTCATGGTGTTGCCGCCCGAAAGGTCCCAGCCGTAATGGCCGTCTCCCATGCCGCGCAGCTTCTGGTCGATGATCGTGACCTCCAGCGCCTTGAGCGTGCCGTCCGGCTGCGGGGCGGCGGCGACGCCGACGTAGCTGTCCGGCTTCACGTCCGCGATGGTGGCGTTCGTGGCGCCCAGCACGGCGCTCTTGTCCGTCAGGGCCACGGGAACGGTGGCTCCGCTGCGGGTCTTGGCTTCGAGCGTCTGCCCGTCGAGCGAGGCGACCGTGCCGCGGGTGAGGGTCACGGGCGCGTCCTGGGCGTTGGCGGGGGCCGTGCCAGCGAGGAAAGCGGCGGCGAGGGCTGCGGCGGCGAGGAGCTGCTTGGGCATGGGGCGGGATCCTGTTTGTGGGCGGGCGGTGAATAGCGCGCGATTGATTGCGGTGCAAACTAATCCCTGGCGGCAGACCGTGCTGGCGCGTCGATGGCCAGCTTCGGCGCCAGGTCGCGGCCAGCCTGAAGGCCCGCGCCCCCGCAGCACGGCGGGACCGCCGCCGACGGCGCGGCTCGTGCGTCGCGATTGCGCTGGCGACGGGCTGGACCTGCCCTGCCCTTGCGTCATGCGGAACTGCATCGCCATCGCCGGGTGATGGATGCGTCCGTCCAAGGCCAGCCTGCGCCTGGTCGGGCTGGTCCGGTCCGGAACCTGGCTATGATGGCGGGCGCACGGCGGCGCGACCGCATCACCTCACGGGCGCAGGATGACGCCCTGCACGGACCGCGGGCCGGACATCATCCCGCTCGGCGTCCGACACGGTGGCCAGCTCCGCCGGGTCGCCCCACGCCACAGCTTCGTCCTTGCCGCTGCCGCCCGGGCGCGCAGGGCGGCCACGTCGGCCGGGGTGCGCCGCTGCCAGGGACACGGAACTCGGGACCGTCCAGCCGTTCAGGGCTTCGGGCGGTGGCCGGTGGCGTCCGCCACCGCGCGGATCACCCGCTTGCGCACCCTGGCTCGATCCTCGCCGGCGGCGCGGCGCATCGGCCGTGGCTGGGCCAGGTGCTGGGCCAGGACGGCGCTGCGGGCGATGCGCTCGGGGACTGCCGTGCTGTCCGGGGCGGGCGCGCCGACCTGGATGGACGCCTCTGCTTGGCGCTGGGCCTGGTCGTGCACCAGATGGGGCATGTTGCCGGATGCTGCGCCTGTTTTCAGCGGTGCAGGCCTTGCGTCAGTCACGCTCACGACCGCAGTTCGAGCGGCAGCTTCGCGAAGCCGTAAAGTCCGCGGTTGGCGTGCATCTCCGGCTCGCCCGCTTCCAGGACTCCACAGCATTCAACCAGCGCTTCGAGCATGACTTCCATCTCTATTCGCGCAAGATGCATGCCGGCGCACATGTGCGGCCCGCTGCCCCAGGCGAGGTGGGACCGCGCGTCACGGGTCACGTCGAAATCATCGGGATTGGCGTATTGGCGTTCGTCACGGTTGGCGGACCCATAGATCAGCATGACCCGGCCGCTTTCTGGCACGGTGTGTTCGCCCACGCGGTACTCCGTCCGGGCGACGCGGGAGAACCAGCGGATGACGGAGCTGTGGCGGACGCCCTCCAGAACGGCCGCTGGGACCAAGGAAGGGTCCCGTTTGAGGCGCTGCCATTGCTCCGGCGCCATGGCCAGGTTCCAGATCAGGTGGCCCTTGGCCAGGATCGTGGTGTCGAGGCTTGGGAGCACGTAGGCAGACAGCGCGCCGCGCGCCTCCAGTTCGCTCAGCTTCCCTGTTGCGGCGGCGTCGAACAAGGTGCGCGCCCAGCTTCCCTCCCGGACGGCCGTTCCATCGAGCGTCATGAAGTAGCCCATCGCCTCCCTCACCAGGGCGAAGTCCGCCTCGAAGCCTTTCTGCAACGGGCCTATGGCGTTGAACGTTGCGGCAGCCCAGTCCAGCATCGCGGCGCGGCCCTTCTCCGGCAAGCCGACCAGGTCGCTGATCGCCGTCGTGGGCAGGACGCGGGCGATCTTCTCCATCGCATCGAACGGGCCAGAATCCACCAGGGAACGGATGGATGCGGTGATCCGGCCTTTCAGGCCTTCCCTGTACTGGCGCAACTGGCCGGGCAGCAGCGGCCGGAGCACCTCCGCCTTCAGCCGCTTGTGCAGGTCTCCGTCCGATTGGATGACGTTCGGCCGGCCAGGCGTGTTGAACGCGTCATTGAAGCCAACCCCGCTGCCGCTCGCCAGCGCGTCGGGCGCGCGCAGGGCGTCCCGCACGTCCTCGAAACGGGAAAGCACGTAAACGTCCGGCTCGCTGAGCCGGACCACGGCGCCAAGGTCCCGGATCGCCCGGTAGTGACTGAACGGCGAGCGCAGCGCGTCGGGCGAGAACAGGTCATGCGGATAAAGCGGGATACCGGACTGCATCGTGTCCACGGAACATCCTTTCGGCGGTGCGGCGCCGGATCACGGCGGCGCGGTGATCCACATGGCTGGGTTCAGCGGCAGCCAAGGCAAGCAGGCGATGCCGCTTCGGTCGTCACCGATCCCCGGAGATGCCCAGGCAGCGACGCTGCCGCTGCTCCCCGGCTGCGAGGATCGTGCGCCGGCGTGTCCGCCCGACGGGAGCAAGGCTCCCGGGGGTGACGGCAGCGGCCGTCACGAGGCCAGCCTCACCAGGCTGGGCTTCGCCATGGCGGCGCCGCGCACGATCTCGACAAGCTCGGCGGCATCGACGTCCTTGCCGCGCCAGGCGACGAACTGGTCTGGACGGACCAGCGCCAAGGGCGCCTGGTACAACCCGGCGAGGCCCGCCCGGCGCAGGTCAAGCACGTCGAGGGGCACGCCGGCGCCGGCAGCGGCCTTGCGGATGCGCTCGGCGACCGGGCTGGCCTGCTCGTCAAGCAGCAGCAGGGTGTACCCAAGCCCGAAATGGTCATAAAGCGAGGCGCCGTCCTCCAGCCATGCGTGCGGCGCGAGGCAACCCGGGTGCGCGGACGGCTGGTAGTCGCTGTAATGCTCGGCAGGCGGCATGCTGCCATCGTCCAGCATGACCGGGGAGCCGTCGTAGCGCGAGCCGAGCACGACGCCGAGCGTATGGAACTCGCGCGTTTTCGTGGCGATGATCTCGGCCCCAACGGCGGCACGGGCGTGCTCGCCTTCGGGCGTGTCGTCGTCCAGGTTGTCCTTGAGCAAGTCCTGGCTCAGGACGCGGTGGTTTTCCACCGCTTCGGCGATGGTGCGCAGGTGGACGGGGCGGCGCTCGGCCTCGTAGCTGGCGAGCAACTCCTCCCCGCCCCATCCCTGCAGCATCGCCGCCAGCTTCCAGCCGAGGTCCACGCCGTCGGCGATGCCGAGATTCATGCCGTAGCCGCCGAACGGCGGGTGAAGGTGGCACGCGTCGCCAGCAAGGAGGATGCGCCGGTCGCGGTAACGGTCGGCGATCAGGCGGTGCGCCGCCCAAAGGTCGCGCGTGACGATCTCCACTGCGACCGGGCGGCCAACAGCGCCATGCACGCGCCGGGTGATCTCTTCGTCCGCAAGCTCCCGCACGCCGGGGGGCAGCGTGATGCCGAAGGCCCAAAGGCCGCCGCGGTCAAGCGGGCTCAGCACGGCGGGGCTGCTCGGGTTGACCAGCCAGTACATGATGGCCCGCTGGGCCGGGGGCGCATGTTCCAGCTCGGGAATGCGGACGATGACGTTGTAGTGGAAGGCGAGCGCATGGTTGCCTTCCATGTGGGCGCCGATGGCCCCGCGGACGCGGCTGCGCGCGCCATCGGCGCCGACCAGGTACTGGGCGTGGATCGTGTCCTGGGCGCCAGCTTGCGCGTCGCTGACGGTGACGACCACGCCTGAGTCCGATTGCGCAACCTCCTCAAGCGTCTTGCCGAAATGCAGCGTCACCGATGGAAGCCGGGCGATGCGCTCGCGCAAGACCTCCTCGACCGTGTACTGCGGCACCCATTGCGCCGGTTCGGGAAAACGCGGGTCACGGCGCTTGGCGCCCTCGAAGGCGTTCTCGATGACGGCGAGGGTGCGGCCGAACAGGGTGGTCGCGAACACGACGTCTGTCGGGTAGTCGGGCGGCAAGGAAGCGGCGGCGCGCAACGCGCCGGCCACGCCCCAGCGGCGCATGTGCTGCATCGACCGGACGTTGGTGGTCTTCGCCCGCGGCTGCGCGCCCGTCCGCGAGCGTTGCTCGACGAGCACGGTTTCGATGCCCCGCATGCCAAGCTCGATCGCGAGCGAAAGCCCGACCGGCCCGGCGCCGACGATGAGCACCTGGGTTTGCTTGAGGGTAGGTGCGTTCATGGTGCTTTCCCGACGGGTTGGATCGTTCGATAGGCGACGTTTCGGCTCACGCCGGCTGCGGCGCTGGTTTCCGTGCCAAGGAAACGCGGCTGCCATCGCAGGGCGACTGCGGACGCCAGCGCCACCACGCACGTGACGCCGAACACGGCCAGCGCCGCCCAAACGCCGTAGCTGCGCACCGAGGCCGCCAGCACGAGCAACGCAGGTCCGGCGAACAACGCGGCGCCGACATTGTAGGGCAGCGCATACCCGCTTTGCCGCACGTCGGTCGGGAACAGGGACGCCAGCAACCCCGGCATGATGGCGGTGGTGGCGCCGGCCGCCCACGTGACGGGCACGAACAGCCACAGCACGTCGCCGCTGTCGTGGGTGGGCAAGGTGGCAAAGACGTAAACGGCGCCGGCGATCGACAGGCAAGTGGAAATGACGATCGTCCAGAGCGCCCCGATCCGATCCCCGATCCACCCCCAGGCCGGCATGCTGAGCGCGAACACGACAATGCCGATGAGGTTGGCCGATGACACCAGCGTGGTCGACAGATGCACGGTGGCGATCAGGTAGGTTTGAAGGTATTGCAAGAAGATGGCTGACACCGCCACCTGGTACAGCCCCAGGCCGAGACCGAGGACGCAGGCGCGCCAGTGCAGCCGCGCAACCTTGCCCAGCGGCACCTGGCTGGAGATCCCGCGCTGCTCGCGGATCGCGACGAACTGGGGCGTTTCCTCCAGGTGCCGGCGGAGGTAAGCCGCCAGCAGGCCGGAGGCGCCGCCGGCCAGGAACGGCAGCCGCCAGGCAAGCTGCGCCCAGCGCGGGTCGCTTCCGGCGATCGACGCGGCCAGGATGGCCGCGCCCGCGCCCAGCACCAAGCCGAGATGGACGACGCCGTGCAGGCAGCCGCTGGAGAACAGGAGACGGCGGGAGTCCGCGTGCTCGGACACGAACACCGCGGCGCCCGGCAGCTCACCGCCGACGGCGCAGCCCTGTCCGATGCGGAGCACGAGAAGCAGGACGGGGGCCAGCCAGCCGATCTGCTGGTAGGTCGGCAGCATCCCGATCAAGAGCGTCGGGATGGACATCAGCAGCACGGTGAGCACGAACAGCTTCTTGCGCCCGAGCTTGTCCGCGAAGTGGGCGATCAGGAGGCCGGCGACCGGACGGATGAAGTAGCCGACGGCGTAGATGCTGAACACCTGGACCTGCTTGAGCAGGTCCGAAGTTTCGGGCGGGAAGAACGCCCGCCCGAGCGCCGCCGCGACGAAGACATAAACGATGAAATCATAGTACTCGAGCGCCGCGCCCAGGGAGGCAAGGCCGATGTTCCTCATGTCGCCGCTTTGCGAGGCCCGCACGGCTGTTTCTCCCTTTGTGGCAGCGCTGCGCTCCCGGCGAACCCGGCGTCAGGCCGCGGTGGCGGACATGCTCATCGGCTCGGCGGCGCGCAGGCCGGCGGTTTGCTCCGCCTTGATCAGCGCCTGCAGCCGGCGCCGCGCCCGCACGGAAGCGTTGTCGATCGACAGCAGCACGGGGCGCAGGTCCCAGAACTCCGTGTCGCCCATGCGCTGGTCGACGAGTTCGATCATCGGCTTGTCCTCGGTTTCGAAGACCATCTTGCGGAACGCCGCGATCCGCTCGTTGAGCGCCGCATCCTCCACGCAGTAGTTGCGGGTGGCTGCGAAGAAGTAGTGCGTGGTCCGGGCCGTTTCGGGCGTCATGATGTGGGAGTTGAAGTTGCTGGCCGCAGCGGCCTCGTCGCCTCCCACGGGCATGAAACCAGTGGACAGCTTCATCAGGCCGGGGGCGAACCAGCGCACGCGCGAGAAGGAGTCGGTCCGGGCCGGCATGGCGTCCACCATCGAGAGCACCTGCGCCGGCGTCGGGGTGTCGCGCACGTACCACGTCACTTCGACGTACTCGTCGGTTTCCTTGATCTGCTGCTTGGTCCCGGTGATGCCGCGGCCCCCAAGCGTGTCAGGGTGCAGGAAATCGGTGTGGCTCAGGTCCATGATGTTGTCGACGAACACCTCGTAGTTGCCGCGGCCAGACAGCAGCTCGCCGCAGCTGAACGCCGTGTCGGGAGCCTCGCCAAGGTAGGACAGGTCGGGAATCAGCGCCGGGTCGGCCTTGTCGGCGTCGCCCATCCAGATCCAGGCGGCGCGATGCGCCTCGTGGATCGGGAAGGCGCGCGCCGACATGGCGCGCAGGGTCGGGCCATGCGGGTTGACCACGCAGGCGCCGCTGCCGTCAAAGGCGAGGCCGTGGTAACGGCAGGCCAGCTTGCCGTCCTTCAGTATGCCGTTGCTGAGCGGCGCGAACCGGTGCGGGCACTGGTCGTGCAAGGCGGCAAGCGTGCCGTCCGCGCGGCGAAACAGGACGACGGGCGTTTCCAGGATGGTGCGCGCGACGACCGATTCCCGCTGGATCTCGCTGCTCCAAGCTGCGACGTACCAGGTGTTTTTCAGATACATGTCAGCGTCTCCCCAGCTTCCTGCCGCCATTCGGACACCGGCACCCACACGATGGGCAGGTGCGCCTGGTTCGGCGGCGTTTATTTCCAGGCTCGATCAGCCGCAACTGATTTAGTCTCGCCCCGCCCGAATGCCACCTGGCGCTGCACGGAGAATGTCCAAGCTCACGGCACGCCATCGCACGAGTTCGTCACCCAGCCCCGAACGGCAAGTTGCCTTGAGCAAGAGTCCCTGGCGCTTGCGAAACAACTTGAGACCATTGAGCCAAAAATCGTGCATCATCTCTCATATTGACGACATTGTTGTCAAGGATGCATCCATCGTTGACGCCGCGCCGGGGCGGCGCTAGCGGTTTGCCGGAGAATTTTCGAGCGAGGATGTCATGCGGCTTGCAATGTTTGAAAAGGGCGGACGCACCGGGATCGCCGCCTCGGCGGACGGTTCCGGGTTCCATGGCCTGCTCGACGGGGACGCCAACTACCCGGGCGACCTGGACTCTCTGGTCGGCCAAGGCGCGGACCTCGGCGAAACAGCGCGCAACCTGCTCAACGGCGCATCCATCGCCCTGGATGACGTGACGCTGCTGCCGCCCCTGCGCCGGTCGGGCAAGATCCTCTGCGTCGGGCTGAACTACGCGGACCATACGGCCGAAAGCGGCATGGCGGCGCCAACCTACCCGACGATCTTCGCGCGCTTCACGTCGAGCTTGATCGGGCACGGCGCGCCGATGATCCGGCCGCGCGTGTCCACCATGCTCGACTACGAGGGCGAGTTCGTCGCGGTGATCGGCCGCGGCGGCCGCGACATCCCCAAGGAGCAGGCGCTCAGCCATGTTGCGGGCTACGCGCTGTTCAACGACGGGTCCATCCGCGACTACCAGCTGCGCACGCCGCAGTGGACGGTTGGCAAGAACTTCGACGGAACCGGCGCATTCGGGCCTTGCCTGGTCACGCCTGATGCCCTGCCCCCCGGCTGCGCGGGCTTGCGCCTCGTCACCCGCCTCAACGGCGAGACGATGCAGGACGCTTCCACCAGCAACCTGGTCTTCGACGTGGCCACGCTGATCTCCACCCTCAGCGAGGCGTTCACCTTCTCCCCCGGCGACCTGATCGTCACCGGCACGCCCGCCGGCGTCGGCGGGGCGCGCAAGCCGCCGTTGTTCATGAAGCAGGGCGACGTGTGCGAGATCGAGATGGAAGGGCTGGGGACGTTGCGGAACGTCGTCGCCGACCAGTAAGACAACCAAGCAAGAGCAAGGAGGAACGATGCCCGAAGTGTTCAGGCTGGCCTATGTCGACCTCGCGACCCCTTCCCTGGAAGCGGCCACCGATTACTACCGCGACGTGATCGGCGCCACCGTCATCGAAAGCGCCCCAAGCCACTCCTACCTGAGCCTCGGACTCGACCATCACAACCTCGCGCTCCACGCGGCGCCCGGACCTGCCCTGCGCAGCATCGGCTTGCAGGTTGGCCGCAACGTCCGGCTGGAGGACTTGGCGGCCCGGCTGCGCAGGGCGGGCCTGACGGTGGACGCGAAGACCGACAGCAGGCCAGGCGTGCGGGCGCTGCTGGAAGTCCGGGTGGCTGGGCACTGCTTCGAGCTTTTCGAGGCGATGGACGCCCCCGCGCCGGGCTTCGCCGCGTCAGGCGTGGTGCCCAACCGCCTCGGCCACATGGCCGTGCTCACGCCGGACGCGGGCAAGCTCGTGCAGTTCCTGACGAAGGAGCTTGGCTTCTGGACGACCGACTGGTTCATGGAACAGGTCACGTTCATCACCTGCAACCGTGACCACCACGTGCTCAACATCGCCGAGGCCCCGGTGACCGCCTTGCACCACATCGCGTTCGAGCTCAGGGGGCGCGCCCACCAGATCGAGGCGGTTGACCAGCTTGCCCGCAAGAAGCACCCGGTTGTCTGGGGGCCGTCACGCCACACCGCCGGCCACAACCTTGCAAGCTATCATTACGGGGCGGACCAGATCCTGGTCGAACTCTACTCGGACATGGACGTGTTCCTGCCGGACCTGGAAAGCTTCGAGCCGCGCCCGTGGCACGAGGACATGCCTCAAGTTCCCAAGCACTGGTCGTTCGACCAGATGACGGCCTGGCAGACAGGCTTCTCGTTCGACTTCCTCACTGCCGCCTGGGGCGCCTCCTAGCCCCGCCCCGGTCCAACCCCCGGGTGGCCCTGCGCCGGCCAGCCGGGTCCGGGGGAGGCATGGTGGCAAGCAAGCGGCCTGCTGCGGCCTGCCCGAGCTGGAGCAGATCGCTTGACCATTCCCCGTGAAGCAATGACTGGCGCGCCTGCTCCCGTGCGGGACGCCCCGTTCCGGTTTCCGACAGGCAGGATGCGTCCCGCAACCCGTGTCAGCGGTGATCTCCCTGCCCTGGTGGCCGGGAGATCAGCCAGGTGACGCGGCCTGCCTGGCCGTCCTCAAGTCTGCGCCGCTGACTGCGGCCTGCGCAGGACCGGACTGGCCCGCCCCCGGTGCCGCGTCCAAGATGATGCTCGCGGTTTTCTGCAAGTGCTCGGTCATGAGCGCCACGGCCGCATCGGCATCACGGTCCAGGGCGGCCTGGGCGATGGCGGAGTGCTCCTTGTCGAGGTCGCGCTCGATCTTGGCGAGCGGCCTTGAAAGCCAGCGGTAACGTTCCTGCTGGGTGGACAGCAGCTGCCTTACGTGCAGCAGCCAGCGGCTGGCGCATGCCCCCGCAACTGCCTCGTGGAAGATCGTGTGCGCGGCCCCGAAAGCCTCGCCGTAGCGCTGGCTGTCGCCGTCCGCCTGCACAGGTGTCCGCGAGAGCCGGTGCAGCGCAGCGATCAGGGCGGTTTCCCACTCGACACCGCCGTGAGCGACGGAGTCGCGGATGCACAGCTCCTCGATCTGGCAGCGCGCGTTCGTCAGGTCCCGCAGCTCGTCCAGGTCCAAGGGCATGACCCAGAAGCCGCGTTGCGGCTCCGTCAGCACGAGGCCCTCCGATGCCAACCGGGACAACGCCTCGCGCACCGCGCTGGACCCCGCGGACAGCCTTTGGCAAAGCTCGTCGATCTTCAGCTTCTGCCCGGGCGCGAGCCGGCAGGCCAGCAGGTCAGCGCGCAACTGGCTGTATGCGCCCTGGGTGATGGAAGAGCTGCCGGCCATGGTCGCCCCATTCGTGATCCTGCAACAGATGGGAGTGCAACACAGGAAAGACATAATGCCAAAACCGTGCACTTTCGCTTGACGGGTGCAGTTTGTCCCCTATCGTCGCGGGTGAAAAATCCCAGTCCCTGAGACGAACGGGGCCGCGAGGAATGTCCGAGGAGCAACGAAGTGGCTGCGACGCGCAAAAACAAGTCCAAGGTCGTGCAAGGGAGGCAAGCAGAGCGGCGGCTGCGTTCGATGCTGGGGTTGGGCAGCTGGCGGGCCGGGCTTGCCCTGGCGCTGACGGTCCCGCTTGCCTTGCCGGGCTACGCCGCGCAGCCGGCGGCGCCGTCGGACAGCGCCGGAACCGCGCCTCCCGGCCTGGCCGCCCCAGCCGCCAAGAAGCCTGCCAGACCTGCCAGGCGTGCCCAGCGCGCTCCACGCAAGCCGCCGGTGCCGCTGGAGGACAATGGGATCGCTCCCATCCAGGGCGGCGCCAGCATACCCAACACGGCCCATGAGCCTGATGCGCCTTCGCCGTCTGCCGCCGGAGTGCCGCCCAACCCCTATGCCAGCGTTCGGCTGAAAGGCCTTGTCCTCAACCTGCCGTCTCCGGCCAACACCATCGATCTTGAGCTTGGCGGGTTCCGCCGCAAGCTGGCTGACGAGTACGGGATTGGGTATTTCGGCTATTCGCTCGACACGTTCTACGACAACCTGCTCAACCATGCGCAGTCCCTGAACAGGGCGCAGACCTACATCGGGCAAAGGCCCACTTACCTCTCGCAGAACCAGCTTTTCCTTATTTTTGACCTCGGCCGGCACGGCATCCCGGATGGCCAGATCGTCGTCAGCGGCAGCGAGGCCGCCACCACCTGGAACCCGGCAGGGCCGAACGCGATCATCCTCGGATCGAGCTGGTACTACCAAACCCTGTTCGACAAGCAGCTTGAGTTCAAGATCGGCATACTTGCCGAAAACGCGGAGTTCGTCGGCACCTACGTCGGCGGCAGCCTGAACGGCGGCATCTTCGGCCCGAACGCCTCCGTGCTTGGTGAGAACGGCTTCAGCACCAACGCCTACACCACGCCTTCCGTCAACCTGACGGGCCACATCACGGCCAACATCTACGACAAGGCGGGATTCAGCCGCGCCTCCAACCCTGACGGCAGCGTCGTCGAACACAACTACAACCCGACCGCGCTCAATAAGTTCACCACCCCCAACTCGGGGCCGCTGTTCATCGACGAGCTGGGCTACATCAGGCCCGCCGCGACCAGCGTTCCGCAGACGTGGGTGCGAGGCGGGGCATTCTACGACAAGTCCCGCTTCAACGAGATCGACCACCCGGGACGCCGTTCCAGCAACCAGTACGGTCTCTACCTGCTCGGCGACCGGCAGCTCGTGCAAACCTCCCGCAAACCCGGGGAGGCCTACCGCGGCCTGTATGCCGGCTTCTCGGCCGAGTACGCGCCGCCGAACTACAGCAACTTCTCGCAATACTACGAGGCGCGGCTGTACGCATTGGGGATCATCCCGAGCCGGCCGTTCGACCAGGCGACCGTCGTTTTCACGGACAACGTGTTCAGCGACACAACGGTGAGGTCCCTTCGGTCCCGCGGCCTGCTCGTGCACAGCGACAGCATGGCCCTCACCACGTCCTACAGCGCGCAGGTCATCCATGGCCTTTACGGCAACCTCGGCTTGACATACGTCAACAATCCCAGTCCGATCATCTACAGCAGCAACACCGGCAGCGCGCTCGACTTGATCGTGGGCACGTCGATCTTCTTCTGAACGACCGTTTCGACGTGCCGCCGGGTCACGAACCCCCTGCCTCCTCGCTGCCGTGACCCGCCGCCGCAGGACCGCTCCTCCTGCGGCGGGCAGTTGCCGCGGCCCAGCCAAGGAAAGACGCCATGAAGAAGGTCATCATCTCCTGCGCCATCACCGGCGCGATCCACACCCCGAGCATGTCCGACGCGCTTCCCATCACGCCCGAGGACATCGCGCGCTCCAGCATCGAGGCCGCGGAAGCCGGCGCCGCCATCATCCACCTTCACGCCCGCAACCCGCAGACCGGCGAGCCGACGCCTGACCCGGCAGTGTTCATGCGCTTCCTGCCGGTCATCAAGCAGGCCACCGGCGCCGTGCTCAACATCACCACCGGCGGCGGCGTGACCATGACGGTGGAGGAGCGCCTCGCCGCCGTCATGCAGGCCAAGCCCGAGATGTGCTCGCTCAACATGGGCAGCATGAACTTCAACCTGAGCCGCGCAGGCGACCGCGTGAAGCAGTGGAAGCAGCCCTGGGAGCAGCCCTACCTGGCGGCCACCGAGGACGTCATCTTCCGCAACACGTTCCGCGACATCGAGCGGATCGTCACCATCATGGGACGTGGCCACGGGACGCGGTTCGAGTTCGAGTGCTACGACGTGGGCCACCTTTACAACCTGGCCTACATGCTCGACCAGAAGGTGGTCGAGCCGCCGCTCTTCGTGCAGACCGTCTTCGGCATCCTGGGCGGCATCGGCCCGGAGCCGCGCAACCTGATGTTCATGCGCGAGACGGCCGACCGCCTGTTCGGCGACAGCTACATCTGGTCCGTGCTCGCCGCCGGGCGCCACCAGGTGGGGTTCACCACCATGGCCGCGATCATGGGCGGCAACGTGCGGGTCGGGCTGGAGGACAACCTTTACATCGGCCGCGGCAAGCTCGCCCGCTCCAATGCCGAGCAGGTCGGGAAGACGCGCCGCATCCTGGAAGAGCTGTCGCTCGAGGTCGCCACCCCCGACGAGGCGCGGGCAGCCCTTCATCTCAAGGGCGGCGACCAAGTCGGGTTCTAGGTGTCCAGTCCCGGGCGTGGCGGCGCGCTGAGCCGCCGGGCGGCGAGGGATGAGCTGTGGGCCGGTTTCTCCAAGGACGCTTGCCCAACGTCACGGCATCAGCCCCGCCACCGTGCAGAACTGGCGGGGGGCCAGACCGCGGCCGACGCGGCGATGGGTCCGAAGGGCGCGCTCGACCACGTTGACGCCCGGGCAGGAAGGCATGGTTGCGTTACCCCGCCACACGACACCCTGGCACTGAACACGCAGAGCGCTTGCAGGCTGGCCGGAGACGGCCAGCGCACCCTGCCCCGCGACGAGGTCGCAGCAACGCCGGGCTGGTGCCCAGGCAATGCTGTGAACATCAACCTGGCCTACCGTTCGCTTCGCGGGTCGAACGCGTGTTGCAGCCCGTCGCCCAGGAAGTTCACTGCGATCACCGTCACGAAGATCAGCGCGCCCGGGTAGACCGCCAGCGCCGGGTCGGTGTTCACCAGCTCCTGCGCGTTGTTCAGCATGTTGCCCCAGGACGGCGTGGGCACCACGATGCCGAAGCCCAGGAAGCTCAGCACGCTTTCAAACAAGATCACCCGGCCCACCGTCAGCGTCACCGCCACGATCAGCGGCGTCGCCACGTTGGGCAGGACGTGGGACGCCATCACGTAAGCCGCACCGCCGCCGCTGGCCCGGGCGGAGCGCACGTAGTCCCGCTCCCGCAACGCCAGCGTGGCGGCACGGGTCAGCCGGGCGATCCCCGTCCAGTCCACCAGGGCGATGATCACCACCACGCGCCAGAACCCGGCAGCGGGCGAGCGGGCGAAGTCAGCGGAAAAGCCGAGCTTGGTCAGGTCCAGCGCGCCGAGCACGATCAGCAGCGGCAGCAGCGGCAAGGCGATCACCCCGTCGGTGAAGCGCATCAGCAGCCCGTCCACGCGCCCGCCGACATAGCCGGCCACCACGCCCACACCCAAGCCCGCCGCGCTGCCAAACACGGTGGACAGCACGCCCACCAGCAAGGACACCTGGCCGCCCAGCATCAGCCGCACCAGCTCGTCCCGCCCGGCATCGTCCGTGCCGAGCGGGTGCTGCGCCGAGGGCGGGCCATACTGGGAGAACAGGTCGGTTTGATACGGGTCAACGCCCAGCCAAGCCGCGGCAGGCCAGGCAGCCAGGGCAAACAACAGCAGCAACGCCAGGATCACCAGGCTGGCCATGCCCGCGCGGTGGGCACGGAACCGCCGCCAGCGCAGCCGCCAGGGGGAGAGCGCGCGGGAAACGCCGCGGTTGGTTTCCAGGGCGGCGCTCACAGGCTGATCCGCGGGTCAAGCCAGCCATAGGCGAGGTCGGCGAGGAGGTTGCTCAGCAGGGTGACCAAGGTGGCGAACAGCAGCCCGGTGAGCGCGAGGTTGAAGTCGTTGCCCAGGATGGCGTCGTAGATCATCTTGCCCATGCCGGGGGCGGCGAACATGGTTTCCGTGACCAGCGCGCCGCTGAACAGGCTGCCGAAGCTCAGCGCCATCACCGTCACCACGGGGATCAGCGCGTTGCGCAGGGCATGGACCAGCACCACCCGGCCCTCCCC
>CAXTNC010000010.1:0-2986 GCA_964245495.1 uncultured Acetobacteraceae bacterium
GGCGCGCACCATCGCCCGGCGCCGGCAAGTCCACCCTGGCCCGCGCGCTGGCGCCGCTGATCGGCGCGGCTCCCGGCGCGCTGGTGCTGCGCAGCGACGAGCTGCGCAAGCGGCTGCACGGGGCCGCGCCGGAGCAGCGGCTGGGCCGCGGCGCCTACCATCCCGAGGCCAACGCCCAGGTGGATGCCGCGCTGCTCGCGGGCGCGCGGGAGGCGGCGGATCATGGCGTCATCCTGGACGCCACCTTCCTGTCCCCGGCGCTGCGCCAGGCGGCGGCGCAGGTGGGCCGCCCGTTCACCGGCCTGTGGCTCCATGCGCCGCTGGACGAGCTGGAGCGGCGGGTGAGGGCGCGGCAGGGCGGCGCCTCGGACGCGGATGCCGGCGTGCTGCGCCGGCTGGCGGCGCTGGATCCGGGCATGATCGGCTGGCATCGCATCCCGGCGGACGCGCACGCCTTCGCGCGGTGCCGGGCGGTGCTGGGCGTCTAGCACCCGGCGCTTGCATCGCGGCGGCCGGCTCTGCTTTTGTTGCGCCAGGAAACGCATCCAACCAGCAAGGAGCGCCGCCATGCCCATTCGCAAGCTGCTGCTTCCGCTGATCGGCACGGCGGCGGGCGAGTCGGCGATCGCCGCGGCGGTGATCGTGGCGCGGCAGTTCAATGCCCACATCCTGGCGCTGCACGTCCGCGCCGACAGCCGGGACGTGGCGCCGCTGGCCGGCGAGGGCCTGTCCGGCGCCATGATCCAGGAGATGATGCAGGCGACCGAGAAGGAGGGCGAGGGCCGTTCCGCCGCCGTGCGCGCCATGTTCGAGCGCGCCATCGAGGCCGAAGGCATCCACTTCGAGCGGCCGACGGACAAGGCGCATCACCCCACCGCCGGGTTCGCCGTCGTCACCGGGCGGGAGGAGGACGTGGTGGCGCAGCAGGCGCGGCTGGCGGACCTCACGGTCGTGCCGCACCCGGAGGCGGGGGAGGACGTGTCCTCGTTCGACGCGCTGCACGCCGTGCTGTTCGACAGCGGTCGCCCGGTGCTGATCGCGCCGCACGTGCCGCCCCGCACGCTCGGCGCCCGCGTCGCGGTGGCCTGGAACGGCACCGGCGAAGGCTCGGCGGCGGTGGCGGCGGCGATGCCCTGGCTGCGAAGGGCGGAGGCGGTGCGACTGCTCTCGGCCGCCGAGTACCAGCGCATCGGGCCGGTGGCGCGGGAGATCGCCGCCTACCTGGCGCTGCACGGCGTGCCGGCCGAGATGGCGACGTTCCGCCCGCTCGACCGCGAGGTGGGGGCGGGGATGCTGGCCGCCGCCAACGAGTTCGGCGCTGACTTGCTGGCCATGGGCGCCTACTCGCACTCCCGCCTGCGCCAGCTGATCCTGGGCGGCGTCACGCGCTACGTGCTGGAGAACGCGGACCTGCCGGTGCTGATGAACCGCTAGCCAGTGCCAGCGTGAGGCTTGTCGGCGCCCAGCATGTGGCCCACCGCGGCCAGGCCGGGCAGCCGGTCGCACACGATCTTGGCCACCGCCAGCAGCGGCACGGACAGCAGCGCGCCCGGCACGCCCCACAGCCAGTCCCAGAAGAACAGGGAGACGATGACCAGCACCGGGTTCAGCGTCAGCCGCCGGGCCAGCAGCAGGGGGGTGATCGTCTCGCCCTCCGCCAGGTGCAGGCCGAGGTAGATGCCGGCGGGCACGAAGGCGAACAGCGGGGCGTCGAAGGTGAACAGGCCCACGCAGAAGAACACGGCGACCCCGGTGAGCGGCCCCAGGATGGGAATGTAGTTCAGCAGGAAGGCGAGCGTGCCGAACAGCAGCGGGTCCGGCATCCCGAGCAGCCAGAGCTGCGCCCCGTTCAGCGTGCCCACCAGCAGGTTCATGGCCGTGATGGTGGCGAGGTATCCCGCGACGTTGCTCTCGATCTCGGAGGCGATGGCCACCGCGCGCTTCTTGTCCTCCCAGGTGGGCAGCACCTCCACCAGGCGGCGCAGCAGCGTGTCGCCGGAGGACAGCAGGAAGAACAGCAGCAGCAGGATGGTGAACGCGTCGCCCACCAGCGTCCTGATCCCGCCCAGAATTGAGCCGCCGAACGAGGCGAGGCCGGACATTCCGCTGCCGCCCTGGCCCCCGCCTTGACCCTGGCCGCCCATCATGCCGGTCAGCTGCGCGTAGCCCTGCTGGAGGTGGGCGAGCGGGCCACGCAGGAAGCCGAGCTTCTGCTGCAGCTTCGGCAGGCTCTGCGGCGCGCGCGCCACCCAGTCGCTGGCCGGCACGGAGATGGCAGCGCCGATGCCGCCCACCACCAGGGTCAGCGCTGCGATCAGCAGCAGCGCCGCCACCACCTTGGGCAGCCGCAGCCGCCGGTGCAGCAGCCGCATCAGCGGGGACAGCAGCAGGTAGAGCACGATGGCCAGCACGAACGGCAGCAGGATGGCGGCGGCGAAGTACAGCGTGTAGAGCACTGCCAGCACCGCCAGGGTGCCGAGCGCCTTGCCGCCGGGCTTGGCGGCCATCTCCTGCCGGGCGGCTTGCAGCCGGTGCTCCTCGTCGCCGGGTCCGTTGCCTCCGCCTGGCCCGGCGATGTCCATCAGGCCGCCTGGGCGAGCGCCGCCTCGACCGCGCCGGCCAGGGCCGCGGGCTTGGCGGCAGGCGGGAAGCGCCCGGCCACCGTGCCGTCCCGCGCCACGAGGAACTTGGTGAAGTTCCACTTCACCAAGCCGGTGCCGAGCAGGCCGGGCTTCTCGCGCTTGAGCCACTGGAACAGCGGCGCGGCGCCGGCGCCGTTCACCACCAGCTTGGTTTCACGGAGATCGCGGCCGGTGAGATGGCAGGCGTTGATGAGGCCGGCCGCGGCGACGATGGCGGTGCCGTGCTGGTCGTCGTGGAACACCGGGATGTCCATCAGCTCGCGCAGGCGCTGCTCGATGATGAAGCACTCCGGCGCCTTGATGTCCTCGAGGTTGATGCCGCCGAAGGACGGCGCGAGGAAGCG
>CAXTNC010000010.1:2996-16540 GCA_964245495.1 uncultured Acetobacteraceae bacterium
CACGTCCACCTTGGCCATGACGGGGAAGGTCACGTCGTACTTGGTGGCGCAGAAGCTGGCGATCTCCTCGGCCGACCCCGGCTCCTGCCCGGCGAACTGGTTGCAAGGAAAGCCCAGCACCACCAGGCCTGCGTCGCGGTGCTGCCGCCACAGCGCCTCCAATCCCTCGTATTGCGGGGTGAAGCCGCATTTGGACGCGGTGTTGACCACCAGCACCACCTTGCCGCGGTGGGCGGCCAGCGGGTGGGGGGCACCGGACGGGTCGTTGACGCTGAAGTCGTAGAGGCTGGACACGGGGCGGGGCCTTTGGGATGAGGTGTCCCATGCTAGCGGCGGGGACGGTGGCAGGCCAGCGGCTCCCTGACGCGACAACTTAGGCGGTAAGAGTGGCCGCGAGTTCGGGCCAGAAGCGCAGCAGGCGACGCTGGACCAAGACAAGCATGCCGGTTGCCGACGTGATGTTCTCAAGAGCTGCAGCGGGAGCAACGTCCAGCGCGTAATGAGACATGGCAGCAGCGGAAGTGGCGATGATCGTTCCCACGCCGATGGGACTTGGCGTATCCGGCGCGGCAGCATCCAGCCCGAACGCATAAATCCAGGCAGGGACGTGTTGCGGGCGTCTCTCTGCCGGCCGCAAAAGGTTGTATGTGCCGTCGCCGTGCTCGATCAGCGCCGGTGCTCCGAGGTGCGGCTGCCAGCTGTTCCAAACGGAAACCGGGATTGCCAGCACGCACCCTGCACACCGCGGATGCTGCCCGAGCTGGAACTTGAACATCATCTGATAGAAGGTCCGCTTAAACACGTTTGCGATGTTTGGTCCCTCGATGTGCTCGGACGACCATTCCGGACGACCTTGAAGCGTAGTTGGAAAGTCGGCGCCAAACATCCGTAAACCTTCACGGAGGTTGCGGACCGCATGGCGGCAAGACCCATGGAAATCCATGGTTTGTATCTCCACGATCCCGAAACGGCCGACATGCGGACGTCCCTCCGCAAGCTCAATCTCAAAAACTGTTACGTCAAAGGAAAACTCGGGAGACCGCGATGTGCCAGGTATGCTGAGTTCACCGCCCAACTTCTCGTCGAAATAAATGAAAACTCGACCGCCCGCGCCAAGTTGGAGCTGCACATCTGCGCGTGCAGCCGTGTCGGCGAGCCGTATGCCCGGGATGATCAGGGCGGGATCATCTATAGAAAAACCAAACAGGCGACTCACCGTGGCGCTCAGCAAAGTTGGATTCAAAGCTCGGTAGGGGCAAGCCAACCAGTCTTGCCTTATCCCGCCAACCGGAGTGTTGACGGTGCAAACCCCCTTTGACGCCTCGCCCTTGATGCACGGCGTATCCATCGCCTTGGCCACGGTGAGGAACGGGCATTGCTGTTTTGTCTGGTCTTGCAGGCTCTGCGTGCTGGCCACCACATGTGGGAACACCCGGTGGCCAAACCACTCGCTGACATGGTTGCCAGTATCCCGCGGACCTTTTGGTGCGTTCCTAGCCACATTCGCGCGCCTTGCTTGCCCCGTCCAAGCTTGCCTGGGCGGCCTTGCAGAAGTCTGCAAACTTCTCGAAGCCGATCGCTTGACGGCCGCACTCGCGAGCCGCTTTCAATGCACGGCCCGAGCCGGCGAACGGGTCGAGCACGGTGCCGGACGGAGGAGACGACGACAGTATCCTCGGGATGACAAGCTTCTTGGGAAAAGTCGCCGTATGGCCTTCTTCTCCAGATGCCACGTTCACGGAAACCACGTCGCTCAGCCCCGGCTCCGCGAACTCCGCGGCGTAGTGGTACGCAGGCCGCCCCTCCTTCGGCTTCCGCACGAAGTGAAAGAAATGCTCGTGCGTCAACCGGAGGCGGTCGGCTTCGGGCCGCGGGGTAGCGTTTGGCTTATGCCAGATCAGATCGTTGCGCAGTATCCAGCCATCATCCTGCATGGCTATCGCCAAGCGGGACGGGATCAGCAGAAGCTGCTTTTCCTGGCGAAAGCCGCCCATAGGCGTTTTCCTGCGGAAGCGCCCCTTATCCGCCAAGCCCTGTCTCCCGTTTTCCCGGATGCTGGCCCATCGGGCGAAGTACGTGTCGCCCACGTTGATCCACATGGAACCCGACGTTTTCAAGCAACGGCGCGCCTTCCTGAAAATCTCCACGAGGTGGGAAACATACCACTCCGGATAGGGCTCCAACCCGAGCACGCCTTGGTGATCCCTGTAAGCGGCATATCCGTCTGACTGCACCCCAAAATCGCGTTTGACGGCCTTGATGTCGTTGAACGCTTCCCAGTTGTGTTCCAGCCCATATTCCCGATGCCCCCAGTAAGGGGGCGAAGTCACTATCAGGTCAATGGACTGCTCAGGAAGCTGATCGAATAGGTCAAATGCATCCCCCAGCAGAACTCGGCCATGGAACCGAGAAATGTCCTGCTCTGGCTGTTCGTCCGGCAAGCCGGCGGATACACATGCCACTATTTCCATCAAGTGATCTTGTTCCCGTGCATTACGTCCCTGCTTGATCCCTTGCCTACCGCCTTAGCACACGCACCATGTTAAAATTTCCTGTATCTGGCCCGTCACGCCAGCGGCCATGGCGGCTGTGAACCGTAGCTTTTGATCGACGCAGATAACTAAACTAACCCACTGCCGCGCGCTGCGATGCCGCCAACCATACCCGCTGATGGTTACGAAAGGAGCCGGTAATGAGATCGCGCAGCGTAGGATTCAACCGGCCTGCTCCAGCCATCGCCGCTGCAATCCCCGGATGCCGACAACGCCCACCCCCGCCTCCGCGCACAGATCCCGCAGCAGCCCGCCGGCCAACATCTCGTATTCCGCAAACCGCCACCCCGCATGGCCCGGCGCCATGCTCTCAAACTCCCCCGGCGCCGTGCAGTGCAAGGCAAGATGCGTGACGCCCGGCGGCAGCTCGGCCACCAGCGCGCGCCAGCCCGACGCCAGCTCCTCCGGCGGCACCGGCAGCGTGCCGCGGCAGTGGTCCACCACGGGGGCGCCTGCCGCGTCCAGCGTGGCCAGCGTGACGGCGTAGGCGGCGGGGTCGGGCGCCCAGGTGATCGAGCGGGGCAGGACCGGGAACAGGCCGTAGTCGCGGCCGAGGCGCACATGGGCGTCCAGCAGTTCCGGCAGCATCGCCGCGGCCATGTGAGCGTCGAGGTGGGTGGGGCGGAGGCCGGCAGCCAGGGCGCGGTCGATCTGGGCGCGCAGTTCGGCCTCAGCGGCTTCGGGGACCAAGTGGCGGCGCAGGTTGGCGAGGTCGCGCCAAAAATAGCCGTCGGCGTCGATCAGCCCGGACGCGCGGCTGACGGTGGAGAGCGGCGCCCAGCGGCAGGCGTCCCACTCGCTTGTCAAGGTGAGATGGATGCCGATGTCGAGCGCCGGGTCGGCGGCGGCGGCGTCCGCCACCTCGCGGAACCAGGGGCCGGGGACCATCACCGAGCCGCAGGTCACCAGGCCGCGCGCCGCCAGGTCGAAGAAAGCCCGGTTCGCGCCGTGGCTGGCGCCGAGGTCGTCCACGTGGGAGATCATGGCCCGGGTCATCGGCGCTGGTTCAGGCGGCGGCCATCCAGCGCAGCAGGCCGCCGCCGAAGGCGCGGGCGGCGGCGATGCCCACCTCCGAATCCTCGATCACCAGGCAGTGCTCGGGCGCCACGCCCAGGCGCTGCGCCGCGAGCGCGTAGGCTTCCGGATGCGGCTTGGCGCGGGTCACGTGGTCGCCTGATATCACCAGGTCGAACAGGTCGCCCAGGCCGTACAGGCCGAGGATGCCCTCCACCGCCTGCGACGAGGCGGTGGTGACCAGGGCGATCGGCAGCCGCCCTTGCAGCAGGCGCAGCAGGTCCACCAGCGCCTGGTTGAGCCGCAGCAGGTGCGAGAAGCCTGGGTAGAGCACGCGCTTGCGGGCCGCGACCTCGGCAGCCGGCACGTCGGTGCGCCCGCCGATCAGGCCGGGCAGGAAGTCCCGCCAGCTGCGGCCGTCGATGCGCGGGGCGAGGCTGACGGGATCGACGGCGATGCCCCACTCGGCCAGCGCCGCGGCGTAGGCGGCCGCGTTCGCCGCGGCGCTTTCGACCAGCGTGCCGTCCATGTCCACCAGCACCGCCTTCAGCAAGGCTCGTACTCGTCCACGTACTGCTTCACGAGCAGGAGGAGGCAGCCCAGGAACACCAGCCCCACCTCGGCGCTCTTGCGGAACTTGTAGGGCGTCAGCCGGAAGTAGTGGACGATCTCGTGCAGCCGGATCTCGCGCAGGCCATCCTCGCCGAAATGCTCGCGCAGCCAGTCCGTCATCCGCTCATACAACGTGGCATACTGGGCGGAGCGGGTGTTGGGGAAGCTCAGCGCGCCGCCGGCGAAGGAGCAGGACAGGTCCCGGTTGAGCGACTCATAGCCCAGGTGCAGCGATTGCATCAGCTTGGCGTAGTCGAGCAGCGGCGACTCGAAGATGTTGCCGCCGTTGGGGTCGATCAGGAACCATCCCGCCGGGCGCGACGGGTCGGCCAGGATGTTCTCGATGGTGAGGTCGCCGTGGATGGTGGCCACCTCGCGCCGCTGCAGCCGGTCCACCATGAAGTCCCCGGCGGCGAAGCGGTCGAGCAGCTCCGGGTCGCAGGAAACGCCGTTCACCCGCACGGTGCCGTGGGCGAAGAACTCCGGCGCCGCGGCCTTGATGGCGCGCAGGTTGTTGGTGACCTTCTCCCGGGCGTACTTGGCGGTGCAGTCAGGCCCGGCCACCCCGGCGCTGGTTTGCGCGTGGAACGACGACATGCTGCCCATGACGTCCGCCAGCGTCTGCCAGGAGGTCTCGATGTCCGACATGTGCACCATGTCGAAGAAGTCCCGCGAGGTGCGGGAATACTCCATGTCGTACAGGAAGCGCTGGCCCAGGCGCGTCCGCTCGGCGATGCGTACCGTGGGCAGGATGTTGGAGTGCCGCTCCAGCCAGGCGCACTGCGCTTCCAGCTTGTCGGCCGCCGGGCCGGAGGCGTACTTGCGGATCAGCAGCTTGTCGTGCAGCTGCACCATGACGGTCAGCGCGTCCGAGCCGCCGCGCAACATGCGCTGCACCACGATGTCGCGGATCGCGTTGCCCTCGAAGTCAGACACCAGATCCTTGGTGCCGTTGAAGCGGCGGGCAAGGAACTCCGCATAGTCCTGCCGGTCGCGGAAGCGGGACTTGGAGCGGGGCGCCGGGTCGGCGTAGAAGCGCGGGTCCTGCATCCAGGACACGGCGCTCCAGGCGCTGACGCCGAGCTGCTGCTTGGCGCCGACATACGCGAGGAACAGCAGGAACGGCAGGAAGCTGAAGGCGACCAGGCCGAGCGCCGCCCCGCCGCCCTGCCGCAGCAGCGGCACGATCATCGGCAGCAGCGGGGAGGCCACGGTGGCGCGGAACACCTCGTCCAGCCCGATGCCCAGCGAGGCAGCCAGCACTGCGAAGGCCCCCAGGTAAAGCGCCCACATGACCGTGCTCTGCACCGCGATCAGCAGCCAGCGCGCCCGGCCCTCGCGGAACACCTCCAGCACGGACCACAGCGTGTCCAGCAGCGTGACCCGGATGGCCGGGTTGAACACCGACACGCCCAGCCAGGCGACCCGGCGGAACCGCGCCGAGCGGCTGGTGGCCAGGGCGACCAGCAGCACCACGGCGGCCAGCCCGAGCGTGAGCAGGGTTTCGGACAGCACGGACACCGACCCGTAGCGGCGGGTCGCCACCAGCGCCATGGTCATGCCCCACACCACCACCAGGTCCAGCGCGCGCTCGACGATGATGGAGGCGAGCACGAAGGCCACGTCCGTCCCGGTCCGCCGGCCATAGTAGACGCCGCGCACGATCTCGCCCAGGCGCAGCGGCACCACGGCGTTGATGACGTAGCTGAGGGTGAGGGCCATGAAGCCCTCGCCAAGGCGCGGATGGCCGGCCTGGCGCATCAGGATCGACCAGCGGGCGAGCCGCACCACGTGCCCGACCAGGAGCAGCGCCAGGGCGGCGACGAACAGCATGATGGTCTGCATGGCGAACGACATCACGTTCCCTCCGGCCAGTGAATGCTCATGGCGCCGCCGCGCCCGTCCAGGACTGCATCGGCGCCAGCGCCGCCTCCGCGAGGGCGTACTCCGCGGGCGTGCCGAAGGAGACGTGGCGGTCCAGCACGCCGCCGCGCACCTCGCCGCCGCCGGCGGCGACGGTGTTGTACACGCCGCTCATGAACGGCTCGTCATACGGGCAGTCCTGCAGGTAAAGCTCCGCGTGGCGCATGAAGCTGGCCCGGTCGCAAAAGCCGTAGGCGCCGGCGATGGCGAGGTCGGAGATCACGCGCTTCTCCGCCGTGCGGAGCAGGCGGCCGGCCCCGTCGTACTCGGCATAGGAGTACGCCGGGTCCCGGGTGCGGAAGTGGCACAGGAACCCGGTCTGCCGCTCCGGCTCCGGCAGCACGGCACCGGCCAGGCCGTGCGCCTCGAACGCGTGGTCGCAGTCGTTGATGACCAGCCAGCCCTCCCCCACGCCGCGGCACCCGGCGACGGCGGTGACCAGCGCGCCCGGCGTCGGCGCCGGCAGCACGACCAGGGCGGCGTCCGGGTAGCGGTCGAGCACGGCCCGGTCGATGCCGTGCTTGTCGATGTGCTCCTGCAGCACCACGAAGGTCATGGACCGGATCTCAAACTGGCGGCGCACCGACTCGGCCGCCCACCAGAACGCCGGCTGCCCGAGCAGCGGCAGCAGCGGCTTGGGCAGGGTGAAGCCGGCCTTGCTGAAGCGGCTGCCGTGGCCGGCCATCGGCATGACCAGGTTGACCGCCGCCATCAGACGGCCCGCCCGTCCGCGTCCCGCAGCCCTGTCCGGCGCACCCCGACGAACCGCTCGACCAGGAAGCGCACCACCAGGAAGTTCAGCAGCAGCGTCGCCGGCGTCACGATGACCTTGGCGAGCAGGCGGATGGCGGCGGGACGCGCCGCCCAGCCATAGCCCTGCGCCGCCGCCGCAAGGCCTGTCGCGATCAGGCCGAGCAGCAAGGAGCTGGCGAGGATGACGACCAGGTTGAACGTCAGCAGCACGAGGACCTTCTGCCCCATCCCGCCGTCGTTGCGCTGGAAGATGCCGCTGGCCGAGACGATGAACACGAACAGCGAGCCGCAGCTGCCGCTCACGACGTTCGCCGCCACCGGCTGCCATCCGACCGGCCCGGACAGCGTCATGAACACGGTCACGTCAAGCAGCCAGCCAAGGCCGGAGATCGCCACGAACAGGAAACCCTGGCGTACAAGCCTCTGAGTCATGCCGGGTGCGTCATGATGCGGGTTCGTCCTTCGATGTCGGCCCACTTACGCGCGTGGAGCCTCGCGTGGAATGCGTTTGCGCCAAACTGCCCGCCTTTTGACTGCTTAGTCTGACGTCGCGCCATGACGAGCGCGCTACCGTACGCAGGGCTGCATCGAGTCGTTGCACTTCAGTAGGGCGCCGAGCGTACCTTTCGATAGTATAATCGTTACCCCTGACGTGGCCGGCGGTTTGATGCTATGCAGCAAAAAGATTAATGGCACGCCAAGCAGCGGAATGGAATGAGCATCACCGATCGCATCCTGATCTTCGTCCCGTGCTACAACTGCGAGAAGCAGGTCGGCCGCGTGATCGCCCGGGTGGGCACGCTGCCGCCGGGCTTCTGCGCCGAGCTGCTGGTCGTGGACAACATCTCGCGCGACAAGACGGTCGAGGTTGCCGGCGAGGCCTGCAAGCGCGAGAACATCCCGCAATGGAAGGTTGTCCGCAACCGCGAGAACTACAACCTTGGCGGCTCGCACAAGGTCGCCTTCGACTACGCGGTGGCGCAGGGCTTCAGCCACGTCATCGTGCTGCACGGGGACGACCAGGCCGACATCGCGGACTTCGTGCCGCCGGTCGCCGCCGGCCTGCACCGCACGCATGACAGCCTGCTCGGCGCGCGGTTCATGCGCGGATCGAAGCTGCAAGGCTACTCGCTCTACCGCACGCTCGGCAATTACGGGCTGAACGCCATCTGCGGCGCGCTGACCCGGCGCTGGATCGCCGACCAAGGCTCCGGGCTGAACATGTACAGCACGCGCTACCTCGCCTCCGGCTTTTACCGGGATTTCGACAACACCCTCATTTTCCCGAACTCGATGTTCCTGTATGGGGTGTTCAGCCGCTCGAAGTACCGCTTCATCCCGATCTCGTGGCGAGAGGAGGATCAGGTGTCCAACGCGAAGGCAGTCGAGCAAGCGATTCGGGTCATCAAGCTGACGTCGTCGCCAAGCAAGATCATGCAGCTGGCCGCCAAGCCAACGCCCGCCGGGCAGTATTCTTTCGATGTCATCCATTCGGCAGGAGCCACCTAATGCCCAGGAAAGTCGTCATCACGGGGGCCGCCGGGTTCATCGGCTCGCAGCTTGGCCTGCATCTCGACCGCGCAGGCTGCGACGTGCACCTGCTGGACAACCTCAGCCACGGCTACCGTGAGAACCTCACCGTGGATGGCGCAGGCTTCGGCACGTTCCATGAAATGGACATCCGCGACCCGGCCATCACCCGGGTGTTCGACGGCGCCGACACCGTGTTCCACCTGGCGGCGATCTCCGCCCTGCCGGTCTGCCAAAGCGCCCCGGCGGAGGCGATCGGCGTGAACGTCGGCGGCACGGCGCAGGTGCTGGAAGCGGCGCGGCTGTGCAACGTGCGCCGCGTGGTCGTGGCCAGCACGTCCGCCGTCTACGAGAACAGCAAGCACTTTCCCTGCCGCGAGGACGACGCGATCACGCCGACCCTGCTTTACTCGGTCTCCAAGCAGCAGACGGAGCAGCTTTGCCGCTCGTTCTGGCTCGACTACGGGGTCGAGGTGGCCGTCACCCGCTACTACAACGTGTACGGGCCGCAGCAGGACATCCGGCGCAAGTCGCCGCCGTTCGTGGGCTACGTGATCCGCGAGCTGCTGGCCGGCCGCGCGCCCCTGCTGCACTCCACGGGGGAGCAGCGGCGGGACTACGTCTATGTTGACGACGTGGTGGCGATGAACATCGCCTGCATGGACCACCCGGCCGCGCCGGGCGAAACGTTCAACGTCGCCTCCGGCCAGTCCTGGTCGGTGGCCGAACTCTACGCCGCCATCGCCGGCCTGCTGCACTCCCCGTTGCAGCCGGTCTACCGCCCGGCCGGGATGTTCTGGGAGAAGTACGGCGAGCTGTTCACCGGCACCAAGCCGCTCAAGGTCGAGAAGCTGGTGGCGGAGGTGGACAAGTTCTCGCTCGGCAGCACCTTCCACGCCGAGCAGGTGCTGGGCTGGACGGCGAAGACCCCGATGTCCCAAGGGCTGGCCAACACGGTCGAGCACATTCGGCGGCTTTCAGCGGAACCGGTTGCCGCTTAGGCTGGCTCTGCGGCAGCTGAAGGCTGCAATGGTAGGATGCAGATGAGCAACGCGGACACGATCTCGGCGCACCGCCCGGCGGAAAGGGCGCCAGCGCCGGCCTTTGCCGGGTTGCTGCGCCTTGCAGCCATGGCGGCCGTGCTGGGCTGCCTGGCCTGGTTCACCGTCCCGGTGCTCGCGGGGCATTACAACGAGGGCTTCCAGGAGCTGATCGTGCTGGACGCCGAGGCGATCCTGCATGGCGGCACGGACCGGGTCGATCTGCTCTACCCCCTGGTCAACGACTTCTTCCTGGCCAGCCGGTTCGGCGTGTCCCTGGTCATGGCCGGGCTGCTCGGCATCGGCCTGCCCGCCGTGACGGCGTTCCGCCTGCTCATGCTGGCCTCCCTGGCAGGGCTGGTGGGGGCCAGCGCCACCATCTTGGTCCGGCACTACCGCGTGCACCCGGTGTTCGCGCTGCTGCCGGCGCTGCTGTTTCCCGGGCTGTTCGAATCCGCTTGGTTTTTCAACGACAACGTGCTCTCGGCCGCCTTGTCGAGCATCGCCCTGGCGTTGGTCTGGTCCAGCCGCAGCCTCCTCCGCACGGCGGCGAGCGCCTTGCTCTGGGGGCTGGCGATCACTTGCCGCACGGACGCCGTGCTGCTGGCGCCAGCCTTCCTGACGCTGATGCTGTTCGGGTTGCCGACATGGACCATGCGGCTGAAGCATGCAGTCGTGGCCGCTCCCCTGGTGGCAGCCGTGCCTCTGCTGACTTTCGCGGCGTTCGGGCTGAACTTCCTGCACATCTTGCCGCTCACCCACCGCGCGCAGGTCGCCTGGGACCGACACGACCCGATCTCCCACGTGTTCCATCCAGTGCTCAAGGCCTTCGCCTATCCCGGCATGGTCGCGATCGCTGCCGGAGTCGCGTCCATCATCCTGCGCCGCCAGTGGCGGGAAATCCTGCTCTGCCTGGCCGTACCGCTGATCTACGCCCTCGCCTACGGGATGATGCTGGTGGAAGTGCGCTACCTGCTGCCGCTCACGCCTTTCTTCTTCATCCTCATGGCCGAGGGCGCGCACGCCGCGGCTCAGGCGGCGCCGCGCGTGAGGGCCGCCGGGCTTGCCCTGTTCGGCCTGGCGCTGCTGACCTGCTTCGGCCCGCCGGTGCTGCTCCCTGTCCACGCGCTCTGGTTCCTTTCGTCGGACGACGACATGCCGCGGCCCACCATCGGCCGTTTCTGGTCCCCGGCGATCGGCTTGTGGTGGAACCACAAGCTGGAACAAGGTTTCAATGCGACAGCGGCGGCGCTGGAGGACGCAGCCCGTCCCGGGGGCCTTGGCGTCGTGGTGTCCACGCGCTGGACACCGGATCACAGCGTGGAGCTCCTGCTTGAGGAGCATGGCTTCACCGGTGTTCGCGCGACCACGCCAGCATCATGCGCTGAGATCGGCGAGGTGTTCACCCGCGGCCAGGACCGCCTGCTGCACCTGCGGGTGCACATCCCCTTGATCCCCACTGAGCGGGCCTCGGTCACTTGGCAAGCCTTGGGTGCGCCCTGCTTGCAGGATCTTGGCAAGGTGGCCTCTGACAGGGTCCTGGTCGTGGGTCAAATGACGACGATCGACCCTTTGCCGGGGGAGGACACCCCAGGGCTTCACCTGATCTACTTGCCGACCCTTGACATCAACCGATGGGCGAGCAAGGTCGCCGGCAAGAGCTACAGCCCTGTCGTCATGACAGCGCCGATCGCGCAGCTGCCGAACCTGATGGTGCAGCCAACGACTGAGGCATTCCGCATGAAGGCGCAGTGGGCTGTGGCGCACCGGGACTTGGTGCGCTGATCCAGCCCCAATGGCCCAGCTTGAATCGAGACGCAAGCCAACTGGCAGAGCAAGTGCGATGGCCGCTGGTCGGACGGTTAGTCAACTGCCTCCTTCTTGACCCAGGCCGTCCAGTAATGGCTTTCGTGCGGGACAAAGCTTGCTTGCAGCTTGGCTGACGCGACATCGAACAGTTGGGTGGTCAGGTAGTGCTGCCACCAGAGTTTCGGAACCATCACGACATCAGCATCGCCGAGCAATGCCTCAGCGCTGAGCTTTCCGGCGGCGAAAGTGCGGTCCTGGTCCCACCACAGGGCCACCCCACGGGGAGACGGCGCCTTCAGGGCGACTGGGAAGGGGTTGCTGAACGAGAGATTGGCGATCCGGCGCTGGGCCAAGCCATCTTGTTGCACAAGCCCGATGCCGTCGTTCAGGATGGCAGCGGCCGTGAAGGCCGGAAGGGTGGGGTTGTCCCAGGTGGCCGCGTCACCGATCGCGTAAACCGGAGGTATGAATTCCCTGTTGACGACGTCTGGGAACCAGACCACGTCGTGCAGCGGCGAGGACACATCCCGGCTCAGGGCGGCGCCTTTCGATCGCGGCATGAAGGCTTGATAGATCGTGCCCTCGATCTGCGTGAGCAGGAACGGAGCCGCTGCCATGAGCGCCACGGCTATGCCCACAGCCTGAAGCAACGGCCGCAGCAGCGGGGCGCCGCTTCCGAAGCACCCGGCCAGCCGTTGCGCAAGCAGCACTATCAGCACGATGAGCGGGGCTGACAGCCCGCCGAAGTTCTGCGTCGCGACAGCAACGCATGCAGCAGCGACGGCCAGGATGCCGGCGGCCGCCCGCCGCTGCGAACGATCGGTTGCGAAGATCGTGCATGCGAGTATGCCGATGACGAGGCAGAACTCGAAATTGATGGACAACGCATCCAGGGTGTAGAAATACCGGATCAGCTGCGTGTTGGCGGCGCCGGCCCGCCTGATGTCGGCCAGGTACGACATCGCCAGGCCAGGATGCGCCGCTTCCAGCGCCAGCACGCCTGCGACGCCAACCGCGGCGGCCCCTGCCGCCTGGCGCCAGAACCGGGCCTGGATCAGGCATCCCACGCCGACGATGACGACGGCCAGGGCGAAGAACGTGACCTTGAGGTAGAGCAGGATCAACATCAGCACGCCAAGCAGCACCGGCTCGGCGAAGGCTGCCCACCGCACCGGCGGGCGCCGCGGGCAGAACACCCAGACGCTCACCACCGCGCAGATCGCGGCGCCGATCCGGTTGTAGTCCGCCAGCTCCGCGATGATGCGCAGCGGCCCGTCCAGGAAGGTCGGCGCCGTCACCAGCACCGTCAGCAGCATGACCAATATGATGGCAAACAGCGCGTCGAGGCGTCGCCATGCCAGCACCAGCGCAGGGACCAGGATGAAGGGCAACGCCAGCAGGTTGGCGCGTATGACCACCTTGCCGTCCATGCCCCAGAGCCACGCCGCGGCGCCGTGCAGCCAGAAGTAGGCCAAGCCGATGGGGGTGTAGAAGTCGCTGTGCGGCCACTGGCCTTGCAGCGTCCGCCAGGCTGCATCCAGCGGGATGAACAGGTCATGGTGGGTGTAGTTGATGGCGACGTCCGGCGCCAAGGCCATGATGACCGGAACCGGGGCGGCTGCCAGCAGCGCGATGACGAGGGTGCTGGCCCTGGCTGGCCGGGTGCACCAGGACAGCAGGCGGAGCAGCCTGTCGGTGGGCGTCACGCCGTGGCTGCGCCGGGCCGCGGCGCCGGGCGAGGCTGTTTCGGGCAAACCAAGTCCTGCCATGTGATCGCCCTGTGATGCTTGTTGCGCGCGGGTCGCCATCAGCCGGCTGCTGGGAGCCGGCGGACACTGCTGTCATTACCATGTCAGCCTATGATGCGAAGCAGAAACGTGCCCGGCCCCAGGAGGCCGTGCGGCCGGCGGCCCAGGCGAGCGGGCGCCGGGCGCCTCACAGGCGCAGCCGCAGTTGCAGCACGACCCGGTTGTCGGCGTAGCTGGTGCTGGTGTTCACTCCCCCCGGCACCCCGAAATTGATGCTGGCGGCCGAGGTGCGGGCGGTGAAGTCGTAGTTGATCCCGGCCTGCATGTTGCGGTTCAGGAAATAGGTGGCGCCTGTGCCGACGGTGTAGAGCGACTGGCTGCCGCTGCCCTGGTACTGCGTGACGTAGACGCCGGCGTTGGCCCGCAGCAGCAGGTTGGGCTGGTACTCGTGGTCCACCCGCAGCTGCACGTAGCTTTCGGTGTAGCCGGAGGTCGTCTCGTCGGCAGAGTCCTGGATGCGCCGGGCGCCCGTCCCGGTCACGGTGCCGCGCACCATCTGGTCC
>CAXTNC010000010.1:16550-31862 GCA_964245495.1 uncultured Acetobacteraceae bacterium
ACCCGGTCACGGTGGTCAGCCCTGACGGGGTCCAGATCGCGGACGCCTCGACGATCGGGGCGCTGATCGGCTTGAACTGCGGGTTCTGGAAGTTGCGTATCTCGTAGCCGGCCAGCAGGCGGTAGCGGACCAGGCCGGTGTCGTAGTCCAGGCCGCCCAGCACCGCCACGTCGTTGTAGTCGCGGTGCGGCTGCCCTCCGACCGGGTTCAGGTAGGTCGCCTGCGAGTCGCGCACCAGGATGATGACGTCGCGCCGCGTGGACAGCTCGTAGCCGGCGGTCAGGCTTGGCGTGAACACGACGCGGTTGCGGTAGCTCTGGGTGTAGTTGGCGCCGGCCACCAGGCTGTTGCCGAAGTCGTAGTTCGTGACATCGAGCGCCGGGCTGAGGAACGTGCGGGCGAAGGCGATGCGGTAGCCGAGGTCGATGGCGTCGATGTTGTAGGTGAGCGGCTGCTGCAGCAGCGGCACGTCGAGGCCGCCCGGCGTTTCCGACAAGGTCAGGTGCGCGTAGTTGAAGGTCGCGAAGTCGGCGCCGAACTGGTAGCCGGCGCCGGCCAGCGCGGTGAAGTTGGTGAAGGACTGCTGCGACTGGCTGGGGAACTGAAGGCTGTCCACGGAAAGCGACCCGCGGACGTTGCCCAGCGAATAGTCGCTGGCCGCGCCCAGCGTCGCGAAGGTCTCGATTACGGCGCTGCCTCGCGGCCGCGGGGTGGCGAGCACGTTGTTCTCGTAGCCCACGCTCTCGTCGAGTTCCGGGCGGACGACGAACGTTCCGGCCTGCACGCCGCTGCTGTCGTATTCCGGCCGGTTCCGCGACGTCACCGTGACGCCGGGGTCGAAGCCCACCCCGCCAGCGGTGCCAAGCTCGAGATAGCGGTCGAACAACGGCGTTTCCGCCACCTGCGCCCGTGCGGACCCGGCGGCCAGCAGGAGGGCGGGTGCGGCAGCTTGCCACAGCTTGGCATCCCGCCGCCTGCTGAGGCCGGGCCGGCGACGATCTGCTACACGGTTAATTTGCAAACATCGCACAAGGTCAGGCACAACCTACACTCTTCAGGGAGAAGCAGCCAGTGATGCCCGGTTCCTTACACGACGCCTCCCCAAGATGCGACAGGCGTGCAAGGGCCGGCGGCGCGGCGCACGCACTCGGCCTGGCTGTCCTGGCAGCCGCCCTGGGCGCGGTCGGCCCCGCATCCGCCCAGATGCTGGAAGGCGCTCCTCCGGTTCCCACCCCGGCGTCGCTGATGCGCCGAGTTTCGACAAGCTGCGCCGGGGACGTGGCCCGGTTCTGTCCGGAACTGAGCGGCACGGCGTCGCCGCAGAACCAGCTGATCTGCCTGCGCCCCTACAAGTCCGACCTCTCGCTCGGCTGCCGCGGCGCGGTGAAGGCGGCAAGCCGTTAGCACGACCCTGCCACGGCCGGGAACGGCAGCACGGCCGCGCGCCGATGCCCAGGCGCGCGCGCTCCGCTTCACCACGGCCCTGGTGTGCGCATGCCTGTTCCTGCAACGCTTCGCCGTGCCGCTCGGGTCCAAGCCGTTCAGCCTGGTCGGTCCGGTCGGCCTTTGCCTGGCGGCGTGGGGGGTGATGCGGGGCACGCTCGCCTTCAACCGGACCCGGCTTCAGACTTACCTGGTGCTCTGCATCCTGGTGATGAGCGCCATGCTGTGGCAGGGGCTGCGGCCGAACGGCGGGGCGCCGAACATGGCCTCCATGGAGCAGTTCCTGCTGCTCACCAGCCTTGCCGTGCTGACCTTCGCCGAGCCGGTCGAGGAGGCGCGGTTCTTCCGCATCGTCACCTACTGGTTCGCCGTCATCGCCGCCTGCGGCATCGCGCAGTTCTTCGCGCAGCTGGTCGGCGTGTCGATCTTCTCCTTCACCGGCATCCTTCCCGCGCCGATGCTCTACGAGTTCGGCTACAACCTCGTCATCCCCGTGGGCGTGGCCGACTTGTACAAGAGCAACGGCTTCTTCCTGATCGAGCCGTCAACCTTCTCGCAGGTCATGGCGATGGGGCTGATCATCGAGGTCCTGGCATTCCGCCGGGCGCGGTTCCTGGGCTTGTTCGCGGCTGGGATGCTGCTTTCCTTCTCCGGAACCGGCTGGATCGTGCTGGGAAGCTTCATCGCGGCTGCGGTGCTCGGGATGGGCTGGCGCGGCATCGCGATCGGCGGCGGCACCGTGCTGCTCATGGGCGCCCTGCTCGGCATCGGCTCCCTCGTGCAGCCGGACATCGCGCACGCCCTGCAAGCGCGCATGGACGAGATCTCGCAGCCCAGCACCAGCGGGCACCGGCGCTTCATCACGCCGTTCTGGGCGCTGAGCGACACGTTGGCGGCCGAGCCGGAGGCCGCCATTGTCGGCCTGGGCAGCGGCGTCGCGGAGCAGCTGCCGCTGGCCTACGAGTACGACGTGAACACGCCGATCAAGATCGGTCTGGAGTTCGGGATCGGCGGGCTGCTGGCCTACGTGGCGTTGTTCCTGGCCAACCGCCGCTCCTCCGTGCAGGCGGGGCTGCTGGTGCCGGCCTGCACGCTGTTCTTCTTCGCTGGCGCTTATCAGCAGTTCCCGCCGGTGATCTTCCTCACCCTGCTGCTCACCTCGGTGGCCCGGCTGCGGCCGTCCGACGCGACCGCCTTCTCCCGCGCCAGGGCCGCGTAAACCGCGGCAGTGCGGAGGGCGACCGCGTCCCAGCGCAGCGTTTCGCCCGAGACGAGGCGGGCGTGCAAGCTGCACGCGGCAGCGTAGGCGCGGTCCTCGATCATGCGCGCAAGCGCCGCCGTGAACGCGCCGACATCCTCGCACGGCGTCAGGATGCCGGTGGCGCCATCGTCCAGCAGCTCGCGGAACTCGCCGATCCGCGAGGCCACCACCGGGCGGCCGAACGCCAGCGCCTGGTGCAGCACGGCGCTGCTCTCGATCTCGCGGTACGGGAACACCGCGACGCAGCCCGGCGCCAGCACCGAGGCGACCTCGCTGTCGGCGATGAAACCCGGCTCGATGGCTGCCCGCGCCGCAAGCCCATGCTCCTGCACCAGCGCGTGCAACGGGGCAAGGTCCATGTAGGGCTTGCCCACGATGCGAACTCTCGCCTGCGCCCGCAGCCGCTCAGGCAACGCCGCGAAGGCCCGGATCAGGATGTCGGCGCCCTTGTAGGGCTTGATCTTGCCGAACAGCACGAAGGTGACCTCCCCCGCCATGGGGTCCGGCGCGCTGCTCCGGGCGGGTCCCGTGGTTCCCTGCGGCACGATCGCGATGCGTCCGGAAGGCACGCCCTGCGCCCGCAGCCGTGCCTCACCCTGCTGCGTGTGCACGATCAAGCGGTCGAAGCCCGCCAAGCTTTCCGGGAAGCCTCGCGCCTGCAACCGCGAGGATGGGTCGCCATTGAATGCGTTGGTGTCGTGCACGGTCAGCACCAAGGGCGCTACGCGGCGCAGCGGCGCCAACATGCGGCGGTCCACCATCGGCAGGGGCAGCCACTGAAAATGGATCACGTCCGGCTGCGCCCGCCGCAACCGCGGGATCAACCGCGCCATGGACCAGGCATGGTCCAAGCCTTTCACGGCGAGGCGCAGCTTTCCTGGCAAGGCCGCCACGGGGGCGCTGCCCGCCACGCGGTAGAACGCCTCCACCAGCCGCACGCCCGAGGCCTCGCCGTCGTCAGGACCCGGCCGCCTGCCGTAGAGCGCCACATGGTGGCCCGCCTGCTCCAGCCCTGCCGCCAGTTCCCGGTCGTAGAACAAGGTGAACAGGGAAGGGTCGATGAGGGCAACCTGCATGTGCTCAGCCCTGCTTGTCCAGCGCCACGGCGAACTCCCGCGGCCCCGCCCGCACCGGGCCGCGCGCCGAGGCAGGCGGGTTCCAGGTCTGGAAGCGGTCGCCGCGGAGCGAGCGCGCCACGCCGATGCCGGTGGCCACGAAGGCGCCCAGCACGTCCCGCAGGGTGGCCAACCGGCCTTTCCGCGAGGCCATGCTGGCCCCGAGCACCGCCCCGACGGTGGCCAGCAGCCCCATCGCCGCCCAGCCGCCGCCTGCCAAGGCGATCCCGCCCAGCATCGCCAGTCCGCCTGACGTCAGCAGGTAGATCGCGATCCATCGCAGCAGCTTGTGGGAAACGTACTTGTAGAGGTCGAGCAGCGGCATGGCGCGCAGCCGCGGCCACAACGCCCGGTGCACGTTGAAGGCCTGGCAGGCGATGCGGATCTTGCGGCGGAACTCCTCGCCGGGGCGGGACACGCTTTCCTCGAAGGCGTGGGCGCCGTCCACGCGCACGATGCGGCTGCCGCCGCAAAGGATCGCCAGCGAGACGTACATGTCGTCGATCAGGTCCGCGGGCGGCGGCTGGTGCAGCGCCCGCCGGATCGCGAAGATGGAGCCGTCCGCCCCCATGACCGACCCGGTGGCGCTTTCCAGCGCCTTGATGCGCTCTTCCAGCCGCCAGTACAGCGAGCCGGTTTCCGCCGTCGCGTTGCCGTCCGGCCCGGTGTAGAGCAGGTGGCCGCACACCGCGCCGACCGCCGGGTCAGCGAACGGCGCCAGCAGACGGGGAACCGCGTCGGCCGCGAACATGACGTTGGCATCGCTGAACACCAGCAGGTCCGCGCTGGTCCGGCTTATCAGCGTGTTCATCCCATGCGTCTTGCCATGGCGCGCCGGCGAGGCGACCAGGTGCAGCTGGTCGCGGTAGCCTTGCAGGATTTCAGCGGTGCGGTCCGACGCGCCATCGACGTAGACCAGGATTTCGAGGTCCGGCACTGCGGCGCGCATGGCCAGCATGTTGTCCACCTTGGCGCGGATCACCTGCTCCTCGTTGTAGGCGCAGACGCACAGGGCCGCGCGGCCCGAAACCTGGCCCAAGGGCTGAACCGGGCGCGGACGCCGTTTCGCCAGCACGCCCAGGCTGAGCGGATAGGTCGTGAACGGGTGCAGGGCAAGCATCGCCAGCCCGCCCCCGGACGCCAGGAGCGCGCCGGCCCAAAGCGCGGTCATGTCCGCTGCATCAGCACGGCCACCAGCGGCGTGCGCGCGGCGGCCGTTAGCCTGGCCGCCGCGTCATGCGCCACCGTCCGGGCGATCCGTCCATCAATGACGAGGACGGCCGAGTCCGCCCGCTGCATCAGCGGCACGGCATCGGCCGTGGCAGCGCAGGGAGCGTTCACCACCACGAGGTCGTACTCCTCGCGGGTTTCAACCAGGAGGTTCTGGAAATGCGCCCCGTTCAGCGCTTCGTGCGCGCCCGTCCGGCCTGCCGCGAGCAGCAAATCGAGCCCGGGGTGGGTGTCGGGGACCGTCGCGTCGCGCCAGTCGGTCCCGCTCAGCACGGCGAGCAGGCCGGTCGGCGTGGAACCCGGACCGCGCGGCGGCCTGGCGCTCAGCACGGCGGCAAGCGGCGGGGCGTTGAGGTCTGCCTCGATCAGCAGCACGCGTTCGCCTGAACCAGCCACGGCGCGGGCGAAGCACGCTGCGAGCGGGCCAGACAAGGAGGCTGACGCAGGGGTGGCCGCTTCCGGCAGGAACAGGATGCAGCGGGGAACCCCCGTGCGGCCGGTGAACTTCAGCCGTGCGTGGAGCGCGCGCATGGCTTGCGCGTCCGCCTCGCCAACCGTTGACGGCGGGCCGGACGCCAGCAGGCCCTGGCCGTTGCGGACCAGCTGGCGCGGCAGGGTGGCTGCCACGACAAGCCCAGTCACCTGGGTCAGATCATCGGCGCTCTCGATCCGCCTCGTGCTTTTCAGTTGGGTCAGCGCCAGCAGGCAGCCGAGCAGCCCGCCGCCCGAGCCGCCCATCAGCGCGGCCAGCCGCATGTTCGGCCCCGAGGGGGACGCGGGCGGCACCGCCGGGCTGAGCACGCGGACATCCGGCGTTTCGCTCGTGACCGGCTTCGCGACCGTCTGCTGCGAGCGCTCCAGCAGGGTTTGATACAGGCCGCGCCGGGTCCCCGCCTCCTGCTGCAGCTGCTCCAGGCTGGCGCGGGCATTCTCGGCGGTGACGGCGCCGTGCCGCGCCGCTTCCAGCTGCTGCTTCACGTCGGCTTCCTGGTCGCGTGCGACGCGCAGCTGGGCGCCCAGCGAAGCCACGATGCGCGCGGTTTCGCTGCCAAGCTGCGCCTGCGCCGAGGCCAGCTGGGCCGCCGCAGCCCGCATGCCGGGGTAGTTGGGGCCGTAATGCGAGGACAGCTCCGCCAGGTGCTGCGACGACTGCGCCACCTGGTTGCGCAGCTGCGAGATGGTCGGGGATTGCAGCACGGAGGCGAGCGCGTCCGACGAGCCCTGCTTGGCCGCCGCCGCGGCACGCTCGTAGCTCACCTCCAGCTGCGAACGCTCCAGCGTCGCATGGGCGGCCGCGGTGGTCAGCTCCTCGACCTGCTGCTGCCCGACGCTGCCCGCACGCACGCCAACCACGTCGCCCTTGCTGCGGAGGTCCTGTATCTGCTGCTCGACCGCGTCGAGGTCGGCGCGGGCCTGCACCACGCGCTGCGCGATGGCCGCGCTCGCGTCCGCATTCGCGTCGCCGCGGTGGCGCGCCCGGGACGTCACGTAGGTGTCCACCAGCGTGTTCACGAACCGGGCTGCCAGCTGCGGGTCCTGGGAGGTGAAGGAGATCGCGATGACCAGGCTGCGGTTGTCCTGGAAGATCGACAGGGCGTGCGCCACCGTGCCCACCACCGGCTCGTCGGAAGGGGGCAGGGAAGCGCCGGGCGGCAAAGCCGGCGGGTGCGGCAGGAGGGGGGACAGCAAGCCGCCGAGCAGGTCCTTCACGCGCTGCTGCAGCGTGACCGGGCGAAGCGCCGGGTTGAACTCCGGGTTGGCGTCCAGGTGCATCTGGCCGGCCACCTGCGAGATGAGCGCGCGGGAGGAAAGCGCCTGCACCTCCGTGTGGATCATCGGCATCGGATCGGGCGAGTTGTCGTCCCGCAACGCGCCGCTGAGTTCGGGAATCGCGAAATGGTCGCCTTCCACCGCCATCAGCGCGCTGGCCGTGAAGGTTCTCGGCAGGCTGTGCGAATAGATGTAGGCCGCCGCCGCCGCCAGCACGGCGCACAGCGCGATCAGCCACACGAAGCGCCGCAGCAGCTGGGTGAGCTGGTTGAGCAGCAGCGTGGTGTCCGACTGCACGAAACCGTTCATGCCGCCGGGCTGGGAAGACACATAGGTGTCCATGGCGCTTCTCCGGATGCGGCTTCAGCGGTGCGACAGCGAAGCCAGGCGTGGCCGTGCAGAAACCGGCCGCGGCTCCCCCGCCACGTCCGTCAGCAAGCCCGGCGGCGCGTCGGAGCCGGCGGCGTCCCGCGCAGCCAGCAGCAAGGCGTGGTGCATCAGCCCGCGCTCGGCGAACACGAACAGGTCCGAGCCGTGCACGGCAGGCTGCAGCAGGTGGGCTTGCTTCAGCCGCTCCCAGCACGGGGCGGAAATCTGCCGGCCCCCGACGGTCGCGCTGCCATCCGCAGCCTGCGCCACCGCGAGCCGGCCCCAAGGGTCCTGCGGCGCGCTCGCGATGCGGCGCAGGGCCAGCGCCATCTCGGCGTCGCGCCCATGGGAGGTGAGGGCGGCGTAGAGCGCCACCACGCGCGGCCCGGCGTCCTCGATCAGCCGCCCGACCGCCTCGTTGAAATCCGCTTCAAGCACGGTCGCATCGCCCCGCGCCTTCGCCGCCTGGGCCAGGCGAAGGCCCAGCAGCTGCGCCATGTAGGGCATCCCGCGCGCCAGCACCGTGATGCGCGCCACCACGGAGGCCGGGAACCCGATCCCGGCATCCGTCTCGCCGCGCGCGATCAGCATCGCCACGTCGCGGTCGCTGAACAGCGGCAGGTGCACGCCGAGCACCGCGCGCTGGATGGAAGGATGCTGGCCCAGGATCTGGTCAAGGTTGTCCGACACGCCCACGATCAGGAACAGCAGCGGCGCCGCGCGGTCCGACAGCTGCTTGATGAGGTCCGCCAGGCGGGTGCGCGTGCCGGGGTCCTCCACCCGGTCGAACTCATCCACCACGCAGACAAGGAACCGGCAGTCCAGCCGCTGCGGCAGGGTGACGATGTCCAACGGGCGGAGCGGGCCTGGCGGCAGCGCCGGGGCGCAACCCTCCTCGGTCCGATCTCCCGGCAGGCCCGGCACGGCCCGCGCCGCCAGCAGGGACTGCGGCAGGTCGCGCATCAGCCCGCGCATCAGGTCGTCGAAGGTGGTGCCGGCTTCGCAGGTGTGGCGGGCGACGATCGTGCCGGACCGGCGCAGCGCCTCGACCACCCGGTTCGCGAGCGAGGTCTTGCCGCGGCCGCGCTCGGAGTAGAGCACGACGTGGGCGCGGTCCTCCTGCAAGGTTTGCAGGATGCGCTCCAGCTCACGCTCGCGGCCGATCAAGCGGTGCCGCCCGGTTTTCGGCTGCGTCGGCGTGAACGCCTCGCCGGGCGCCGCCACCCTTGGCCGCGGAGATGGAGGAGGAGCGTGGATGACGATCGGCGCGGGAGTCGCGCGGTTGAACCAGCCCATCAAGCAGCACCCTGCCGTTTCAACACTGCCGGCACCGTTTTGGCGAGGATCGCCAGGTCATGCCATAGCGTCCAGTTCTTAACATACCATGTGTCGAGCTGCACGCGGTGGGCATAGCTGGTGTCCGACCGGCCGCTCACCTGCCACAATCCGGTAAGGCCGGGGCGCGCCTCGCAGTAGAAAGCGATGTCCTCGGCGTAGCGCGCCATCTCCGAGCGCACGATGGGGCGGGGGCCGACCAGGCTCATCTCCAGCCGGAGCACGTTCAGCAGCTGGGGCAGCTCGTCCAGGCTGGTCGTGCGGAGCAGCCTGCCGATCCAGGTCACCCGCGGGTCCCGCCGCAGCTTGCGGGTTTCAGCCCATTCGCCGGCAGCGGCGGGATCGCTTTCGAGCAGGCGGCGCAGCACCGCGTCGGAATCCGTCACCATGGAGCGGAACTTGAAGCACGGGAACTCCCGCCCGCCGGCGCCAACGCGCTTGTGGGCGAACAGCACCGGGCCGCCATCGAGCTTGACCGCGACGGCGATGGCGAGCAGCGCCGGCGCAGCGGCCAGCAGCAGGATGGACGCGGCGCAAAGATCGAACACCAGCTTGGCCCCGCGTGAAACGGGGCGGGCCAGGTTGTTGCGGTACGTGAACATGATCGTGTCGTGGCTGAAGAAGCTGGTTTGCTCGAAACCCAGCACCGGCAAGCCGCCCAAACGCGGCATGGCGGCGAACGGCACCCGCTCCCGCACCAGGGATTCGGTCAAGGCCCGCGCCTCAGGATCGCAAGTGTCGAGGCTCAGCACAAGGAGGTCGGCCATGTGGCGGCGCAGCACGAGGCGCCATTGCCCGCCCTCCCAGGAAGACCCGGCGCGCGGCGCGAGTTCGGTCGGGCACACGGTCCCTGCGATCCGGTAGCCAAGCCGCGGCTCGGACATCAGCGCCTGCTCCGCCTGCCTGGCCGTGTCGGCCTGGCCCACGATCACGACCCGCAGCTGCCACAGGCCGGCGCGGTCCAGCAGGCTCCGGGCGACCGTCCGCGACACCACGGCTGCGAGCGGGAAGGCCGCCCAGGCCACCCCGAGCAGCAGGCGCGAATCATGCCGCTGCATGGCGTATTGCAGGAAGCCGCTGCACAGCAGGGCGAGGAAGCTGGCGCCCAGCACGTCGCGCAGGGCGCTCCAGAACGGCACCCGGCGCCAATAATGGCCGGCCCGCGCGAAGGCCAGCAACGCGGCCCCCAGCGGCAAGCCGAGCGTCAGCAGCAAGGCCTGCCGTTGTTCGGGGTCAATCCCCGCCGCCTCGGGCAGCCAGGAGCCAGGCTGCCCTGCGAAAGCCGTCGCGACCAACCCGGCAAGGACGGCGCAGGAGGCAAGCGCCGCCATGTCGGCCAGGACCAAAGCCGCCGCGCAGGCCAGGCGGGGCAACCGGATGGAGCGGACGGACGGCCAGGCAAGCACCGTCGGCGTGGACAAACGGCCACGGGCCGCGCCCGGCTCGGCGCTGTCGAGGTCTCGACCATACCGTGACTTGATCGGAGTGACGACGGACATCATGATTCCCGTATGTCGTTGCGAGCCTCAGACCAAGACGACAGACGTTTCACCCAACTGAGATAATTTTTTGTTATAATTACCAGCGTGGTTGCCATGCCGCATCGCACCATAGCCTGAACCGGCACTCCCTTGCTAGCGATTTGAGCGGGCAGGCATCAACAGTTAGCGGCCTGGATCGTCAAACTGTGAGCAGTCTGCGGCAAAAGAGACGTAAATCTGTGCCTTGTCGTACGATTAGGTGAATTTTTTAGACAATTTGACGGTTTGTGGAGCAGCCGGGAAGTTTCCGCTTGCCGCGTCTTGGACGCTGTGATGTGTAGGCAACCGATCGAGGGCGTCATGAAAACCTGACCGCCCGTTCCCAAGAACCCCATCGAACCGGATTGCCATGGCCCTGACATCCGCCCGGACCAGAGTGCAATGGCGCCCGGGCGTGCCCGGCGCCGTCCTCCATGCCATGATCCCGGCAGCGACCCTGGCAGCCATCGCCTGGTTCATGGCGCCAGCGTTGCAGGGAGCCTACACCGAGGGCTTTCAGCCCACGCTCGTCATGAACGCGCAGGCGCTGCTCCAAGGCCGGCACGGCGGCGTCGATCCGCTCTACCGTCTCGACAACGACTTCTTCTTCTCGACGCGGCTCGGCGTGTCCGCCGTGCTGGCGGCCTTGATGGAGGTCGGCCTGTCAGGCGCTGCCGCGTTCCGGGCCGTCATGCTCGCCACGCTGGCCATGCTGCTGGCGGCGAACGCGGCGATCCTGGTCAAGCGCCACCAGGTGCATCCGGCGCTCGCCTGCATCCCGGCGCTGCTGTTTCCCGGGCTGTTCGAATCCGCCTGGTTCTTCAATGACAACGTGCTGTCGGCAGCCCTGTCCACCACGGCGCTGGCGCTGGCCTGGACCCGGCCGCCGCTGGGCATGACGGCGCTGGCGGCGGCGTTGTGGGGCCTGGCGGTCGCTTGCCGCACGGACGCCGTCCTGCTCGCCCCCGCCTTCGCGGCCCTGCTGTGGTTCGAGCATCCGGACTGGCCGCAAAGGCTCCGCCACGCCGCCGTCGCGGTCCCGATCGCGGCTGCCGTTCCCATCCTCGTCTACGCCTCGCTCGGCTTCGATTTCTTCGATGTCGTCGGGCTGACCCGGCAGGCCACGGCAGCCTGGGCACGCACCGACCCATGGCGCCGGGTCGCCTACCCGTTCCTGAAAGGGATATCCCTGCCTGGAATCATCCTGCTGGCCACCGGCGCATGGACCGTGGCCGCGCGGCGGCGATGGCGCGAGATCGTGCTCTGCCTCCTGGCGCCGGTCCTCTACGGGCTGGCGTATGGGCGCATGTTGACGGAAGTCCGCTACCTGCTGCCGCTTTCGCCCTTCTTCGGCATCCTCATGGTGGAGGGCGCGCGCGCCCTGGCGCATGCCCGCCCGGCGCGCCGCCGGCTGGGCACGGCGGTTCTGGCCGCCGCGGCCCTGCTCTGCTTCGTCCCGCCGGTGCTGATCCCGCCGCGCGCGCTGTTCTTCCTTTCGACCGACCATGACATGCCGCGCCCCTTCGTCGGCCGGTTCTGGTCGCCGGTGCTCGGCATGTGGTGGGACCGCACGCTGCGAGACGGAGAAGGCGCGATCGCCGCGGCGCTGGACGCCGAGGCGGCTGCCGGGGCCGCATCTGCGGCGGGCGCTCCGGGCGTGGTGGTGTCCACCTACTGGACGCCGGACCGCATGGTTGACCTCACCCTGCGCGGGCAGGGCTTCGCCGCCGTCCCGCGGGGGGCCGGCGGGGACACGCTGCCGGCCGCCTGCCGCGAGATCGGCGAGCTGTTCGCGCGCGGCGGCGAACGGATGCTCCACCTGCGCGCCCACATCCCGATGCTGCCGACCCAGCACGAGCCGGTGACGTGGCGCGTCCTCGGCCAGCCTTGCCTGCGGGCGCTTGATCTGCCGGCGGGAAAGAAGCTGCTGGTGGTCGGCTGGATGCAGATGAACGCGCCGCCGCCGGGCCTTAACGCTTCAGGAACCCAGACGCTTTATCGTCCGGAGCTTGATCTTAGGTGGTGGTCCGGCCGGTCCATCGCTGCCGAGACTTACGCGTACGACACGGCCCTGGCGCCCGAAGCGGCGGTTCCCGGGCTGCTGACGCCGGTGAAGGACGAGGCCGAGGAGCAAGCCGGGCTGGCAGCGATCCTGCATCGCGACCGGCTGCAGTGACGCCGAGGCTGCCGATCCGGAAATGACCGCGCCGTGTCCCTCAAGGGGTGAGACGATCGACATGAGGACGGTATTCGCCCCCGCCATTGCCAACCGGCTGCTCGCCGGGTTGCCCATGGCGGAGCTGGACCAGCTGTGCCGGCACCTTGCCCCCGTGCGGCTGGTCCGCGGGCAGGTGCTGATCGAGCGCGGCCAGGCGGCTGAGCACGTCTTCTTCATCGAGAACGGCATCGCGACCTTGCTGGCGCAGGCCGATGCCGACAAGGCGGCCGTGCAAGTGGCCATGATCGGGCGCGAAGGCATGGTCGGCGGGCTGGCGCTGCTCGACGGCGCTTCGCCGCCCTGCGCCAGGGCCGTCATGCAGGTTCCGGGAGGCGCGTTGCGGATCCCGGTCGCCCACCTGCGCCGCATCATGGACGCAAGCCCGGCGGTGCGCGACGCCGCCATGCGGTTCGTTCAGTCCCTCACGCGCCAGGTCATGCAGGCCGCGGCCTGGAACGCCAGCCGCACGCTTCGCGAGCGCTGCGTGCACTGGCTGCTTATGGCGCACGAGCGCGTGGACGGGGACGACCTCCCCGTCACGCACGAGGCGCTGTCGGCGCTGCTCGGCGTGCGCCGCTCCGGGGTGACGGTCGCCGCGGCGGCGTTGCAGGAGGAAGGGCTGGTCCGCACCAGCCGCGGCCGCGTCCGCATCCTGGACCGGGCGGGCCTGGAGGCCCTGGTGGCGGACGGCGCCCTCCGGGAACGCCTGGCCGCCGCCTCGCCGCGCGGCCCCGTCATGCCGGGGCCGGGCGTCCCGGCCCGCGATGACGGCGATGCCGGAGCCGTGATAAGGGATGCCATCCTTCACGCACCGGGTCACGCCGGCCATGCTGCCCCTCGCCCGGCCGTGCGCTGACGACGACGCATCAAAGAGAAAAGGTCCCTGCCCGTGACACGCCCCCTGCATCCCACGACGCGTCGCCTGGCCGTGCCCTTGGCCTGCTGCCTGTGGCTGGCCGCCTGCGCGCCCGGCGCCAACCTGCCGCTGCTGCCCCAGTATGACGCCCCGCGCTACCAGCTCGGCAGCGGCGACCAGGTGCGCATCATCACCTTCGGCGAGGACCAGCTCACCGGCGAGTTCCGGGTCGACGAGCAGGGCCAGATCGCGCTGCCCCTGCTCGGCAGCGTGACCGCGACCGGCCTCACGACCCAGCAGCTCGACCAAAGGATCGCCGGCGAGCTGCGGTCCCGCAAGGTGCTGAGCGACCCGTCCGTGAGCGTCGAGGTGCTGGCCTACCGGCCGATCTTCGTGCTGGGCGAGGTGGCCCGGCCCGGCCAGTACCCCTATCAGCCCGGCATGACGATGCTGACCACCGTGGCGGTCGCGGGCGGCTTCACCTTCCGCGGCGTGCAGGACTATGCGGGCGTGGTCCGCACCAGCGACCAGCACAAGGCGGTGGAAGGCAAGATCGTGCCCAGCTCCTTCATCGCGCCGGGGGACGTGATCAAGGTGTTCCAGCGGCGGTTCTGAGCGTGGCCGGCCTGGCGCTGCGGCGGCAGGGGCGTCAGGCGCGGAAGCGGGCGGCGATCGAGCGGGGCGCGAAGCCCAGGCTCCACAGCTCCCGCAGCAGCCGCAGGCCGGCCGGGAAGCAGGCGATGGTGGCCGCGCAGGCGAGGTAGGCCGAGGCCGCGCACAGGGCCAGGCGCGAGGCGGCCGGCAGGGCCTCGGCCAAGCCCGCGCCCGTCGCGGAGGCGGCCAGCCAGGCCGCCGCGGCGGCCGCGGCGAACGGAAAGGCGGCCCGGACCACGTCGTTGCCTTGGACCAGGCCGCGCCGGGTGGCGCCCCAGAGCGGCAGGCCGTGCATGACCAGGCCGAACGCCGCATAGGACCGGGCGACGCCGAGCGCCCCCCATGGCAGCCCCGCCAGCACCGCCGCCACGAGGAGCGCGGTGCGGCCGGCGGCGAAGCGCAGCTGCTCGGCGGTGCGCCCCTGGCTCACGAACAGCCACGAGGCGGACAGGCTGAGCGGGGCGAACCCGGTGGCGACGGCGATGGCCGCCGCGATCGGCGCCGCGGCGGCCCAGGCCGGGCCGAGCAGGAACGGCACCAGCGTTGCGGAGGTGGCGGCGATGAAGGAAACGGCGGGCACGGTGATCAGCAGCAGCGACTGCAGCATCAGCAGGAACGCCCGGCGGTAGCGGTCGGGCGTTGCTTGCAGCCGGGCCAGCAGGCTGTCGGCCACGCGCGAGACCGGCAGGCTGATGGCGCCCATGGGCGAGGCGATCAGCTTGTAGGCCCGGTCGTACAGCCCGAGCGCCACGCGGTCGCCGAACTTGCCGATCAGCACCATGTCCAGGTTGGAGCCTATGAAGCCGATCAGGTTGAAGCCGGTCATGTGGCCGCCGAAACGCAGCAGCGACATGGTGCCGACGTGGCGCCGCGGCAGGGAAGGCCACCAGCGCGACCAGCTCCACGCCATGGCCAGGATGGTCAGCCCGTTGGCCGCCTGCATCAGCACCAGGGACCAGTAGCCGCACCCGGCCCAGGCGGCGGCGATGCCGACCGCCACGGACACGGCGGTGCAGGCGACGTCGATGGTGGCGAGCGGGATGAAGCGCATGTGGCGGTTGAGCAGGGCGATCTGCTGCGCGCCCAGGCCGCCCACGACCAGCAGGGCCGAAAGCCACAGCGTGATGGCGAACAAGCGCGGCTCGCCGTAGAACCAGGCGATCAGCGGGGCGGCGAGGCAGGTCAGCCCGGCGAGCGCCGTGCTGACGGCGGCGTTGACCCAGAACAGGTTGGACAGCTGCTGCTGGCTGATGGTGGCGCGCTGCACCGTCGCCTGCGACAGGCCAAGCTCGTTGAAGATCCACACGAAGTTCAGCAGCGGCCCGATCATCGCGATCAGCCCGAACTCCGCCGGCGGCAGCAGCCGCGCCAGCGCCAGCTGCGCGCCGAACTGCAGGGCGAAGCGCAGCACCTGCCCGAACAGGGTGGCGGCCACCCCGTGCACCGAGCGGCGCTTGAGCGCGTCGCCGGACACGGCGCCCGGCAAGTCGCCGGACACGGCGCCCGGCAAGTCGCCGGACACGGCGCCCGGCAAGTCGCCG
>CAXTNC010000011.1:0-19836 GCA_964245495.1 uncultured Acetobacteraceae bacterium
GATCGAGGCGCTGCTGGGGTGGCGGGGGCGGGACGAAGCGGTGCACCGGGACGATCTGGTGCTGCTGTAGCCGAGGCACGCGGTGGTCCTGCATTCTCAACAGACAAAGGCTTGAGCGGACTACAACGAGGCCAATCCTTCCGCCAGTGCGTCGAATACCGCCCGGCAGCGTGCGCTGGCTTTAAGGTTCTCGTGCATGGCGATCCAAAGGCCGAGATTGATGCCAACTGCATCCGCGAGAACGCGCAGGAGGTTCGGATCGCGGCGAGCCACCGCCACCTGGCACATGCCAATGCCTAGCCCGGCTCGAATCGCCGCGAGCTGCCCGAGGTCACTGTCAGCGCGCAGGGCAAAGGCGGAACGGTCGAGTGCGGGAAAGCGCTCGACGATGGCGCGGATCGCCGGAGTCTCCCGGTCAAATCCGATCAGGTCATGGCCAGCAAGGTGCTTCACCGACGCTGGCGCTCCACGCCATTCGAGGTAGCTGCGATGGGCGTGCAGCCCTAACGCGATCGGCGGCAGGCGTCGGGCGATCAGCGCCTCCTGGACGGGCTGGACCATGCGCACGGCGATGTCGGCTTCCTGCTGCAGCAAGTCCTCCACCGCGTTGGACAGGACCAATTCGATGACCAAGCCAGGGTGCCGCCGGCGCAGGCGCGCCAGGATCAGCGGCAGGTGCTCGACGCCGACTACCTCGCTGGCGCTGACCCGTACGCTGCCGCGCACTTCGCCGGCCCGGCCGCTCGCGGTCCGCAGCAACGCAGCCGTAGTTGAGGCCAAAGTCTCGGCGTAGGGCTTGAGGTCCAGCGCCATCTCGGTCGGGATCAGGCCGCGTTGGGAGCGCAAGAACAGGTCTGCGCCGACCGCCTGCTCCAGTGCACCGATGTGACGGGCGACAGTCGGCTGGGTCAGCCCAAGCCGTCGCGCCGCAGCCGATAGCGAGCGCGCCTCAACGACTGCCAGAAAGGTGCGGTATAGGCTCCAATCGGGATCAGAGTTCATCTATTTCCGTATAGCAGTTGCACTGGTTTCCGCAATTTGCTTTCACCTCCATCCCTGCAATCTTAGCCTCGTCGGGCACCAGACCAGCCCGGCACGCCAGGAAGCCAGCGCAAGCGCGCATAGCCGCACAAGGAGCGCACCATGAGTGTAGTTACCGTCGTTTTCGGATATGGCACCGTAGGCCGCATGGTCACCAAGACCTTGCTGGACCGGGGAGACATGGTCCGCATCGCGCAGCGCACCCGGCCGACAGACCTCCCGGCAGGCGCCAGCTTCGCGGCATGCGACGTCCTTGAACAGGATGCGGTGCGAGGCGCGGTCAAAGGCACGGCGCAGGTCCTGCTGGCAGTCAGCTTCCCCTATGACGCGCGGGTGTGGCGCACGGCCTGGCCGACTGCCATGACCAACGTCGTCGAGGCGTGCGCGGAGGCTGGCGCGCGGATCGTGTTCATTGACAACTTGTACCAGCTCGGCCCGCAGCATGAGCCACGGCGCGAGGACATGCCGCTCAGCTCGGCTGGCGACAAGCCGGCGATCCTGGCGGAGGTGACGCGCATCTGGATGGCTGCAAGGGGCCGGGTCCGCATGGCGGCGCTTCGCTGCCCGGACTTCTACGGGCCGGGCGTGTCCGTGTCGCATGTTGGCGCCACCGGCTTCGGCCGGGTCGCAAGCGGCAAGTCCGCCATGCTTCTCGCCTCGCCCGACACGCCGCACGACTTCGCCTATGTTCCCGACGTTGCCCGGGCCGCGGTGACGCTGCTCGACGCGCCTGACGACGCGTTCGGGCAGGCCTGGAACATGCCCTGCGCGCCGACTCGCACGCCGCGCAATATCCTCCAGCTCGGCGCCGACGCGATCGGCGTCCCGCTAAGGGTGACGACCGTTCCGCTCTGGCTGCTGCCGCTGTTTGGCCTGTTCTCACGCCTGATGAAAGAGGTCGCCGATGTCGGCTTCACCTGGGACCGTCCCTACGTGATAGATGCCAGCAAGTTCAAGAGGCGCTTCTGGTCCGACGTGACGCCGTTCGAGGTGGGCGCCCCGGCGATGGCCCGGTCGTTCGCCGGCTTGCCAGGCCGAGTTTGAGGGCCCGCCGCGCGCATTCCCAATTAGAGGCAATAGAAGTTATGACCAGCACCTTGAACGCTGCCCTGGCTGAGGCTTGGCGCAAGCTCCGGAACGGTGACTTGACGCAACTGGACGCCATTATCGCCGAGGATTTCGTCGTCCATGCCGCGCTGATGGGTGGGACCAGCGGCAGCGCGTTGGAGGGGGCCGGGCGGCGCTCGGCTGGTGGATCAGCGGTATGCACGCCATGACAACGGGCCTGGCTTTCAGCTTTGAAGTCGGTCCCATCGCCGATGCCGACCATCTCGTAGTCCGCTGGCGGGCGTGCGGCGCCTACTCGAGTGGGTTGCCGGGCGCTTCAGACGCTGCGGTCGGACGCAAGGTAAACTTCACCGGCACCGACGTCCTCCGCGTGGCCAATGGCCTGCTGGCCGAATACTAGGTCAACTCCGACACGCTGCTCCTTATGCAACAGCTCGACCTTTAGGCTGTGTCAGGACGAGGGATGAAATCCGTTATCGCTGGCGCAGCTAGGATGCAGCAAAGCGCCGCTCGCCCAGGACAGGCTCAGCCTCTTGGGTTTCGGATGCCGCGTCCATGCGGCTAAGCTGGAACGCGACCCCAACCGCTCACCAGCGCCAGGACCCTGCATGATCGCCGACCCCGACCACGCCGCCACCTGGCTGCCGCCATCCGGATCGCCGGCACCGCCCAGGCTGCAACCTTGCACGTTGCCTTGCGACAGCCGCGGCGTGACCATCGCGTCCGGCGCGGCGGCCGTGCCAAGAACCACATGGCGCGCCTGGTCGATCACCGCCGCACCGGCCATGATGATGATCGGCTCAGGCCCGCGCCAGCGCCTCCATGGCGGCGATCGCGGAGGCATAGTCGTCGTCCGGGTGAACCCTGCCCGCGTAGGCGTACATCTGCGCCGCTGCGGCCATGCTCGGCATCGACACGCCGCGCTCGCGCGCGTCTGCGAGCAGCAGGCCCATGTCCTTGGACATCAACCTGGTCGGGAACTGCGGTGGATAGCTTCCCGCCTTCGCCATCTCCAGCTTGCGCTTGTGATGCTCGGACACGAGGATGAGGTCGGAAAGGACATCGATCAGGATGTCGCGGTTGAGCCCGGCGCGGGCGCCGTAGGCGAGGCCTTCCGCCAGCGCCGCGGTGCCGAGCGCCATGATGCCGTTGATGACAAGCTTGGTCACCGCGCCGTCACCGACGGAGCCGACATGGACGGTCTTGCGCCCAACGATCCCGAGGATCGGCGTTGCCGCCGTCACGTCAGCGTCGGAGCCGCCCGCGAGGAACACGAGCTTGCCCGATTCCGCTTCGGGCGTGCTGCCGGACATGGGCGCCTCGACGTAGCCGACCTTCTTCGCGCTCGCGGCCTCGGCGAGCGCCTTGGAGGCAGCAGGCGAGACGGTGCTGAAGTTGATGAGCAACTGCCCTTCGCGCGCGCCCTCCAGCGCGCCGCCCGGTGCGATCATCGACTGGTGGAGTGCGGCATCGTTGGGGACGGCGACCAGGATCGCGTCGACCTGCCCTGCGAGCGATGCGGGGCTGTCAGTCAGCGCAAAGCCGTCGATGTCGCCGCCATCATGGGCGTTGTCGTACGCGGTCACGGAATACGATGCGTCGCGCAACCGGGCCGCCATCCGCCGGGGCATCGCGCCGAAGCCGACGAAGCCTAGCCTGTGAAAGGTGTTTGCCATGGTGTCTTTGCCTTTGATGCAGGAACAAGCCGGTCAGCCAACCGTCTCCCAGACCGCCTGCGCATTGGTGAACTCGCGCAGGCCGAAGTGCGACAGCTCGCGGCCGTAGCCGCTCTTCTTGACGCCGCCGACCGGGATGCGCGCGTTGGAGGCGGTGAAGCCGTTGATGAAGACGCCGCCCGCCTCGATGCGCCGCGCCAGCGTGCGCGCCTTGTCGAGGTCGTTTGTCCAGACGTTGCTGCTGAGCCCGTAGTCGCTCGCGTTGGCCAGCCTGATCGCGTCGTCGGCGTCTTCGGCGACGATGAGCGCTGCGACCGGCCCGAACACCTCCTCGTCGAACGCCGCCATGCCCGGCCGCACGTCCGCCAGCACGGTGGGCTGGTAGAAGAAGCCGGGACCGTCGACCCTTTCGCCGCCGAGAAGCAGCGCAGCGCCCGCTGCGATCGACCGCTGGACCTGGTCGTGGATGCCGTCCCGCAGGTCGTCGCGTGCGATCGGGCCAATGGTGGTGGCAGGGTCAAGCGGATCGCCGGCCTTCACCTTGCGGACGGCTTCGACGTACTTGCGCGTGAACGCCTCGGCGATCGGCCGCTCCAGGATGAAGCGCTTGGCGGCGAGGCAGACCTGTCCCGCATTCTGGAAGCGCGCCACGATCCCGACCTCGACCGCCTTGTCGATGTCGGCATCGGCCAGCACGATGTAAGCGTCGGCGCCACCGAGTTCGAGCAGGCTCCTCTTCATCGCGCGGCCCGCGGTCGCCGCGACGGCGGAACCCGCCCGCATGCTGCCTGTCACCGTGACGGCGGCGATTCGCGGGTCCTCGATCACGGCCGTGACCGCGTCGTTGCCGGCGTTGAGGATCGCGAACAGGTGCTCCGGGAAACCGCTCGCCTCATAGGCGTCGCGCAGCGCGTAGGCGCACCCCATGACGTTGGGCGCGTGCTTGAGCAGGAAGCCGTTGCCCGACAGCATGATAGGGCCTGCCGCGCGGATCGCCTGCCAGAAGGCGAAGTTCCACGGCATCACCCCCAGGACCGTCCCGATCGGCAGGAACGAGACATAGGCGCGATCCTCGGTCTCGGTCCTGACGGGTTCGTCGGCGAGGATGGCGGGGCCATGCTCGCCGATCCATGCGATCGTGGCGGCGCATTTCTCGACTTCGGCCCGCGCCGCGCCGATCGTCTTGCCCATCTCGCTGGTGGCAAGCATCGCCAGCGCCTCCGACCGGTCACGGAGCGTGGAGGCAAGCCGCCCGTAGAGCGCTGCCCGATCCGCCAGCGGCGTCGCGCGCCATCGCTCGGAGGCGGCCTTGTTCGCTGCGAGCACGCGCTCGATGTCGTCGGCGGTTTGGAAGGGATACATCTTGATCAACGCACCCGTTGCGGGGTTGCGTGAGATCGCGTTCGAGGTGGCGTCGGTGATTTGGTCCAACATCATGGTCTCCATGCACGGCGCCCTTCTGGGGCGCGACTGAGGGACCAGTTGGGGCGGGGCGGGACGCGCAGAAAGGAAGGTTGTTGTCCTATGACTCCTGGTCACACCTTCTCGACTGCGCGAGGCCATCGAAGGCGGCTGATGCCGCTCTGCGCGTCCGGCAGCAAGCGCTTCGGCGTCCCGAACCGGGACCTGACCGCGCGGTGGCATGTGCGCTGCGGCGGGCGCGGGGCCATGACCTGCCGGCACGTCGAGCGCAAGGCGCTGGGCATCCACTCGCAGCTGAGGTCTCCCTCCTCGTCGGAGGTGGCCGGCATGATCCAAGGCGCGTCGCGCCACTGCGCACGGGCTGAGATGGACGCTTCGACCTGGACGCGCACCCGCATCACAGCCCTTGCCTGACCCGAAACGGCCCCTGGTGGCAAAGGCGCTGGTTCAGGGTCTATTGGATGCTGTTCTGGTCCACGTGCTCGAACAGCGTGGGGTTGTCGCCGTAATCGACGTGGACGCCGATGATGACGGGGCCTTGCACGTCCATGGCCCGTTTCAGCACCGAGGCGATCTCGTCCGGATTGCGGATCATGAAGCCGGTGGCCCCGAACGCTTCAGCGTACTTGACCGGATCCACCGGGCCGAATGCCACGCCCGACCGGCGGCCGTACTTCTGTTCCTCCTGGACGGCCACCATGTCGTAAGCGCCGTCGATCCAAACCATGTGGACGATATGCGCCTTGAGCCGGACCGCCGTTTCCAGTTCCATCGCGGAATACAGGAAGCCGCCGTCACCCGAGATGGAGATGACTTTCTCATGCGGCCGGACGAGCGAGGCAGCGATAGCCCAGGGCAGGGCGACACCCAGGGTTTGCTGGCCGTTGCTGATGAGGATCTGGCGAGCGCGGAAGCTGTAGAGATGCCGGGCGAGCCAGAGATGAAACGATCCCATGTCAAGGCAGAGCGTCACGTCCGGTTCAAGGATCGCCTGCAGCTCGGCAACCAGCCGCATGGGGTGTATCGGCGTCCCGGTCTTCTGCCGGGCCTGCTCGGCAAGATGCTCCCGCTCGGCGACGATTGCCTGGAGGATGTGGCCCGCCATGGCTGATTTGCCCCCGCGCACCACAAGAGGCGTCAACGCCGCGAGCGTCTGGCCCATGTCTCCTGTCAGCTCGACCGTGGGGCAGTAATAGGTGTCAAGGTCGGCCTCCTTGACGTCCACATGGATGATCGTGCGGTCCACCTTGTTCCACAGCGACGGCCAATACTCCACGGGATCGTAGCCGACAGTCACCACCAGGTCGGCCGCGGCGAGCAGCCGGTCTGCCGGCTGGTTCGCCAACTGGCCCACGCGGCCGCCGAAGCTTTCCAGCAGATGGGCGCTGACCGCGCCTGCGGATTGAAACGTGCCGACCACGGCCAAGCTGTTGCGGCCCAGGAAATCCCGCACGGCATCGGCGATGGCTGGCTTGCTGGCTTGCTGGCCGAGCAGCACGACCGGCGTCTTCGCAGCAGAGATGAGCCTGGCCGCCTCCTTGATGCCGTCCGGCGTTGCCGGGCCGCAGCCGGAGAAAGCGGGAAGCGTCAACAGCTTGGCGTGGGCCGGGGCCGACATGACGTCCATGGGCAGGCTCACGAACGCAGCACCCGGCCGTCCGCCTTCTGCGGCGCGGAAGGCGTTGCTGACGACCTCGGCGACCGCCTCCGGCCCGCTGACGGCGGCGCTGAACTTGGTGACCGGCCGGCAGATCGAGACCGAGTCCATCGTCTGGTGAATGCGCTTGAGCGACTCGCCGGTCGCGACCGCGCCGCCGAGCGCCACCATGGGATCGCCTTCCGCGTTCGCGGTCGCAAGCCCGGTGACGAGGTTCGACACGCCCGGTCCGGATGTCGCGAGGGCGACCCCGGCCTTGCCGGTCATGCGCCCGATGCCGCCGGCGATGAACGCGGCGTTCTGCTCGTGCCGGCAGACGACCGTTTTGATGCGGGAGTCCACGAGCGCGTTGAACACGGCGTCGATCTTCGCGCCCGGGATGCCGAACGCGTATCTGACGCCTCGCGCTTCCAGCGTGCGGACGACGACGTCGGCGCCATTCTTCAGGGGGGTGTTCGGATTTTCCGGCATGGTTGAAACTCCTGTCAGCCTTCGGCTTGCTTCAGGTCGGCGGACGCATCCTTGCTGAGGTCCGCGCGGAGGAAGGTCTCGGTTTCGGGCAGGGCAAGGTGGAACCCATTCAGCTCCTCCACCTGCAGGCGGAGCGAGGTCGCCGCGACATCCAGGACGTGGCCGCCCTGCGTTCGGTCATCCGACAGGAAATGAAAATGGTAACCCGGGATGCTGAACGCGCCGGAGAAAGCGGGCGAGTAAATGCCCACCAGCGTTCCGGCCGCGTTGCGGAAGTCGAACTCCTGCTGGGATTTGGCTGCATCGAGCAGGCGGCCGTGATCCGGCGGCGGGCTGACCGCCCGGGTGCGGACATGGGCGAACACGCCGTCGAGGCGGAAGGCGTAGAACAGGTTGTCGGAGCGCCTGTGCCCGTCGCAAAGGCGTTCCAGCCCCTCAAAAGAGACGACAGCTCCGGCCGGGCCGTCCGCTGACGGCGAGAAGCGGGTCACGACGGCGAACGGCGCGCCGGCGTCCGGCGCCGCTCGCGACACCTTGCCGCTGCCCCGCACGCGGTAGATCGCACCGTCCAACACGACCATCTCGCCGTCCAGGCCCGTGAAGGTGCCGAGACCGAAGTCGCCATGCTCCAAGATCTTCGCGCACGTGACGGCCTGCGCGTAGACGCCCTCAACGAGCGATCCGGAGGTGGACACCTGGAACAAGGTGTGAAGCGGCGCATCCAAGTAGCCGGCGAGAGCTTCGCTCACCAGCGAGGACACGCTGCCGCCGCTCGCGCCGGCGCGGCGCGTCAGCTCCTCAAGGAACGAGGCCGGTATGTCGCAGGCAAGGGATGCCATTCTTCGTCTCCTGCCCGGTTCACCGCTGCGGCGGCTGCAACCCCATCTTCTCCAGCGTGGGCTGGACGCCGGGAGACGAGATGTGCTGGACCAGTTGCCTCGCCAGGTCCGGCTGTTTGGACCGCTTGGCGACCGCGGCTGAGTAGCGGGTGAACAGCTCCACCTCTTGCGGCAGGCGGCCAGCGAAGGCGATCCCCTCGACCGGCAGCAGCTCGGCCACCTCCTGGAACCCGATCTCGGCCTTTCCCTGGGCCACGATCTCGCCCACCGGCGTCGCCTGGATCTTGTGCGCCTTGCCCTGCATCTGCTGCTCGATGCCGAGCTTCTTGAACAAGGCGCCTTGGATGTAGACGCCGCTCGCGCTGTCGGAGTAGGCAACGGACTTGGCGTCCAGCAGCACCTGGCGAAGCTTCGCGACCGTGGAGATGTCCGGCACGGGCGAGCCGGCGCGCACGGCCATGCCGATGGGCGACAGGGCGATGTTGACCTCGCTGCCCGGGACGGTCTGGCCCTGCTTGGCCAGCTCGTCCAACGCGGTGCCGACCATGACCAGCACGTCGTCCGGCTCACCCCGGGCCAGGCGGTTCGGGATCGCGTCGCGGGTCGTTCCCTCCGATGGGCCGGGGACGGTGACGAGCTTGCTGCCCGTCTTCTGCTCGAACGCCGGGGACAAGGCCTCGTAGGTGGACTTGAAGCCGCCGGAGATCATGACGACGACATCCGCCGCTTGGGCATGGATCGGCGCGGCCGCGAGCGCGGCCAGGATGGGCACGCAGTACTTCGAGTTCACGGGCATGTCTCTTCCTTCAGGACTTGGAGGCATGGCGGCCTGCGGGTCATCCGGTCAGCCAGATCAGGAATGCGAGCGACGGTATGCTGAGCACGTTGCTGTAAAGCAGCACCGACGCGTTCTCCTCCTTGTCGCAATCGTACCGGGTGGACAGGATGACCTGCATCGGCGCCGCCGCGAGGCCGAGCGCCAGCACCGTCATCTTGCGCAGGTCGCCGTCCTGCCCGATGGCGGTCAGCGCCAGGTAGGCGAGACCCGGGATGACCAGCAGGCGCGCCAGCGTGGACACCGCCGCCGATAGCGAGAAGCGGGGCGACTGGGATTGCAGGATGATGCCGCTCGCGAACAGCGAGATGCCGCCGACCGTGCTGCCCAGCAGCTTGAAGCTGCCCGTGACGACGCCGGGCAGGTGGATGTCGGTGAACACGAACGCGACGGCGAACAGCGGCGCCAGCACCACAGGCTGGCTGAAGGCGTGGCGAAGCGACTTGGTGGCCAATGCGGCCACCGAGGCCTGTTGCCGGCCTCCGCATGGCTTGCCCGAACCGGAGCGCCCCTTCTCCCTGGCATAGGAGAGCAGCACGAGCGTTGCGGGCAGGATGACGATGTTGCCAGTCAGCCCGGCAACGTCGACCACGATGGTGGCCTTGCCGCCGATCAGCGGCGTCAGGATCGGGATGCCGGTGAAAGCGATGGCCGGGAACCCGAACGCCATTGCCTGGAGCGCCGCGGCCTGCATGGTACGCCCGACCAGGGTGCGGCCCACGAGAAACGCGGCGAGGAACGGCAGCACGGTGCCCGCCAGCAAGGCGAGCAGGAGCGGCCACTGGCTGACCAGCTCCTGCCGGGAGACGGTGATCGTGCCGGCGAACAAGGCCAGCGGCAGGGCGTAGACCAGGACCATCCGGTTCAGCGCCTCCGCCGCCTTCGTGTCCTCGTCCCGCCGCCACCCGGCCAGCATGCCGAGCGCCAAGGTGACGATCACCGGAAGCAAGGCTCCCAGGATCACGTCCATCATGGCTGGCCGCCAACGGCTCGTGCGCTTCGGTCAAGCGTCGCCACGTCAGCCGACGGACCGGAGCACGCGATCGACCATCGCCGCGGACAGGCCGAGGTAGCTTTCCGGGTTGGTCAGCTTGCGGATCTCGTCCTCGGACAGCTCCGCCATCACGTCCTTGCGGGCGAGCAGCAGGTCCGTCAGGCTCTTCTCGCCCATCGCCGGGTCGTGGCAGATCGCGTACAGCACGTCGTGCGCCTTGTCGCGGCCGAGCTTGGGGGCGAGGCCCATCATCACGGCCTCCGACGCAACAAGCCCGCGCGTCATGTCCAGGTTGGCGCGCATGCGGTCGGCATGGACCTCCAAGCCTTCCAGCACGAAGCACGCCTGCGACAGCGCGCCGCCGGCCAGCGTGAAGACGTCCGGCAGGGTGATCCACTCGATCTCCCACGGGCCGGTGGCGCGCTCATGGTCCTCCACCATGGCGTCCAGCAGCGCCGCCACGCCCTGCCGGACGGAAGCGGCGCAGGCGTGGATGTAGCAGCACGAGATCGGGTTGCGCTTCTGCGGCATGGTCGAGGACGAGCCGCGGTTGGCGATGTAAGGCTCGCTCGCCTCGCCCACCTCCGTCTGCATCATCAGCTTGAGGTCGGTGGCGAACTTGGCCAGCGTGCCCGTCAGCAGGCCGAGGAAGCAGCCAGCCTCGGCGATGCGGTCACGCTCGGTGTGCCAGGCGATCTCGGGCTGCGCCAGGCCGATCTCGCGGGCGAGCGCCACCTGCACGTCCAGCCCCTTGTCGCCGAGGGAGGCGAGGGTGCCGACGGCGGCGCCGAACTCGAACACCTCGATGCGCGGGCGCATCTCGGCCAGGCGCTGCTTGTGCCGCAGCAGGGTGGCGAGCAGGCGTGCCATCTTGAAGCCGAAGGTCATCGGCACGGCCTGCTGCAGGTTCGAGCGCCCGGCCATGGGTGTCTCGCGGTGCTCCCGCGCCAGCTTGGCCGCCGCCGCGATGGCGCGGTCCAGCTCGCGGGCGATGATGTCGAACGACGCCTTGATCTGAAGGATCGTGGCGCTGTCGGTTATGTCCTGCGTGGTGGCGCCCCAGTGGCAATACTTGCCGGCGTCGCCCTGGCACAGGTGGGCGATCTGGTGGACGATGCCGAGCACGGGATAGCCGATGGTGAGCGTCTCCTCCGCGTAGCGCTCGAAGTCGATGTTCTCGACCTTGCAGACGCGGGTGATCTCGGCTGCGGCTTCCTTCGAGATGATGCCCAATGACGCTTGCGCGCGGGCCAGGGCGGCCTCCCAGTCGAGGTACTTCTGGGTGCGGAACTCGTCCGACCACACCTCGCGCATCTCGGCGCTGCCGAAGATGTTGCGGAAGATGAGGGAGTCGATGGCGCTTGTCGGCATCGTCACTGTCCTTTTGCGGTGAGGTCGTTGCAGCGTATCCACTCGGCGATGCCGGGCCAGGTGTCGCCGACCGTGCGATGAGACATGAACAGGCCGACGTGGCCGCCTGGCACCGTCTTGCTTTCGATGCTGCCGGGCGGGGCAGATATGCGGCCACGGGCGTTGTGGACCTGGATCGGCGGCGTGATGTCGTCGTCCTCGCCTGCCAGGAGGTACGTCGGGCAGCTTATGTCCGCGACCGAAAGTGTCTGGCCGAGTCCGACAAAGGAGCCGTCGAAGAAGCGGTTGCCGCGGAAAAGTTCGCGTACGGCCTGCAGGTACCAGCGACCTGGCAGGTCGATCGGGTGCTCGAACCACCCGGCAAACCGCTCGATCCGCTCCCGGAAGTCAGGCTCGTTCACGTGCTCGTACAGGTGGACGTATTTTTCCGCATACTGCTCGAACGGGTGCATGTTCTTGAAGCCCTGCAGCATGGTGGCGCCCCGCAGGTAGCCGCCCCCCAATGCCACGAGCTGCTCGTAAAAGGCCTGCGGGAGGGTTTGCACCGCCTTCTTGATCGGACCGTCACCCGCTGAAAGGTCAAGCGGCGCGCCTGCCAGCACGAGCGAGGCCACCTTGTCGGGGAACCGGGCAGCCAGCATGGCGCAGGCCCAGCCGCCCTGGCACAGTCCGACCAGGTGCGCGCGGCCGACGCCTGTTTGACTCATCGCATGGTCCATCGCCACCAGCAGTTCGGCTAGGTATTCGTCGATGCCGAAGTCCCGTGTTTCGGGGCAGCCCGACTTCCAGTCAGTCAGGAACAGCCGGCCAGCCGCATGGTGCTTCAAGCAGCCCATCAGGCTCTGCCGTTCGTGGAAATCGGCGATGACTGAATCATGTCCGGCGAATGGGGCGTGAACAATGATCGGAACGCCGCTGCCCTCTGTGGAATAGTCCCGCAGGCGCATGGTCTTGAGATCAAGCGCCACCGTGTTGGGCGTCGCGAACGGGGTCGGCGGACCTGTCCGGAGCCGGAACGCTTCCGTCGCGGCCTCGACACCTTGGAGCCAGGGAGCAGCCAGCTCCGTCCATCCGCCACTCGAGTCATGCGTCATGATGCGTCCTCGTCGATCGGGGAGCCGGCGTCATCGCAAGAGGTTGGAGCGGGCGAGTTCGACCACCTCGTCGCCGCGCCCGCTCATCACCGCCTTGAGCATGTAGAGCGTGAAGCCCTTCGCCATCTCGGCCGTCACCTTCGGCGGCATGGCCAGCTCCATCCGGTTGACCACGGCGTCGATCAGCACCGGGCCGGGATGAGCCAGCGCCTCGGCCAGCTTCGACTCCACGTCGGCCGGGTCGTCGATGCGCACGCCGTGGATGCCGGCCGCGTTCGCCATGGCGGCGAAGTCCGGGTTGTCGAGGCCGGTTCCCGCGTCGAGGAACCCCGACGATTTCTGCTCCAGCTCGATGAAGCCGAGCGCCCCGTTGTTGAACACGACGACCTTGATCGGCAAGCCGAGCTGCTTGGCCGACAACAGGTCGCCCATCAGCATGGTGAAGCCGCCATCCCCCGACAGGGACACGACCTGCCGGTCCGGGAAGGCCGCCTGGGCGCCGAGCGCCTGCGGCATCGCGTTCGCCATGGAGCCGTGCCAGAACGATCCCACCAGGCGTCGGCGGCCGTTCATCGCCAGGTACCGCGCCGCCCAAACCGTCGGCAAGCCCACGTCGCAAGTGAAGACCGCGTCATCGGATGCAAGCTCACTGATGGCGCGCGCGATGTGCTGGGGATGCAGCTTGCCGCCGGGCTTGCCGCCGGCCAACTCGTCCAGCCCTTTTCGGGCGTCCTGGTAATGGGCCAGGGAGGCCTTGAGGTGCTTGTCGTTCCGCCGCCCGGTCAACTGCGGCAGCAGCGCCTGCAACGTCGAGCGGATGTCGCCGATCACGCCAAGCTCGACGGGGGTGCGCCGCCCGATCGCTTCCGGGCGGAGGTCCACCTGCGCGATGCGCGCGCCCTTCGGGTAGAACTGCTTGTAGGGAAAGTCCGTCCCCAGCATCAGCAGCGTGTCGCAACTGCCCATGGCGTAGTAGCCGGAGGAGAAGCCGATCAGCCCGGTCAGGCCAACGTCGTAAGGGTTGTCCCACTCGACATGCTCCTTGCCCCGCATCGCGTGCACGACGGGCGCCTTGAGCGCTTCGGCGAGCTGCAGCACCTCGTCATGCGCCCCCTCGCAGCCGCCGCCGCACAGCAGGGTGACGCGCTCGGCGCCGTTCAGCAGCTCGGCGAGCTTGCTGATCGTGTCAGGCGGCGGAACGACCGCCGGTGCAGGCAGGAGCAGTCCCGCGGCGTGCGGCGCAGGCGCGTCGGCGGCTGGAAGCATCGCGACATCGCCGGGGATGACGACGACGCAGACGCACCGCTCCGCCACGGCGCGCCGGATCGCGATCTCCAGCACGCGGGGCATCTGCGCCGGGCTGGAAGCCAGTTCGCAGTAGCTGCTGCACTCGCGGAAAAGCTGCTCCGGGTGGGTTTCCTGGAAAAACCCCGAGCCGATCTCGGGCAGCGGGATGTGGGCGGCGATGGCCACCACGGGAACGCGCGAACGGTGGCAATCGAACAGGCCGTTGATGAGGTGCAGGTTGCCAGGCCCGCAGGACCCGGCGCAGACGGCGAGCTGGCCGGTGACGTGCGCGTCGGCGCCCGCCGCGAAGGCGGCGACCTCCTCGTGGCGGGTGTGCAGCCACTGGATGCCGCCATGGCGGCGCAGCGCATCGGTGAACCCGTTGAGGCTGTCGCCGACGATGCCATAGACCCGGCGCACGTTGGCCGCCGCAAGGGTTTCGACCATCTGGTCGGCGACAGTTTTCGCCATGTCAGTGCATCTCTCTGTTCAGGGAGCCGGCGCCGGTGTGGAAGTGGTCGGCGACTGCGGACGCATCGGCGCAGCCCAGCGACTCCAAGTGGACCAGGCCTGCCGGCGCGCCGCGGACCGAAGAGCGGTTCGTCGGCGCGCCGGACGCGCGGCTGCGGCGTGCCGGGCTTTCCCGGGTGCGTGGCGCGTCAGACAAGGTGCATCTCCTTGGCCGAGGCCATGAGGCCGTCGCGGAAGTCCGGGTGCGCCAAGCCGACGAGGGCGGTCACGCGCTCGGTCGAGGACCGCCCTTTCATGTTGGCGGCCCCGTACTCCGTCACGACCCAGTGCGTGTCGATGCGGGGAGTCGTCACCGGCCCGCTCAGCCTGGCCACGATGCGCGACACCTTGCCGTGCCCGGCGGTGGAACTGGCGGCGATGATCGACTTGCCCCGCTTGGAGGCATAGGCCCCGCGCACGAAGTCGAGCTGGCCGCCGGACGCGCTGTACTGGTGCCCCAGCATGTGCTCGGAGTTGCATGCTCCGGTGAGGTCGATCTCGATCGTGCCGTTGATCGAGATCACGCCGTCGTTGCGGGCGATCACGGTTGGATCATTGACGTAGTCAACGGGCCAGCTCTCGACGGAAGGGTTGTTGTCCAGGAAGTCGTACATCGGCTTCTGGCCCATGGCGAAGGTGTACACCGTCTTGCCGACGTTCTGCGACTTGGCGCGGTTGGTGACGTTGCCGGCGAGCGTCAGGTCAACGAGGCCAGGACAAAGCGCCTCCGTGTGGACGCCGAGGTCGTTGCGGTCCTTCAACGCGGCGCAGACCAGGTTCGGCAGCGCGCCGACGCCCATCTGCAGGCACGCCCCGTCGGGCACCATCTCGGCGATCATCTTGCTGATGGCGCCGTCTTGCGGGCCGCCGCCGCGCATCGGCAGCTCGAGCAGCGGGACATGGTTCTCGACGATGGACGCCACCTCCGAGACGTGGATCTGCGCGCCCGATCCCAGCACGCGCGGCATGTGGCGGTTCACCTCGACGATCAGCCGCTTGGCCGAACGGGCCACCTTCGACGAGTAATCATTGCCGACGCCAAAGGACATGTAGCCATGCTCGTCCATCGGCGACACGGCGCAAACGAAACTGTCGATGCCGATGTCCTCGATCAGCAGCCGCGGCGCCTGGTGGAAGTTGTTGGGCACGTAGCGCAGCACCTTGCGGCCGCTCTCGGCGCTTTTCTTGATCAGCGCCCGGTCGTATGCGGTGACGAACATGCAGTAGGGCAGGATCCGGTCGGCCAGGTCGAAGTCGAGCACGGTCTTGCCGGCGGCCTCGGTCGCTTCGAAGTAATAAAGCTTCAACGCCTCGACCCGCCCCGCCCGCGCCCGGTCAGCCAGCGCCCGCAGAAGCGCGGGCGGCTGCGCCATGGCCATGCCCATCGCCATCTTGCTGCCGGACGGGATGGTGGCGACGGCCTCGGCCGGCGTGGCAAGCTTGCTCTTGTAGGTGTCGGTGAATGTCATGGCCGGTCAGCTCCGCGTTGCTTTCGATCAATATCCGGCGGCGTCCTCAGGCGAGTGGCCACGGCGATGCACGAGCATGGTGCGTTCGAAGGCCATCACCTGCTTGCCATCCTGGTTGATCCCGCGCGTGGACACGGTGACGATGCCCTGCGTCGGCCGGCTCTTGGACTCGCGCTTGCTCAGCACCGTGCTCTCGGCATACAGCGTGTCGCCGGCGAACACGGGATAGGTCGCCTTCACCTTGTCCCACCCCAGGTTGGCGACGACCTTGGCGCTCACCGTCCGCACGCTCATTCCCGTGAGCAGGGCGAGGGTGAAGGTGCTGTCCACCAGCATCTTCTTCCACTCCGTCTTGGCCGCGTAGGCGGCGTCGAAATGGACCTGCTGGACGTTGAGCGTCAGCAGGGTGAAGTAGGTGTTGTCGACATCCAGCACCGTGCGGCCGGGACGATGCTCGAAAACGTCGCCAAGCTGGAAATCCTCCCAGTAAAGGCCGGATGTCTCGCGGTAGCGATGTTCCCCAACGGCTTTGTAGGCAGGCAGCAGACCGTCCATTGCGAGTGTCCCTTTCGTGAGACGTGGAAGCTTTGACGAAAGCGTCAGGCGGCCGCCCTCATCGCCCGGCGGCGGCAAGGACGCGGCGCGCTTTGCGCGCGACCGCTTCATCGATCATCTGGCCATCGACAACGCCGACGCCTTTGGTGTTGGCAGCGAGGACCGCATGGGCGTGCTCGACAGCCTTGGGGGTCGGCGTCAGAGCCTTGTTGATGGTTCCAACCTGCCCGGGATGGATCGCCGCCTTGGCTGGGAAGCCGAAGGCAACGGCGCTGGCGACCTCGTGCGACAGGCCATCGGCGTCATGCACGTCGAAGAAGGGGGAGTCGATCGGCATCACGCCCGCCAGCGCACATGCCAGCACGATGCGGCTGCGCGCGTGGACGAGCGGTGGCCAAGCCGTTGCTGCGCCAAGGTCGGCAGCCATGTCGGCCGCCCCGAGCATCAACCCCAGCAAACGGGGCGTCGCTGCCGCGACGGCATCGACCGCGGCGAGGCCCCGGGCGCTTTCGATGATGCCGACGAGCCGGGTTGCCCGTCCCGCTGCCGTCAGCAAGCGGTCGAGGACGTGCAGGTGGCCCGCGCTCTCCGCCTTCGGCAGCACCAGGAAATCGGGCGCAGCATCCGACCTCAGCAACGCATCGAGGTCGGCGATGCCCGCGTGAGTATCAAGGCCGTTGACGCGAAGGGCCACCTGGGTCGCTTTCGCCGCAGGCTCCGACAAGTAGCCCAGGGCGGTGGCCCGGGCCGATGCCTTGTCGTTTGGCGCCACGGCGTCCTCAAGGTCGATGATCAGTACATCGGCGCCGATCTCGGCCGCCTTGGCGAAACGGTCAGGCCGGCTTCCAGGCGTGAACAGCCAACTCCGCGTCGGCTTCATGGTGTTCGCCACGGTCGTTTCCGATCCTGCTTGCGTCATGCTCCAAAGGTGTTGCCGGCCGCCGGTTGTTGCCAATTCATCGTGAAAGCGTCCGTGATATGTTTTATGAATGGCGCATGGAGCTGCGCCACATCCGCTATTTCTTGGCGATCGCCAAAGAAGGCAACTTCACCCGGGCCGCTGCCGGTCTCGGGATTGGCCAGCCGCCCCTCAGCTCGCAGATCAAGGACCTTGAGCAAGAGGTCGGCGCCTTGCTGTTCCGCCGCGTGGCGCACGGCGCCGAGCTGACCACCGCGGGCCAGGCATTCCTGGCCGTCGTCGGCGGCATGCCGGAGCTGGCCGAACGCGGCGTCAGGCATGCCCAGCGGGCGGCCCGCGGGGAGGTCGGGGTCCTGCGCGTCGGCTTCACCGCTTCCTCGGCGTTCAACGCTGTCGTGCCCGGCACTTTGCGGGCGTTCCGCCGCGCCTACCCCAGCGTCGAGCTGGTGCTGGAGGAGGCCAACACGACGCGGCTCACCGTAGGCCTTGATGACGGCACGCTCGACATCGCCTTTCTCCGGCCGGAAGGCGCCGATGGCAGGGACCTTCAGTTGCGGCTCCTTTCCGAGGAGTCCATGCTGCTCGCGATGCCGACGGGCCATGCCATGGTCAGCGAGGGCAAGATTGACCTTGCCCGGTTGGCGGAGGACCCGTTCATCCTGTTTCCCAGGGTCAACGGTCCAATTCTTTACGACACCATCGTCGACGCATGCCGCAAGGCTGGATTCAGGCCGCGCGTCGATCAGGTCGCGCCGCAGTTTTCCTCGATCATCAACCTCGTGGCTGCGGAGCTGGGGGTGTCAGTGGTGCCAGCCTCGATGAGCCAGCTTCATGTCGCCGGCATGGTCTTCCGTGAGATCAAGGGCCAGGCGCCGACAGCCCGGCTGGCGCTCGCCTGCCGCAAAGGCAACACCTCGACACTTGCGCGGAACTTCATGGCGGCAGCCCTCAGCGGCTGAGAGTTCTCCGCCGCACCCAAGGCAGCCGGTCCCTGGAGGTCCGGAAAGCCCGGGCAGCGGAACGGTTCAATCCGCTCCACGCCTCCGCATCCGCCGTGATCTCGGTCCGCAAGCCCGCGCCTTCGTCAGGAGGCCGGCGATGACAGCGGACCTGCCGCGCCCTCCGCCAGGGCGGCCCGATCGGCAGGAAGCGGCCGATGGCGCCGCTGCACGAGGTTCCGCCCGGTGCCGAAAGCGGACACCGGGCGGAACTTGATGCGCCGGACCCTACGGCAAGTTCGCGTCCCGACGTCGCGCCGTCTTCCGGGCGCCCCTGAGCAGCAGCTCGATCAGGCGGATGGCGCGCTGCTTCCAATCTGCGCCCGGACGAATCGTCCCGACGCCCACGATGGCGCGCAACAAATCGAGCGGCGCGATGCCGAGCCGAAGACCTGCATCCTCGACGCGTTCGACAAGCATGTCGATCGGGGGGGAAAGCCTGGCCGGGGTGCCGCTGTACAGCGCTTCCGAACCGCCGATCAGCGTCTCGATCACCTCCCCGAGGTCTTGCTTGGTTTCCAGGAAATCAACGAACAGGAGCAGCCATTCGCGCAAAGCCCTGACGGGCGGATGCGTTGCCGCAAGATCGGACGCTGCCGCGGCCAGCGTGCCGGTTTCCTGCTGGTAAACCGCTTCGATCAGCGCGTCGCGCGTCGGGAAGTGCCGGTAAAGCGTGCCGATCCCGACACCTGCGTCGCGCGCGATCTGCTCCAGGCTGGCGGCGGCGCCTCGATGGGCGAAGGCATGCTTCGCCGCCGCGACGAGCTTTGCCTTGTTGCGCGCGGCATCGGCCCTCGGCGGACGCGCTTCAACGGGATCAGCATCCTGCGGCATGGCACCTGGCCCTTGATAAGCGGAGGCTACCTCCGTATAAAGCTTTACGGAGGCTGCCTCCGCTTTTAGCGGGTGCAGTTCCGCCCGCAACCCTGACGCTGATTTCCGAGGCAGGAGAGTTCATGACCGCATTCAGCAGAACAGCAGACCAGCTTGCCCATGTCCGGAGCGCCGGGCTGGAGGAGAAGGTGAACTACCTTCTCGACTACGTTGCCATCACCGACCTGGTGCAGCGTTACGGGCAAGGCACTGACACCCACGATTTCGAACTGCTCAGGACCTGCTATGGCGAATACATCGAGGTCGACCACAGCCCGACGATCGGCATGGGCCGCATGCGCGTTTCGGCCGACAAATGGTGCCAGCTCGCGGCGAAGTTCCACGGCCAGCTCGACGGCGACGAGCACATCATGAATCCTCAGGGCATCGTGATCAACGGCGACACGGCTTCGTGCCACGTGCTCATGCACGCAAGCCACTTCTACCGCAGCGCGAGCGGGTCCCCCTATCAAACGCTCGTCGGAACGTATGACCTGGCGTTCGCCAGAGCGGAAGATGGCTGGAAAATCACCGAATCCGTCCAGGGCCTGAGCTGGACGGAGGGAAACTGGCAATTCCACAACGACATCAAGGACTCGTTGGGGAATCCAGACCTCAGCTAAGTTGCAGCCGCACACGCGCAACCCGGACGGGAGGACTGGACGGCAGCGTGCGGGCCGCGCCCGCCCGCGGGCCGGCCGGGGGGTGCGCCCATGCCGGCCGGTCCCCCCGGCCGCACACCGCCGGCCAACCCCGC
>CAXTNC010000011.1:19846-31342 GCA_964245495.1 uncultured Acetobacteraceae bacterium
CCCACCCCGGCGGGGCGTCGGGGCCGCCTGGGGGGGGGCCGCCCCCGCACGCCCCCCGTCCGGTTCTTCCGCCCTTGCCGGCCTGTCCCGCATGCCGCTCAGCGCCGACAAAGCCAGCCCGGTCAGCGCTGAGACCTGCTGCCGGGAGGGCAAGCGCCCGGCGCCGTCGGGCACGGCCGGGCGAGGCGCCGGGCCACCTCGCACGTTTTGGCCTTGGGTCCGCTCACCGCGGCTAGGCCCGCCCGGGTGCGCTCGGCAATCAGCCCGCGCTTGAACTTGGCGGAGGCCGTGAAAATGCCGGCAAGCCCGCGCAGCCAGAACCCATGATCGTTGCAAGCAGACTCGAAAGGTGACACCAGCTGGCATTCCGCTTCGAACGATCGGGCCGCCAGGAGCGACGGCCCGCGCAGGCGCCAGGCCGTGCTCAGCCCACAGCAAGGGATTTCATGATCCCCCTTTGATGGTGCGCAGAACGGCGATCGGGTTCCAGCAGTCCTTGTAGTGCACGATGTTTCCGTCACGCGTCCGGATCACCGAGACGTAGCGCTGGTCGTAGGGTTCACCCGTGGTCACCCCTTGGCCAAACCCCGCAAACTCGACGATGACGATCTCGGGATCGCTTGTCCCATGAGCGACAACCTGGGACATGGCGTCGAGCTTGATGAGTTTCGTGGCCATCTGGAAATGGGCCGCGATGGCGTCCCGACCTTCAAGAAGCGGCTTGAAGCCCGGCGGGGCAAAAGGCAGCTCCAACACGCCATCGGCCGCGAACGTCTCAGGGAACGTCGTGGCATCGGGCTTGAGGCGCTCGCCCAGCACCTGGCGCAACATGGCCGGGAAGCTTTCGTTGGCACCAGCATCAGGCATGTTCATTCTCCATCACGTGCGGCGCGAGACGGGCGCCATGGTGGGAGTGGCCGGCCAGCGGCCTAAGCGGGGATCGCTCCCAGCTGCGCCAGGCAGCTGTGGACCGTGGTCCACGGTCAAGCGCAAGAGTGCGTGATGATTTACCGCCTTCGCGCGCGAGAGCGGCCTGTCCGTCGATACGGTGCGGTTCTACGTGCGCCGCGGGCTGCTGCACCCGGAAGCTGGCCAAAAGGGCGGGTCGCGTCGTTCAGATGTTCTCGACGGCGGACCTGGAACAAGCGCGGACCATCCGCATCGGGCAGGCGCTGGGACCGTCTCTCGAAGAGGTCAGTTCGCTCATCGAGAAGAAAGCCCTCGACAAGAACTTCGGGCTGCTTGCCTTTCTGGCCGATCAGCGTGGCCGGCTGGCACGCAAAGCCGCCGAGTTGCAGAAGCTCGTCTTGTTTCCCGACGCCGTGCTGCCATGGGAGGACATCATCGAGGGGCTGGAAAACGCGCCGGGGGCATTCATCGGCCTCCTGGCTGGGAGGAACTTCGGCAAGGCCATCGTGCGCATCGCTGAGTTGCCGGCCAACGCAGGGTCGGCGTCACCGGCCCGTCCGGGTGCCGGATGATTTTCCCAGGTCCCTCGTTTTCCGTTCGTATGCTGGTCGGCTGCATGGCGTCCCGTCGGACAGCGACCGCCAAGGCACGGCGTCGATGACCGCCGCTTGCATGAGGACAGGGCGAGCGACGCCCGCGCCGAGCGGCCCGGCCTCGCCTGCCTGGAGCCGGGTTCGTCGGTGGCGGGGCCTTGTGCGCCACCTTGTCTCACGGCCGGCCTGCAAGGACCGCGGTCACCACATCGCTTCGTTCAGGGACCTGAACGCGGCGTCGAACCTTCCTGCCTCGACGGCGGACCGAAGCGGTTCGCACCGCTCAACCACCACCTCCGCAACCGACGGGTTGTCCCTCAGGATTTGCATGACCTCGGCGATGAACTCGGCTTGCGGCATGGCCCGGGGGTCGATCCCGTGGCCTGGCCCCAAGTTCGTTTGCACGTAAGGCGGAATCAGCTCGATGACGTCGATCGACGACCCTCTGAGCTGATGCCGCAGCGACAGCGTGTAGGAATGCATCGCCGCTTTCGTCGCGCTGTACGTCGGAACTCCAGACCCGGGCACGAAGGCCAGCCCGGAGGTGACGTTCATCACGGCCGATCGTGGCTGGCGCTCAAGGAGCGGCAGCAATGCAGCCGTGACACGGAGGGGACCGAGCAGGTTGGTCGTCACCATGCCTTCCATCGCGGCCAAGCCACCGAACTGGCGCCGGAGACCTTCCGGTTGCTGGATTCCCGCGTTGTTGATGAGGACGTTGAGGGCCGGGAACTCAGCGGCCATCTTCCGCCCGAATTGCTGAACTCCATCGGCATCGTTCACGTCGAGGGAAACCGCCCGCATCCCGGGATTGGCGGCCGTCGCTTGTTCCAGCGCCGACTTTCGCCGTCCGGCGATGATGACCTGATTGCCCAGCCGGTGAAACGCCTCGGCCAGGCCGCGGCCGATGCCAGATCCGCCGCCGGTGATCAGGATCGTGTTGTCGGTGATTTGCATGATCGTGCTCCTGGTGTTTCGCGTCCGGCAGCGGTCAGTCTGCGCCGGCCGTGAGCCGCCCGGAGAGGAACAGCCCGATGGCGTCCAGCGCCTCGGCTGCCGCGTTCAGTTGGCCGACGCTGCCCACGAACCCGTGCGGCATGCCTTCCCACACATCCGCCCTGGCATCGACGCCCGCCACGACGGCGCGTTCGACGTAGCGCAGGGCATCGTCCAGCAGCACCTCGCTGTCCCCCACGTGCGCCCGGACCGGTGGCAGGCCGGCCAACTCTCCGTGGAGCGGCGAGGCCATGGGGTTCGCAGGATCGCTGTCGCCAAGGTAGCCGCGGACCAGCCCGGCAGCCTGGGAGCGAACGAAATACGGATCGGCCCCCGCCCGGGTCTCCCAGCTTGGCCCGGTCAGCGCCAGGTCGGTCACTGGGGACAAAACGACTGCTCCCACGGGGCGCGCTGAACCTGCGGCAGCTTGTGCTGCGGCGGTCGCCAGCTGCACCAGCGCCAGGTTGCCACCTGCCGAGTCCCCGGCAAGGGCGATGCGGCGCGCTCCCTGCTCCAGCAGGCCGCAGTAGCAGGCCTGGACGCCGTGGACCGCGGCGGGAAAAGGATGCTCGGGCGCGAGCCGATAGTCCGGGACGAACGCCTCGGCCCCGGCCCGTTGGGCGATGTGCCCCACGAGGTGCCGGAACGCCGCAGCCGAACCCGAGTTGAACCAGCCCCCGTGCAGGTGGAGCATTGCCTCGCCCGGCCGCGCGTCGGCTGGGCGGCACCACCAGCCGGCTATCCCGCCGATCGTGTCGGACCGATGTGTGACGCCTGCAGCTGGGGCAACCCGGCGCATGATCATGTCATACGGTTCGCGCGCGCCGGTTCCTTGCAGCTTGGCTTTGTTCGGCTCGATCATGGCCCGCATCGCGGCCATGACACCCTGGTCCTCAGGTGTGGAGGGGTGGTTCACCGACCACGGATGAGCGACGGCCACCATCGGCTGGAAGGCGTTCTGCACGGGATGATTCCATTCAGGCTGGGGTAAGTCGGACGTTTCTTAGATTTACGATACGTAAAGGAAAACAATCCATCCGTCAGTTCCCTTTACGCTGCGTTCAGGTAAGATGGCCCGATGACGACATTTCCCACCAAACCTGTGCGGACAGGCCGCCCCCGCAGCGAGGCAGCCGGGTCTCACGCGGCGATCATGGATGCAGTCCATGACCTGCTGCAGGAAAGGTCCGTCCGCGACCTGACGATGGAGGCGGTGGCCAAGCGGGCCGGGGTGGGCAAGCCGACCCTCTACAAATGGTGGCCGTCCAAGGCCGCCCTCGTGTTCGCCATGTTCCACGAGCGGCTCGCCGGCGCGCCCGACGTGCCGCAGGCGGCGTCCGCCGAGGCGGTGATCCGCGCCAAGATGCGGCATCTCATCCGCGAGTTGAACGGGCTGTTCGGCAAGGTGATGGCCGATCTGATCGCTGAGGGCCAGAGCGACCCATCGAGCTTGCAGGAGCTGTGTGACAGGCACATCAGCCCGCGACGGGCGGACACCATGGCGGACATCGAGCGGGGCAAGAGAAACGGCGAGTTTCCTGCCGACACGGACCCTGAGCTGCTCGTCGATGCGATCTTCGCTCCGGCCTACTACCGGTTGCTGCTGCGGTTCCCGCCATTGACTGAGCGGTATGGGGACGGCTTGATCGACCAGGTTCTCCGCGGATTGCGGGCCAGGCCTGGCTTGGAGTGAAGCGGTGCGGATCGATCCTCGACACCGCCGCTGTGCAGCGCGTTCCCGGCGGCGGCGAGGCGCCCGCCGCATCAAACCAAAGAGGTGGGGGCGCTTGGCGTGCGCAGCCGATGCGGTGGTCCTGGTGGCCGCAAACCCGTCGGGCGCGGCATGGCGGCATGGGAAGCCTTGGCGTGATCGCTCGTCGCAGTGGTCCACACGGCTTCGGCCACGCGAATTTCACGACGCCGCTGCAACTCTCCCTATGAACGCTGCTGGCGGGCAGGCGCGGCCGCTTGGGTGGAAAACCGCTCGTTCTCCTTGCATATGCCGTCAAAGCCGATCCGGCATCGAGGAATTGGTCAACGCGCCCCGCCAATATTCCGACAAAGCGTCCAACAGCTCTGTGCCGAAGCCGTTGCAGTACGGGTCCAACGACTGCCTGGCCGGGTGCTGGGAGTGGTCGAACGACTGCCACAACCCTCGCGTCAGCGCGTAGGTGCGCGTCAGCAGCTGGATGCCGCGGCCAGGCGGCAGGCGAAGCGCCCCCTCGAGGACCGCCCCGCCTTGCATGAGGCGACCGAGCAAGGACCGCTTGAAGGCAATCAGCGTTTCCATCTCCAGGTTGTGCTCAAGGACGCCGTGTCCCAGGGAGTCAAGCTGCAGAAGTTCAGGATGGCGTTCGACATGGCTCACGTAGCTGGACAGGAACGCCGCCACTTTGTCGGTCCGTGCTTCACCCGCAGGCCGGAACGTTTGCTCCAATTCGTCGATCACCTCGCCCCAGCCATCCTGCAAGATGGAAGCGAAGATCGCGCCCTTGGTGCTGAAGTAGAGATAGACGGTGCCCTTCGCCACTCCGGCTGCGGCGGCGATCTGCGAAACGGAAGGCAGCTCGCCGCGTCCTGCGACGAACAGTCCACCCGCAGCTTCCAGGATCGCTTGCCGTCGCGCATCCTTGTCGGTGGTGGCGTAGGCCCGCCTAGCCATGGCTCTGCTGTGTCGACCTCGCCATGTTGTAGGATGTTTGCGCGGCGAAGCGCCGCGACAGCATGCGGCTGCTGAACGCCATCACCTTGTTCAAGCGTCCGGCGACGACGCTCGGCTTGCCGGCGAACATGGCATCCAGCCCGATCCGGGCGACCGTGGCGGGCAGCAGCTGCGTGCGCTTCAGCGATGATGGGATTTGGAAGCCGGATACGGCGTTGAAACCCGTGTCCATCAGCCCGGGCGAGAGAACCGTCACGCCGACCTTGGGGGCAAGCTCCACGTTCAGCGCCTCACCCAACGACAGGACGTAAGCCTTGGAAGCGCCGTAGGCGGCCAGCAGCGGATTAGGCTGGTAGGCGGCAAGGCTCGCGACCAGCAGGATGTGGCCGCCATCCCGCGCGGCCATGCGCCGGCCGAAGACATGGCTGAGTTCGGTGAGGCTGACGATGTTGAGCTGAAGCATGGAGCGAAGGCGTTCGGAGTCTTGGTCGATGAACGCGCTGCTCAGTCCGAACCCGGCGTTGTTGATGAGGATGCCGGGTTCGATCCCGCGCTGGTCCAGGCGTTGCCGCAAGGCGTCCGCACTTCCAGGCGCTGAAAGGTCAGCCGGCTCCACGACGACCTCGACGCCGTGCTGCGAACGGAGGTCGTCAGCCAGCAGCTGCATGGGCGCCTCAGTGCGGGCGATGAGCACGAGGTTGGTGCGGCGTGCAGCAAGCGATTTCGCAAGCTCCATCCCCAGGCCGCTCGATGCCCCTGTGACAAGCGCCCAGGACGTTTCAGACCGTTGCATGACCACCTCGATATGACCGATGGTCATCTTGGATGACCGTCGGTCATAATGGAAGTGCTTTATTTTGCCCCGGGAACTGCCCGCGTTGCGGGTGGTGCCAAGCCGTCGGAGATGAGTCTGCTGAAGCCTGCCGTTGTGCTCGGCCGCCACACGCCTGGCGGACCGCTGCAACCGCCGATCGTGCACCGGCTCCATCACCAACGCTGATGCGGACCTCCGCTGGCTGCCGAGCCGGCGCGAAGGTCCGCGATGGCATCAATGCTGGGAAAGGGTTGCGGCCACAGTTGCCGCCATCGGCGTCGTCGGGCGACCGATCAGCGTGCCGAGTTGGCGGCTGTCGTCGAACAGGGCGCCCTTGGATGCACCGGTGTCGCTGTCGGCAAGCAAGGACGCCAGCGCCTCCGGCAGTCCGGCGCCGGCCAACGCGGCCTTGTAGTCCGCTTCGGGCATGTTCGTGTAGCCGACAGGCTGGCCCGATTGGCGCGCGATCTCGGCCGCGAGTTCCGGCAGGCTGTACGCCTCGTCGCCTGCGAGTTCAAACGTGCGCCCGGCCATGTCCTGCGCCGCCGTCAGCACGGCCACGGCGGCTGCGGCATAGTCCGTTCGGGCCGCGGAAGCGACCCGCCCTTCGCCGGCGCTGCCGATCAGGGTTCTATGCGCCAGGGCAGCCGGGATCGAGGCCGTGTAGTTTTCCGTGTACCAGCCATTGCGCAGCAACACGAACGGCACGCCGGAGTTCTGCAGCAGCGCTTCCGTGTCCCGGTGCTCGCCCGCCAGGCCAAGAGGCGACGTGTCAGCGTGCAGCACGCTGGTGTAGGCAAGCAGGCCGACGCCGGCGCGGCGGGCCGCCTCGATGGCGTTGCGATGCTGCGCCACGCGTCGGCCAAGGTCGCTGGAGGAGATCAGCAGGATGCGTTCGATGCCAGCGAAGGCGGCGTCGAGGCTGTCCGGCTGGTCGTAGTCGGCGATCCGGGCCTGCACCCCTCGGGCGGCCAGCGCCGCGGCTGCTTCGGGCGTGCGGACGGTGGCCGCAACCTGGCCGGCGGGCACCGTCGCGAGCAGTTGGTCCACGACAAGCTGGCCGAGTTGGCCGCTGGCGCCGGTGACAAGCACCTGGTGGTGGGCATGGGACATGGTTATGCTCCTTAAGTCTCAATTGAAGACCTGGTCTTGTTTAAAGACCGCAGCCTTTCGACGTAAGGAGGCAGTTTTGCGTGACCAGGCAACTTGAAGGGAACCACCAGGAATGAGCGACACATCCCTCGCAAGCGGCTTCGCAACTTGGCAGGCTGCCGGCTTCGACGCCGCCGCGTGCCCGGTCCGCAACGTCCTGGACCGCATTGGCGACAAATGGACGGTGCTGACCTTGGCCGCGCTTGCCGCCACGTCGCGCCGGTTCAGTGAGCTGCACCGGATCATGCCCGACATCTCCAAGCGGATGCTGACGCAAACGCTGCGGGACCTGGAGCGGGACGGCCTGGCAACCCGCCACGTCTTCCCGACCAAGCCGCCCCGGGTGGAATATCGCCTGTCCCTGCTCGGACAGTCCGTGCTGGAACCGCTGGCCACCCTGGTGCGCTGGGCGGAGAGCAACTACCCCAACATCCGCGAGGCGCGTGCCCGGTTCGACGGCATGCCAGCGGGCGATGCCTGAGAGCCTGTCACGGACCTCGCTGGCATCTGCGCCGATGGGATGGCGACGGCACTGGTCGAGCGCACCTGCATGGGCCGGCAATGGCGGCAACCCCATGGCACGATTCCATGACAGGCTTTAAGCGCCTCCGGAACATCGACCGTTTCGCCGCACATCGCTGCAGGCGTGTCGGGGCAAGGTGACGCGGACCAGCCGCGTCGTTCCTGCCGCTTCAGTGGCTCGACGAGCCTCAGGGTCGGTCGCATCGTCATGCGTTGCCGTACTCCCACGCACCAGCCGTGCCGAGCGCCTGTTCGAACGCCTTGCGTCCATTCCCTGCAAGCCATGACCGGAAGGATTGCATTTCCGGGTTGATCTCGCGCAGGGCGTCGAGGTCCGCGCGACCCGCAAGCGGGCCTTCATCCAGCAGCGCGGTCAGCTTCCCGAGGAAGGGATTCGCCGCCAGCACGTCGTCGGGGAAACGCTCGTAAGCGATGGGACGCCCCGCCGCTTGCGTGAACAAGGCTTCAAGATCGCGGCCGGTGACGGTGTCGCTCGCGATCTCGAACGTTTCCCCGCCAAACCGCGCCGGATCGGCGAAGATCGCGGCGACGAACTTGCCGATGTCTTCCACGGCCAGAAGCTGCATCGGCTGGTTCGGCTTGGCGAAGAAGCTGAAGCGGCCCTCGTTCAGTCCGAAGCCCGGCATCACCAGCAACTCCATGAAAGCCACTGGGCGGACGATGGTCGCGGTGATCGGCAACGTGCGGATATGCGCCTCGATGCGGGCCTTGCTGTCGAAATGCCCCATTCCGGTGGGCTTGTCGCCAACGGCGCCGACCGAGGTGTAGACGAGGTGCTCGACGCCGCTCTCGACCGCCAGGTCGGCGATGGCGATGCCGAAGCGCTCCTCGTCCTCATCGCTCAGCCCAAGCTCGGGTCCTTGGCCCGAACTCGGCTGCACGCTGAAGACGCCGTGAGCGCCCTTCATCGCGGCTCGAATCACGTCGGCGTCGGCGAACGTGCCCTGCACGAGCGCGGCGCCCGCGTCGCCAAGCGCAACCGACTTCGGCGAGGCAGGGTTTCGAACGAGCGCGCGAACCGGCCACCGCGCCTTCAGCAGCGCAGCGGCGACCGACCCACCCTGCTGGCCGGTCGCGCCGAAGACCAGGATCGGCTGCTTGCTGTCTGACATGGAAACAACCCTCGTGCGTGGACAAGAGTTACTCACATATACCAATGTGAGGCAGCCGGAAGACGGCACATCTTTCAACCTCAGGCACAAGGATGATACGTTTGGACCGGCTGATCCACGGACGCCCCTACGAGAAGACGGAGCAAGGCTTTCGTTTCAAGCCGTGCGCTCCCAACGGCGTCCTCGCGCGGCTCGGCGACAAGTGGACCATTCTCGTCATGTCGCACCTCGCGGTGGCGAGCGGGCACCGGCTCCGTTTTTCAGCGCTCAAGAGCGGTGTTGAAGGGATCACCCAGCGGATGCTGACGTTTACCCTGCGCAACCTGGAGCGTGACGGCCTTCTGGTGCGTCATTGCTTTCCCGAGGTGCCCCCGCGCGTCGAGTACGAACTGACCGAAATGGGCGCTGGCATGTTGCCTGCCCTTGAAGGATTCACCTCGTGGATCAGGGACAACTGGCCTCGCATCGAGCAGCACCGGCGCGCATACGACGCTGCGCAGCAGTGAGACGATGCGGCTTCCAGTGAGCCAGGCTTGAACTTGGCGACTTGATCTCGGCGGCGCCGACCTTGCGCGGCATCGAGGGCGCGACCAGCGTGCCGACGCCCGAACTGGCTCCGATGAGGGCCTTCGCGTTTTCAGCCTGGATCAGCCGGCTTGTCAGCCGCCACCCTTTTTGCACCAGGAACGATGCCTCGCACCCTCCCCCGCTTCCTGGATGATCCATGGCCATTGATCCTATCCAAACACGGGATGCGAGCTGGAGGCGGTGTATCCGGCCAGCGTGATCCTGGTGCCGTCGGTGAGCGTGATGAGGGTCGATCCTCCCGACGATGCCTGCTGGCTTTGCACGCCGGCGCCGGAGTAGCCCTGCAAATGGATGAGGTCGGCTCCGGTCTGGAAGCCGTTGACGGTCAGCGAGCCACCCGCCTGGCCGTTGATGAAATCGAGCACCTCCTTGCCCGTCCCCGCGGTGATCGTTGCGGCGGACCCCCTGCCCGCGGTGAAGGCCAGGCTTCCGGAGCCTGCGATGATGGTGGACGACCCGGTCCCGGCCGTGACGGTGTCGTTGCCGCTGGACGCGATGAACGTCATCGCGCCGGAGCCGCCGAGGACGGCGGCGCTCGGACCGGCGGCGTTGATGGTCACGTTGCCGCTGCCGACATCGACCGTGTCGTTTCCCAGGGTCGTCACCGTGCCGCCCGCCGCTCCTTCGCCGTATGTCGTGGATGACACGGCGGTGAAGGTCTGGGCGCCGCCAGCGTAGAGGTTGAGCAAGGCGCCAGGCTGCGCCACGCCGTCATAGCTCGCGCCTGTGACGTAGAGGTTCCGGTCGGTCGGGCCGTATCCCCCGTTGTCGTTGAGGAAATCCACCGCGACCGTGTGCTTGCCCGCACCCCAGTTGCCGCCGAGGTCGAGTTGCTGGCTCTGCCCAGCCGCGTGAAGCGCGGTTGCGGCGTGGATGCCGCCGACCTGCTTGCCGTCTACACTGACCGTGAACTGGGCATCGCCCTGGAAGGCGTCCTCGGCCACATCCAGGGCCAGCACGTCCGGCTGGCTGACCTGGAAGGATTGCGTGCCTTGGCTCATCAGCGCGAGCGTGGCGCCGGCCTGGGCCATGCCGTCGTAGCTGGCGCCGTCGACGTAGAGGTTCCGGTCGCCTGTGCCCGGCTGGTAGAGGTCGTTGAGGAAATCCACCGCAACCGTGTGCATGCCGCTGCCGAAGCTGCCCTTGACCAGGACGTCCTGGTCCTTGCCCGCTGCGCGGATCGCCTGGGCGGTCAGCGTGCCGCCCACCTGCTGGCCGTCCACGCTGACCGTGAACTGGGCGTCGCCCTGGAAGGCGTCCTCGCTCACCTTGAGGTCCACCGTGTCGGAGCCGGAGCCGACCGTGATGGTGGCAGGGATGGGCGGGGCTGCGGGAGCAGGCGCCGCGGTTCCCACGGTGAGGGACTGCGTGCCGCCGCTCATCAGCGCCAGCGTGCCGTTCGCGGCTGGCATGCCGTCATAGCTCGCGCTTGCCACGTAGAGGTTCCGGTCGCCCGTGCCAGGGGTGTACAGGTCGTTGAGGAAGTCCACCGCGACGGTGTGGGCGCCAACCCCGAAATTGCCTTCGACCAGGAAGTCTTGCGCCTGCCCGTCAGCATGGGTTGCTTGGGCGGTTTGGGTTCCGCCGACCTGCTTGCCGTCGATGCTGACCGTGAACTGGGCATCGCCCTGGAAGGCGTCCTCCGACATCCTGAGATCGACGGCGTCGGCGCCCGATCCGACCGTGACGGACGAGGGCATGGCCGTGCCCACGCTGAGCGACTGGGTCCCCGCGCTCATCAGGGCCAGCTTGGCAACAGGAACCATGGCGCCGTCATAGCTTGCGGCATCGACGTAAAGGTTGCGATCGCCCACGCCGGGGGCGTACAGGTCGTTGAGGAAGTCCACCGCGATTGTATGCGCACCCGCGCCGAAGTTGCCTTCGACATCGACGGTCTGCTCCTGACCAGCGGCGTGCGAGGCGGTGGCCGTTTGCGTGCCGCCGACCTGCCTGCCATCCACGCTGACGGTGAACTGCGCATCGCCCTGGTAGGCGTCCTCCGACATGGACAACGCAACGGTGTCGGCGCCGGAACCAAGGATGATGGCGGCAGGGGCAGCAGGCGTGGCGGGCGGGGCTGGCGCTGGTGCTGCGCTTTGGGTGGCGCCGAAGTTTTGCGCCCAGGCG
>CAXTNC010000012.1:0-31291 GCA_964245495.1 uncultured Acetobacteraceae bacterium
CACCCGGCGCATCCCGCGCCGGTCGCTCCCCATGCCATAGGCAAGTTCGAGGATTGGACGGCGGTGACGCACCAGGAGGCGGGCCAGACCGTATGCTACGCCTTCACCCGCGCCGCCGCCTCCTCCCCGCCGCTGCCCGGCCGCGGGGATGTGGTGCTGACGGTCACGCAGCGGCCCGGTGGGATACGGGACGCCGTGGCGATCAGCGCCGGGTTCGCCTACAGCCCCAACAGCGAAGTGACGTTGCAGATCGACGGCGCCACCCTGCCGTTTTACACCAGCCAACGCTCGGCCTTCGCCAAGGACGGCCATGCCACGGTCAGCGCGTTCGAGCACGGCCGGCAGGCGGTCGCCAAATCCCCGGCGCCCCGCACCGGCAGCGTGACGGACACGTTCAACCTGCGCGGCTTCTCCCCGGCTTATGCGGCGATCAACAAGGCCTGCGCGGCCAAAAGCTGATGTCCGCCGCACTCACCCACGCCGAACGGGACCGCATCCTCGCGAAATCGGCGCTGTTCTCCCCGCCGCCGGTGGCGCTGCCGGACGGGCGACGGGATCTGGTGGGCCTGTCCCGGCCCGAACTGGTCGATGAGTTGGCGAGTGTTGGTGAAAAACCGTTCCGAGCCAAGCAGTTGTGGCACTGGATCTATCATCAGGGCGCCACGGACTTCGCCGCCATGTCCTCCGTCGCCAAGCCGTTGCAGGCCAAGCTGGCCGAGCGCTTCGTCATCGGACGGCCCGGCGTCGCCACTGAGCAGTCCAGCACGGACGGCACCCGCAAATGGCTGTTCCGCTTCCGCGACGGGCAGGAAGCGGAAACGGTGTACATCCCGGACCGCCAGGAGGACCGCGGCGCGGTGTGCCTGTCGTCCCAGGTCGGCTGCACCCTGTCCTGCCGTTTCTGCCACACCGGCACGCAGCGGCTGGTGCGCAACCTGGGCGCGGCGGAGATCCTGGGCCAGTTCATGGCCGCGCGTGATGCCTACGGCGAGTGGCCGTCGCCGCGGGGGGAGACGCCGCGGCTGCTGTCCACGATCGTGCTGATGGGCATGGGCGAGCCGCTCTACAACTACGAGAGCGTGGCCCGCGCGATGCGGATCGTGATGGACGGGGAAGGCATCGGCCTGTCCCGACGCCGCATCACGCTTTCCACCTCCGGCGTGGTGCCGATGATGGACCGCTGCGGCGAGGAGCTGGGGGTGAACCTGGCCGTGTCTCTGCACGCGGTGCGTGACGAGTTGCGCGACGAGATCGTGCCGCTGAACCGGAAATACCCGATCGCCGAGCTGCTGGCGGCGTGCCGGCGGTATCCGGGGGCGTCCAACTCGCGGCGGATCACGTTCGAGTACGTGATGCTGCGCGGGGTGAATGACAGCGTGGCGGACGCGCGCGAATTGGTCCGGCTGATCGCCGGCATCCCGGCGAAGGTGAACTTGATCCCGTTCAATCCCTGGCCCGGCAGCGCCTACCTGCCGAGCACCCGGGAGCGGCTGGACACGTTCGCGGCCGTGGTGATGGCAGCCGGGTTCGCGAGTCCGGTGCGCACGCCGCGCGGGCAGGACATCCTGGCGGCCTGCGGGCAGCTGCGGACGGAAAGCGAGCGGCCACGTGCTTCGGCGATGAAACCGTAGTCACCTGCTGCGGACCTTCAAGGCACAGGCTGTTGCCTCAGCGCAGCCAGGTGGCGCAGCCTTGCCGGCCATGTCCTCCTGGAAAGCCTGTTCAGCCGTCCTCCAATACGGCCTGAAGCGGGGCCGCACCCGACGGCACTGCTTTCGGCTCGCAACACAGCCCAGCGTCGTTTCGCGCCACCCGCCGCGCCTGATGCAGGATGGCGCTGGTGCTCGTCACCTCGAACCCGGCTTCCCGCCAAAGCATCGCCAGCGCCGTCGCGGAATACATCGTCACATGGCCGTTCCGGGGCGCTACATACCACCAGTTCAGTCCCTGCTGCGCGAAGTCGGGCGGCTGCAGCAAGGTTGAGAACACGACCAATCCGTCCGCCGCCACCAAGCTCGCGATCTCTTGGATCGTGGCCTGCGGGTCTGGCGTGTGCTCCAGCACTTCGAAGCAGGTGACCAGCTGGTAGGACCGGCCAGGCCGGATATCGTAAGCCGGGTCGAATGGGTCATACGTTTCGGCCCGCGCGCCGTGCTCGCGCGTCAGCAAATCCGCCAAGGCCCCATTTCCTCCGCCATAGTCCAGCACGTCCATGCCGGCGAGCGCAGACCCAAACATCGCCCCAAGCATCTCCGCCGATGCGGCAGGGCGAAGTCCAGCATAATCCGGGTCAACGTTCGCATAGCCGTCGTTGTAGATGCGGAGAAGGAAATCTTCCCTGGTCCAGGCGTCAAAGTCTCCCGTGAACAGCAACCCGCACTCTTGGCAGCGATGGTAAGTCACCCGGCGGCCCGACAATGGCAGGGCGACCCGGCGCCAGTCCTCGCAGGACCTGTTGAAATCAACAGCGCCAATCGCGGGAGACGGCGTGCGGCAGGCCTTGCATGGCTGCGGCGCCGCCGGCATCGGCCTTGCGATCATAGCCGGCGGGCGCTCGATGGGCTGCGCCGTCAACCGTGAGAGACCGTCCCTGACCTGCTCGATCACGCCATCCCAGTCACCGGGCCGTTGCTGCCGGAGGATGCGCAGGCTGGGGTACCAAGGGCTTTCAGCTCGGTCATGCAGCCAACGCCAGCAACCGCGGAAGCGGGACAGCAGCCAGACGGGCTTGCCCATCGTCGCGGCCAGGTGCGCCACCGCAGTGTCAACGGAGATCACCAAGTCAAGCCCGGCCACCCGTGCCGCCGTGTCGGCGAAGTCCTGCACGCCTGACATCAGGTCGGTTGCGCTCAGCTCCGGCGGCGCAGGCCCATGCTGCTGCAAGCTGTAGAATTGCACCCCCGGCATTCCGGCAAGGCGCGCCAGCATTCCCACGGGAACTGAGCGGTGCCGGTCTTGGCCAAAGCCGGGATTGCCTGCCCATACCAGGCCCACCCGCAAACCGGCTCGGCTGTCGCCCCAGGGTGCGAACGCGTCCGCGTAGGGGAGGGCCGGCGGAATGCTTTCCAGAGTCGTGCCGAAGATCCGCGGCAGGCTCAGCAACGGGCAAACCACGTCGAAAGCGGGCAGCACGGCGCCGACCGCCACGACTTGATCGACGCCGGGCACCGCGCGCAGCAGCCCCAGCAAGGGGGGTTGCACGGCCAGGATGACCCGGCCTGCGCGCGGCGCCACCAGCGGCGCATAGCGAACGAACTGCAGGGTATCGCCAAGCCCTTGCTCGGCATGCAGCAGGATCGTCAAGCCTGAGATGTTCTCGCCCGCCCAGACGCGGACGCCGTGGCGCTCCACCTTGCCATGCACCTGCAACCGCCGCTCGTGCAGGTTCCAGGCCTCGGCCGTCATCCGGCCAAGACCGAGCAGCCGTTGGCCTTGTTCGAACAGGACCAAAGGGTTGCCGGGCGCAGCGGCGATGGCTTCTTGCCCCGCAGCGACCGCCTCCTCGAACCGGCCCACGCCCTCCAGCGCGAGCGCCTGGTTCAGCAAGGCTTCCGGGTGGCGGGGCGCCAAGCTCAACGCGTGATTGGCGAACGCGAGGGCGTCGTCATACCGGCAAAGGTTGTTCAGCACCCCGCTCAAAGTCGTGGCGTGCCGATGGTCCGGCTCCCGCCTGAACGCGTCCTGGCCATGAACAAGCGCCAGATGCATGTCACCCACCTGAAACAGCGCGCTCACCAGGCGCGTGCGGGTGGCGTTGTCCTCGGGTTGCAGCGCGACTGCCTGGAGCAGCGCGCCGATTGCCGGTTGGATGCGGCCGAGCGCCAGCAGCGACCGCCCCATCAGGCTGAAGATGCGTGCATCGTGCGGGTGTTGGGAGCAGGCAACGGCCAGCAAAACCGCGGCCTCTTCGGCCCGCGCCGCTTCCAGCAGCGTGCTGCCCAGTGCCGCCGCGTCGTCCGCTTGCCCCAAAGGCAGCCGGAGCGCACGCTTCTGGGCGGCTGCGGCTGCGTCCGCCTGCCCCTTCATCGCCAAAAGCACGCCTGAGCCGTAAAGCGCCTCGGCGTGGCCGGGTGCGATGGCGAGTGCAGCGGAGTAGGCGCCGAGCGCGCAATCCAACTGGCCCGCATCCTGGAGCGCTACGCCGCGCCTGAACTGCGCCTGTGCCGCCGGCGGCTGCATGAGGTTTCTCAAATCCGTTGCCGGGCGGCAGCCTGGCAGGCCAGGGCTGAAGAAATCGCAAACTGAGGGTGGGACATGGCAGGCTTGCTGGCCTTCCAGGCATTCACTTGCCAAGCAGAGCAGCATGGCCCGCTTGCCTTGCCGGCCTGGCGCTTCGGGTTTATCGCGGTTGCTTGCTGCACGGAGATGCCCGCCATGCCCCGCCGCGACGTGAACAAGGTCGTGCTTGCCTATTCGGGCGGGCTGGACACCAGCGTCATCCTGCGGTGGCTCCAAACGGAGTACGGCTGCGAGGTCGTCACCTTCACCGCGGACTTGGGACAGGGCGAGGAACTGGAGCCAGCGCGGCGCAAGGCCGAGATGCTCGGCGTGAAGCAGATTTTCGTGGACGATCTGCGCGAGGAGTTCGTGCGGGATTTCGTGTTTCCCATGTTCCGCGCCAACACGGTCTACGAGGGGCAGTACCTGCTCGGAACCTCCATCGCCCGCCCGCTGATCGCGCAACGCCAAATCCAGATTGCGGAGCAAGTCGGCGCCGACGCGGTGGCCCATGGCGCCACCGGCAAAGGCAATGACCAGGTGCGGTTCGAGCTTGCCTACCACGCGCTGAGCCCCGGCATCACCGTCATCGCTCCCTGGCGCGAATGGGACCTGACCAGCCGCGGCAAGCTGCTGGAGTTCGCCGAGCAGAACCAAATCCCCGTCACGCGCGACAAGCGGGGCGAGGCGCCGTTCAGCGTGGATGCCAACCTCCTGCACAGCAGCAGCGAGGGCAAGGTGCTGGAAAACCCAGCGGACGAAGCGCCTGAGTTCGTTTATCAGCGCACCATCCGCCCAGAGGACGCGCTGGACCAGGCAAGCGTCATCACGGTTGAGTTCGAAGGCGGCGATCCGGTGGCCGTCGATGGCGCTCGCCTTTCCCCGGCTGCGCTGCTGGCCCGGTTGAACGAGCTGGGCCGCGCCAACGGGATCGGCCGGCTGGACCTGGTGGAGAACCGCTTCGTCGGCATGAAGTCCCGCGGCGTGTACGAAACCCCCGGCGGCACGATCCTGCTGCAGGCGCACCGCGGCATGGAAAGCATCACGCTCGACCGGGAAGCGGCGCACCTGAAAGACGAGCTGATGCCGCGGTACGCCTCGCTGATCTACAACGGTTTCTGGTTCAGCCCGGAGCGCAGGATGTTGCAAGCGGCCATCGACGAGAGCCAGCGCAGCGTGTCCGGCGCGGTTCGGCTCAAGCTTTACAAAGGCAACGTGGCCGTGGTCGGCCGCGAGAGCCCCAACAGCCTGTATTCCGCCAACGTGGTGACGTTTGAGGAGGACGGAGGAGCCTACGACCAAGCGGACGCAGAAGGCTTCATCAAGCTGCAAGCGCTGCGCTTGCGGCTGGGTGCGGCGGCAGGGCGCAAGGGCGGGTCATTGTGACGTCGAACCTAGCGGCCAAGCCCACGTTGCATGTGCACAGTGGGAGCACCGCGCCATGAGCCTGTTCGGTTCGATCATGTCCAAGATCTTTCATCACCCGGCTGCGTCCGGCCCCGATGCGGTCGAGCAAGCGCCGCCGGTCGCCACCGACACCACCGTGCAGCAGCCAGTCGCCGCCGCCGTGGCGCCAGCGCCAGGGGGTACGCCCTTCGATGTCGGGTCGGCGCTGGCCGCCATGGCGGCCAAGAATGGCCAGTCACTGAACTACAAGACATCCATTGTGGACTTGCTGAAGCTGCTTGATCTCGACAGCGGCATGGCTGCCCGAAAAGGGTTGGCTGCCGAGTTGCATTACTCCGGCAACACGGACGACTCCGCGACCATGAACACTTGGCTGCACAAGCAAGTCATGATCAAGCTGGAGGAGAATGGCGGGACCGTTCCGGCCGACCTCAGGGGTGGCTGAGAAACAAGCGGTGCCAAGTTTGTCCCGAAGGGCCGTGATTGCCGGCCTGGCGTTGGCCCCATGCCAGGCCCGTGCGGCCGAAGCCCAGGCATGGGACTTCAGCCTTCCCGCGCTCGATGGCGGCATGCTTGACTTGGCAGCCTATCGCGGCCGGGTGCTGCTGGTGGCCAACACCGCCTCGTTTTGCGGGTTTGCTGACCAATTCCGCACACTGGAAACCCTGAGCCGAGGGCGCGCCCGCGATGGGCTGACCGTGATCGGGATGCCAAGCAACGACTTCGAACAGGAGGCGGGCAGCAACGCCAAGGTCAAGCAGCTGTGCGAGCTGACCTATGGGGTTGATTTCCCGATGGCTGGGCTGACCCACGTGGTCGGATCGCAAGCCAATCCGTTCTATGCCTGGGTGCGTCAGGAACGGGAAGGGTGGCAACCTGCTTGGAACTTCAACAAGGTCCTGATCGGACGCAATGGGCAAATCCGCGGGGTGTTCCGCGCGCCCCAGGAGCCAGACGGCGCCGTGATCCAGGCCGCGATCGGTCAGGCGCTGTCTGCCGGGTCCTGACCATAAGCCGCCAGCAATGAATGTTTCCAGATAGGTGCTTGTATTTGGCTCTGCCGCTCGGCATCCATCTGGTAAGCCGGGCAGCGCTTTGGCCTTGACTCATGACTACCTAGGAAGCACACGCAATACTGCCGCTATCAAGCCCCATCGCCGGGGAACAAAAGCGTGGGACGCACGACGTTCTATGGCCGTCTGCATGCATCGTGCCGCTACGGCAGGCGAAACGACCCAAAATGGCTTGTCTGCCTTCATCATCGTTGTGTCCACGAAACCAGGGCAGATTTCAGTTACGGTGATTGGCAGTCTGCTGGCCTTCGCCTTGGCCCTCAATCCATCAAGATAAACCGAGACGAAAGCTTTGGAGGCGCAATAGGCCGCAGCACTGCCGCTTGCTTTCAGTTTGGCGACCGATGAAATCCCAACCAGATGTCCCCCACCGCGCTCTATGAAGTGCTTTAGGGCGGCTTGACCTAATGCAGCAAAGCCCACCACGTTGATTGCGAGAGTTTCGCAATCAGGTGTCCAGTCTAGAACAGGGTTAAGATGTCCAACACCGGCGCTTAATACGACCAAATCGACGCCGCCCAAGGCTGATGCAAGCATTTCCAACTGTCTGCACGCTTTGGCTGGATTGGCAAGATCCATCGTGCATGCCAAACTGCCCATGCCGAGTTCAGCGGCGAGTGTTTCCAGCTTGCCGGTGCGCCGCGCGGCAAGACCGATGCGGTAGCCCTGGCAAGCGAGTTGCCGAGCCAACGCTTCGCCGATGCCCGACGATGCGCCGACTATGATTGCAGTGCGGGTGTATGCGACACCTATTGGCTGAGCGACGGAGTCCATAACGCCATCGGTATCGCTCCAGGAAACTGCAGGCCGAGCCGCTGGCCGATGAGACCCAGCGTAGCCCCGAGTGTCCGTTCGTAGAAGCTGCCGAGCTTCAGGTCGACAATTGGCATATCGGCCTTCACGTCCTTTTCTTTCTCCAGCCAGGTCCGCGCTGCTGCCTCGCCGCCAATCTCATCGACCAGCCCGAGTTCCAGGGCTTGCTGCCCGCTGTAGGCCCGGCCGTCGGCCAGCTGACGCACCCTTGCCTCGTCCAGGTGCCGCGCCTGCGCCACCATCGTGACGAACTGGCCGAACAAGTTGTTCACCAGTCCTTGCAGGTACTCTCGTCCAGCGGGTGACAATCCATGCGTGAAGGACGGCTGGTCCTTCAGCGGCCCCGAGATGATCGCATCCGCCGAGATGCCTAGTTTTTCCAGCAAGCTGCCAGCGCTGCCCGTCTCCAAGATCACGCCGATCGAGCCGGTGAGCGTTGCGTTGCTGGCGAAGATGCGCGCAGCGGGCAGGCTGATCATGTAGCCGGCTGAAGCCGCTGTGCCCTCCATGACTGTGACCACCGGCTTTGCCGCCGCCACCAGGGCCAGCGCATCATGCAGGCCTTCGCCGCCGGCCACGCTGCCGCCGGGGCTGTCCACCGTCAGCACGACCGCGGCCACGCTGCCGTCCTTAGCCAGCGCGCGCACCGCCTCCGTCAGCTTCCGCTCAGATCCTATGATGCCGCTGACATTGACCCGCGCCACATGGCGCGTGCCCGGCAGGCTGCCCGGCGTGCCTTTGCCTGCCGCATAGGCCAGGATGCCCAGCACCGCCAGCACGGCGACCACCCGCCAAAAGACGAGACGGCGCTTGAGGCGCCGCCTGTCCAGGAGAAGGTCCGCTTCCAGCCCGGTGTTCTGTCCGGACACAGGCTATTCGGCGTTCTGCTGATTGCGGCGACGGATCGCCGCCCCCAGGATGTCGCCCAAGGATGCGCCGCTGTCGGAGGTGCCGAACTCAGCCACCGCCTGCTTGTCTTCCTCGATCTCGCGTCCCTTGATGGTCAGCGAGAGCTTGCGGGCGGCGCGGTCGATGGCCGTGATCTTGGCATCCACCTTTTCGCCCACCGCGAAGCGGTCGGGGCGCTGGTCGCCCTTGTCCCGTGCCAGCTCGGCGCGGCGGATGAAGCCGGTAAGCACCTCGTCCACCTTGACCTCGATGCCGTTCGCCTGGATCGCGGTCACGACGCAGGTGACAACCTCACCCTTGTGGACGCGGCTGAGCGTGTCGGCCGCCGGGTCCGCCTCAAGCTGCTTGATGCCAAGGGAGATGCGCTCCTTCTCCACATCGACATCCAGCACCTTGGCCTTGAGCACGGCGCCCTTCTCGTACTTGGCCATCGCCAGCTCGCCTGGCTCGTCCCATGAGATGTCGGACATGTGGACCATGCCGTCGATGTCGGCTGAGATGCCGATGAACAGGCCGAACTCGGTGATGTTGCGCAACTCGCCCTCGACCACGGAGCCGACTGGGTGGAGGTCCAGGAACTCCTCCCATGGATTGCGCTGCACCTGCTTGATTCCGAGCGAGATGCGGCGCTTGGAGCTGTCCACGTCCAGCACCATGACCTCGACCTCCTGGGAGGTGGAGACGATCTTGCCGGGATGTGCGTTCTTCTTGGTCCAGCTCATCTCTGAAACATGGACCAGGCCTTCAACGCCGGGTTCCAGTTCCACGAAGGCGCCGTAGTCGGTGATGTTCGTGACACGGCCGCTGTACTTGGCGCCAGGCGGATACTTGGCAGCCACGCCCTCCCAAGGGTCAGCCTCCAGCTGCTTCATGCCCAGGGAGATGCGCTGGGTTTCCGCGTTGAAGCGGATCACCTGCACGCGCACCTGCTGACCGATCTGCAGCGCCTCGGAGGGGTGGTTGATGCGGCGCCAGGCCACGTCCGTCACGTGCAGCAGGCCGTCCACGCCGCCGAGGTCCACGAAAGCGCCGTAGTCGGTGATGTTCTTCACAACGCCGTCCAGGATCATGCCTTCCTTGAGGCCCTGGATCAGTTCGGATCGCTGCTCGGCCCGGGTTTCCTCCAGCACGGCGCGGCGGCTGACCACGATGTTGCCGCGGGCGCGGTCCATCTTGAGGATCTGAAACGGCTGCGGCGTGCCCATCAGCGGCCCCACGTCCCGAACCGGACGGATATCGACCTGGCTGCCGGGCAGGAACGCCACTGCCCCGCCAAGATCGACGGTGAAGCCGCCCTTGACCCGGCCGTAGATGGTGCCGTCCACGCGCTTTTGCGCCTCGAACGCCTTTTCCAAGTTGGTCCAGGCCTCCTCGCGCCGCGCCTTCTCGCGCGACAGCACGATGGCGCCGTCCCGGTCCTCGTAGCGCTCAACGAACAACTCGATCAGGTCGCCGGGCTTGACCTCGGGGGCTGCGCCGGGCGGGCCGAATTCCTTGAGAGCGACGCGGCCCTCGCTTTTGAGTCCGACATCGACGATGGCGAACTCGTCGGTGAGGCGCAGAACCCGGCCGGTGACCACGGACCCGTCAAAGCCGGTGTCCCGGCCAAGGGTCTCGTCCAGAAGGGAGGCGAAGTCCTCGCCGCCGGGGTTGTGCGATTGAGAGTAGTCATACGCGACGGCGCTGGATGCCATGGGAATAGGTTGTTCCTGTAGGGTGCCCCCAAGGAGGCTCTTGCGATGTGCGCGTCCGGTGCGGACACGGCTTGCCCACGGGCGTGGGCCGTGTTGACGGGGATCGTGACGTGCAGAGACTACGGATAAGGGTTTGGAGTCAAGGAAATCCGGATTCTCCGGACCATGCCGCGATGAGGAAGCCTGGACGTTGAGCCTTGTTCGCTGGGCATGTCCCACGTCGAGGCGAAGCGCCAACGATGCCGGAAGTGAACGCATCCGGCGTGGAGCCACCTTGCCATTGCGGCTTCTTCGGCTTCGTCGCGCTCTCCCTAACAGGTGCTTGCCCCGGCCGCTTTGGGACGGCGCAAAATGCTGGTGTGCGCTTTCTCGTCACGGATCGGGAGGTTCTTAGACGGAGACTGAGGCGGCGTTGCTTGGGCCGATCGCGGCCATTGCCGCCGCAAATGCCGCGTCTGCGTCAAGCGCGCTCGTATCCAGCAGCACCGCATCCGCGGCCGGGCGCAGCGGAGCCGCGGTGCGGGCCTCGTCGCGTGCATCGCGTGCCCGCATGTCCTCCATCACCGCTTTCAGCGACACCGCCGTTCCGCGTGCCTGCAACTCGCGCCGCCGCCGCTCGGCCCGTACTTCCAGGCTTGCCGTCACGAACAGCTTCACTTCGGCATCCGGGAAGATGACGGTGCCGATGTCGCGTCCGTCCAGCACCGCCCCGCCCCGGTCCGCGAAGCTGCGCTGGAACAACAGCAGCGCCGCGCGCACGCCGGGAATGGACGCGACCTGGCTGGCCGCCGTGTCCGCCGCCGAGTTGCGCAGGTCGGCGCGCGCCAGGTCCGCCGCCTGGAGCGCGCGGGCCTGCGCCTCGGCTGCAGCGGGATCCGCAGGGTCATCGCCGACATCCAGCACCCGGCGGCCAACGGCGCGGTAAAGCAGGCCCGTGTCCAGGTAGGGCAGGCCGAGCGCTTCGGCCAAGCGCCGGGCCAGGGTGCCCTTGCCCGCTGCAGCCGGCCCGTCGATGGCGACGATCACGCTCCATCCTTCACGTGATGTCAGCTCCCAAACCGCGCATCAGGCCGCGGAAACCGGGGAAGCTTGCCTCAATGCAGGCCGCATCATCCACCACCACGGAAGCGTCCGCGCCCTGGCCCAGAACCAGGGCGCTCATGGCCAGCCATCGGTCCATGTGCGTCCGCACCGTGCAGCCACCTGGCAGCCGGCCCGAGCCATGCACCAGCAAGTCGTTCCCCTCGATGGCGACACCCGCGCCCGCCGCTTGCAGCATGGCAGCTACGGCTTCCAGGCGTTTGCTCTCCGTTGCCCGCAATCCGGCCAGTCCCCTCATGCGGGTGGTTCCACGCGCGAACGCGGCCGCCACGGCCAGCACCGGGTAGTCCTCGATCATGGCGGGAGCACGCCCTGGCGGCACGTCAGCCGCGCGCAAATCGCCGTGCCGCACCGTCAGGTCGCCGACCGCCTCGCCGCCTTCCGTCCGCTCCGCAGTCACCCTGATGTCGGCCCCCATCTCACGCAAGGTGGTCAGCAGCCCGGTGCGCAGCGGGTTCAGCCCAACCCTGGGCAGCGTGATGGCCGAACCCGGCACCAACAGCGCGGCCACGAGCGGGAAACTGGCGAACGACGGGTCGGCAGGCACGACCACGTGCTGTGCCCGCAGTTCCGGCTGTCCAGCAAGCGTGACCCTGCGGCCAGCACCGTCCGCTTCGACCAAGACTGCGGCACCGAAGCGCCGCAGCATGTTCTCGCTGTGGTCATGCGTGGCAGTTGCCTCCCACACTTCTGTCTGGCCGCGCGCATTCAGCCCCGCCAGCAAGATGGCGGACTTCAGCTGCGCGGATGCGACCGGCACTCGGTAACGGATCGGCATGGCATCTGCCGCGCCCTGGATGGACAGCGGCAGCCGCCCATCTTCCCGGCTGACGAACCGGGCGCCGCACAACGCGAGCGGCTCTGTCACCCGGCACGTCGCGCGGCGGCGCAAGTTCGCATCCCCAGTCATCACCGCGCGAAGGTCATGGCTTGCCAGCATGCCCGCCAGGAGTGGCCCGGCCATGCCGGAACCACCTATGTCCAGCACGTCATCCGGCTCGGCCAACCCTCCGACGCCGCGGCCCATGACCTGCCAAACCGAGCTTTCCTGCTCCGTCGCGGCGCCCAGCGCACGCATGGCGGCGGCGGTGCGCAGCACGTCTTCGCCTTCCAGAAGGCCCTCGATCCGAGTCAAGCCGACGGCCAATGCGCCGAGCATCAAGGCCCGCTGGCTGATTGACCTGTCGCCGGGCACGATTGCACGCCCGGCGAGGGGCCTGGACGGACAGCGGGCGGTGACGGGGCGGGCGGGCGCCATGGCCTGCGCGGTTACCAGGGGCGGAAAGCTTTGAACAGCGGCAGAAGTGCCAAAGGTTTGACACTGGGGGCAGGCGATGGCATGGGGCGCGCCCGTCGGCGGCTCGCGTCGGCCACAAGGAGCGCGTTTGGCATGGTGAAGCCAGAGTTAGGCACCAAGCGCGTTTGCGTCTCGTGCAACGCCAGATTTTACGATTTGCAGAAAGTCCCGGCAGTCTGCCCGAAATGCGGCACGGAGCAGCCGCTCGACCAGTTGCGCCCCCGCCGTGCTGGAGGCAACGTGGTCGAGGACAAGCGCCCAAAGAAGCCGCCGGTGGCCGACGATGCCGACGTGGAAGTCGAGCCCGCGGAGGAAGAGGCTGAGGAGGACGTGCTCGAGGATGCCTCGGAGCTGGAGGACGACGCGGATGCGATCTCAGAGGAGATTGAGGTTGAGCCGGAGGCGGACGAAGCCGAGCGCTAGAGCAGGCCGCGATCAACTGGAGTTCAAAAGGTCGCCCGACGCGGGGCTGATCTGATCCACCCTGCCGGCTGGAGTGGAAGTCGGCGGTGATGGCCAAGATGCATGGTGGCGGTTTGCGTGGGCGCGTGATCGCTGCGGTGGATGGCGGCATGTCCCGAAGTGCCGCAGCCGTGCGGTTCGGGCAGCAAAGCGACGGCGATTGCCTGGCTGCGCGCCTGGCGCGATATGGGCGCGGCGAGCGTTGCCGTGCCGCACGGCCATTGGAGGATGACGTTCGTGGGCGCTCTGCGGCTGTGCGGCATGACGGTGCCCATGGTTCTAGATGGGCCGCTGAATGGCCGGCGTTGTTGGCCTATGTCGAGCAGGTACTGGTGCCCACGCTGACGCTGGGCAAGACGGGGTCATGGCCCACCTGCCCGCCCACCGCATCGCAGGCGTGCGGGCCGCCATGGAGGCGACTGGCGCGAGCATGTGGCTGCTGCCGCCGCACTCGCCAGGCTTCAACCCCATCGAGAACGCATGTGCCAAACCCAAGGCACCCCTGCGCAGAACGGCAGTCCGCAGCACCTCAGCTCCCTGGAACGCCGTGCGCAACGCCTTGCGCCAGTTCACGCCTGGCAAGTGCGCCAACCACCTCGCCACATGCAGGTGTGAGCCAGGATGAACAAAACCTGCCCTGGCTGGCATTTTGCGTGCTGACAGGCGCACGGCAACGCTCTGGCTCCTGTTTTTACGAGCATCCTCATCCGACGGGTGATCCCGTTCGATCGGCTGATGCTCCAGCCAGGGCCGCGACCCGGTCCGCCAAGCGGGTTCGCGCCGCCGGAACTTGCTTGTGCTGGATGCCGAAGGCGTTGCGGGCCAGGAAGTGCCCGGTCAGCGCCAGTCCGGAAGCCCAGCCTGCCGGGTCAGCCTCGCCGCCGCGCAGCAAGGGGGGCAGGGGCAGCAGACGGTCCTTCCATGGCCCTGCGGCGGTTTCGCTCACCGCGCGCCCGGTCCGGGGCGAAACCCAGGCCAGGCCTTCCCTGGCGCCCGTCATCGCGCAGGTCTCCAGGTCAAGCCCGTAGCCCAGCTCCCGCAGCAGCGCCAGTTCCCAGGCCACGAGGTCCGTCAGCACGGCCGGACCAGCCGGAAGCCGGGCGACCAGGTGCAGCAGCCCGGCGAACACCTGCGGGTGCGGCTCGCGCTCGATCAGCGCGCCCTCCGCCACGGCGCAGGCGCTGGACAGCACGGCCAACGCGAGCGGGTCATCCATCGCCAGGGCGGCGGCCGGATGCACCAGCTCCGCGGTGAAGGCGCCCAGCTGGTCCTCCAACCGGGCCAACCAGCGCACGTCCAGCAGGTTGCCGGGCTGCCAGACCCCGGCGCCGCGGCGGGACGCCCCGCCCCGGGCGAGGCCGCGATGCGCGCCGTGCTCGGCGGTCAGCACGGTGGCGAGCGCGTCGCCCTCCCCATAGGCGCGAGCCGCGAGCACGATGGCGGAGGCCTGCCACTCCATGGCGCGCTAGCCGGGGTCCTCCAGGCCGATGGCCCGCAGGCGCGCGCCTTCCTCGTCCCAGCCGGCGCGCTCCTTCACGTTCAGGAACAGGTGGACCGGGCGTTCCAGCAGGCCGGCCAGCTGCTGCCGGGCGCGGGCGCCGATCTCGCGGATGCGGGCGCCGCCGCCACCGATCAGGATCGCCTTGTGGCCCGGCCGCGTGACGTAGACCGTGGCGTCGATCCGCACGGAGCCGTCCGGCCGCACGGCGTAGCTCTCGGTTTCGACGGTGGTGGCATAGGGCACCTCCTCCTGGATTTGCAGGAAGATCTGCTCGCGCACGAGTTCGGCCGCCAGCAGCCGGTCTGGCAGGTCGGTCAGGTCATCGGGCGGGTACAGGTACGGCCCGGCGGGCATGGCGGCGGCCAGGCGGTCCAGCAGCACGTCCAGGCCCTCGCCGTTGACGGCGCTGACCATGAAGGTTTCCTCGAACGCAGCCAGGCCGTTGAGGTCGGCGATGAGCGGCAGCAGCGCCGGCGGGGAGATCAGGTCGACCTTGTTCAGCACCAGCCAGGTGCGCCCGCCGCGCTGCGCCAGCCGGGCCGCGATGTCCCGCACGGCCGCGCGCGCGCCGGCCTTGGCGTCCACCAGCAGCAAGGTGATGTCGGCCTCCTCCGCCCCGGTCCAGGCGGCGTTGACCATGGCGCGGTCCAGCTTGCGGCGAGGTGCGAAGATGCCCGGCGTGTCCACCAGCAGCATCTGCGTTTCGCCGCGCATCAGGATGCCGAGCACCCGGAACCGCGTGGTCTGCGCCTTCGGGCTGACGATGGACAGCTTGGCGCCTGTCATGCGGTTCAGCAGGGTGGACTTGCCGGCGTTCGGCGCGCCCACGATGGCGGCGAAGCCGCATCTGGTCATGATGCCAACTGCCGCAGCAGGTCGGCGGCGGCGTCGCGCTCGGCCATCTGCTTGGTGCTCGCCTCGCCCTGGCCGGTGCGGCCCATCGCGGAGACGGTGACGGTGAAGACGGGGGCGTGCGCCGGGCCGGAGCGGGGCAGTTCCACGAAGGGCGGCAAGGCGCCCCCGCGGGCCTCCATCCACTCCTTGAGGTCGGACTTCGGGTGCTTGGGCGGGTTGCCCTGCGCTTCCACCGCGTCCGACCAGGTGCTGCGCACGAAGCTTCGCGCGGCATCCAGACCGCCGTCGAGATAGATTGCGCCCAGCACGGCCTCCACGCCGTCGGCCACCACGGCGGCGCCGCGGCCGACCCCGGCGCGGGCCTCGTTGGGGGCCAGGATCAGCGTGTCCGGCAGGCCCAGCTGGCCGCCGATGGCGGCGAGCAGCGGTTCTGCCACCAGGTCGGCGTGCCGCCGGGCCAGCAAGCCTTCCGCCTCGGCGGGGAAACGCTCCGCCAGCCATTCCGCCATCAGCAGGCCGAGGACGCGGTCGCCGACGAATTCCAGCCGTTCGTTGGAACGGATGCGGCGCTCGGGCCGGGAAGTCCGCGGCACGGCTGAGCGGTGGGTCAGCGCCTCCCGCAGCAGCTCGGGGCGGCGCCACTGGTGGCCGAAGGCCGCCTGCGTCACTGGATGCCGGTCAGGATTCGGTTCCAGCGTATCTCGAACGGCCATTCCCACACCTGCCACCATGGTGCTGCGGCGTCGATGGAGAAGAAGATGAACTCCGCCCGCCCGACCAGGTTCTCGACAGGCAGGAAGCCGACGCCGCGCGGGTCGCGCAGGGAGTCGATGTTGCTGGCGGAGAACCTGCTGTCCAGGCTGTTGTCCCGGTTGTCGCCCATGGCGAACAGGTCCCCCTCCGGCACGACGTAGTCTTGCGTGTTGTTGGCCGGGCCTTCGTCGCCCATCTTGGCGATGAGATGCGTGTAATTGTTCGGCAGCGTTTCCACGTACTGCTGCTCGCCGATGGAGGACCCGTTCTCGTCCGTCGCCAGCACCACGCCCGTCGGATGGCGCACCGCCGGCTGGCCGTTGACGTAGAGCACGCCGCCGCGGACCTGGATGTGGTCGCCTGGCAGGCCGATGACGCGCTTGATGTAGTCCTCATAGTGGTCGTTCATGTTCTTGAACACCACCACGTCGCCGCGCTTGGGCAGGCTGCCGAAGATGCGGCCGGAGAACAGGTCGGGCGAGAACGGGATGGAATGGCGCGAGTAGCCATAGCTGAACTTGGACACGAACAGGTAGTCGCCGACCAGCAAGGTTGGGATCATGGACCCGGACGGGATGTTGAACGGCTCGAACGCGACCGTGCGGATGGCGACGGCGATCAGCCCGGCGTAGACGATCGTCTTGATATTGTCGACCCAGCCGCCAGGCTTCGCTGGCGCCGCTGTTCTTGCTTTGGCCATGAGAGCGGCTGTCCGGTGAGATGCGGTCGGATGAAGCCGACGGGGATGCGGTCTGTCAAGGAAGCGGAAGGCCGCAACGCTTGACGCCTTCGCGGCGATGCAGCACGGAGCAGGCCATGCCGCCATCCACAGCCACAGCCATCCTCCTGTCCGCTGTTCTTGCCCTGCTGCCTGCCGCCGCCCACGCGGACCCGGCGGCGCCGGGCGACATCCCGGACGAGTTCGTCAAGCCTGAGGCGCAGAACGACTACATCAAGCGGGTCGAGATGGTCCCGATGCGGGACGGCGTGAAGCTCTACACCGTGATCGTCATGCCGAAGGATGCGCATGACGCGCCCATCATCCTGACCCGCACGCCGTACAACGCCAGGAAACGGGCGGAGCGCGCCAAGTCCCCTTCCATGCTGTCGCTGCTGCCGGGGGCGGACGAGGATTTCGTGCGGGCCGGGTTCATCCGCGTCTACCAGGACGTGCGGGGCAAGTATGGCTCCGAGGGCGCCTATGAGATGACCCGCCCCGTCCGGGGGCCGCTCAACCCAGCGCAAACCGACAACGTCACCGACGCCTGGGACACGACCGACTGGCTGGTCAAGAACCTGAGCCAGTCGAACGGCAGGGTGGGCATGATCGGCTCGTCCTATGAAGGCTTCACGGTGGTCATGGCCCTGCTCGACCCGCACCCGGCGCTGAAGGCCGCCGTGCCGGAAAGCCCCATGGTGGACGGGTGGATGGGCGACGACTGGTACCATTACGGCGCGTTCCGCCAGACCAACCTCGACTACATCGCCGGGCAGACGGAGCAGAAGGGCGAGGGCGAGGGCGTGCCGCGGGGCGCCTACGACGACTACGAGACGTTCCTCGCCGCCGGCTCTCCCGGCGCTTATGCGCAGGCCGCCGGGTTCGACCAGCTCGGCTGGTGGCGCAAGATGGCGGCGCACCCGGCCTATGACGGGTTCTGGCAGGGCCAGGCGCTGGACAAGCTGCTCGCCGCGCACCCGCCGGGCGTGCCGACCCTGTGGGAGCAGGGGCTTTGGGACCAGGAGGACATGTGGGGCGCCAACCAGAGCTGGCTTGCCCTTAAGGCGGCAGGCCATGAGGCGAACAACTGGCTCGTCATGGGTCCCTGGTCGCACAGCCAGGTCAACGCCGCCGGCTGGAATCTCGGCTCCTTCAAGTGGGCGGGCGACACTGCCCAGCAATTCCGCCACGCCATGGTGCTGCCGTTCCTCACCCAGTACTTGAAGGACGGCCCGCCCGCCGACCTGCCGCGCGTGACGGTGTACAACCCCGCCGAGAACCGCTGGGAGCACTTCACCGACTGGCCCACCGCGTGCGAATCCGGCTGCGCCCAGCCGATGAAGGCCTTGTACCTGCAGGCTGGCTTCGGCTTGGCGTTCGACAAGCCGGCCAGCTCCGGCGAGGGCGACTCCTACGTCTCCGACCCGGCCAAGCCGGTCCCGTTCGAGCCGCGTCCAGTACGGTTCTCCGACCGGGAGGCCTGGCGCACCTGGCTGGTGCACGACCAACGCTTCGTTGATGGCCGTCCTGACGTGCTGACCTACCAGACGCCGCCGCTCACCGCCCCGGTGAAGCTGCAAGGCGCTCCAGTGGCCGACATCCTCGCCGCGACCACGAGCGCCGACCTGGACGTGGCGGTCAAGCTGATCGACGTTTACCCGCCCGACTATCCAGCCCAGCCGGAGCTGGGCGGCTACGAGCTGCCGATCGGCACGGACATCCTCCGAGGCCGCTACCGAGACAGCTTCACGACACCGTCGCCGATCCCGGCTGGCACGCCGCAGCACTACCGGTTCACCCTGCCGAACGCCGACTACGTGTTCCTGCCGGGCCACCGGATCATGGTGCAGGTCCAGTCCACGCTGTTCCCGCTTTATGACCGCAACCCGCAGGGCTACGCGGAGAACCCGCTGTTCCCGAAGCCGTCGGACTACCAGAAGGCGACCGTCACCGTGATGCGATCCGGGGACGGCGCGAGCGCCATCTGGCTGCCCGTCGTGCCGTGACGGCGGCAGGTCAGATGCGGATCAGCACCATCGGCATCTCGCTCCGGTCTGTTTTCTTGACAGCCGGACTGTTCTCCGAGGGCCATTCCCACCCAGCCGCGAACAATGTCCGCATGGCGGGAAGCGGGCAATCGAACGGGGGCCCGCCCGGCTTGCCGGTTTGCATGAACAGGATGAACAGGCGCCCGCCGGGCCGCAGCCAGCCGTGCAGCTGGGCAGCGTAGGCCGGCAGCACGGGCGGGGGCAGCGCGCACAGGCAGGTCTGGTCGTAGATCGCGTCGAACGGCGCGCTGGGTTGCCATGCCAACAAGTCGGCCTCATGCACCGCCCCGGGGAGGCTGGCCGCCTCCAGCCGCACCCGCTGCACCGCGACGGAGGTGGGGGCGAGGTCCACCACCGTCACGTCGAAGCCGTCCCGGGCCAGGGCCAGCGGCTCGCCGCTGCGGCCCGCGCCGGGCAGCAGGATGCGGCACGGGGCCAGTTCGCCCTTGCCGCGCCAGGACACGAAAGCCGGGTTGAGCGTGGGCCGCTCCCAAGGCGTGCGCTCCGCCCGAAACCGCGCTTCCCAGTTGACTGACGCGCTGGGGCTGCTCACGCTGGGCCGCCGGAGATCATGACCTGGGCGAAGGCGTAAGGGTGCTCGTCCGTCAGCGTCAGGTGCAGCATCGCCACTTGGCCCGGCGGCGTGATCTCCCGCAGCCGCGCCGCGGCGCCGCCGGTCAGCGCCAGGGTGGGCTGGCCGCTCGGCAGGTTCACCACGCCCATGTCGGAGTGGAACACGCCGCGGCTGAACCCAGTGCCGAGCGCCTTGGCGCACGCCTCCTTGGCGGCGAACCGCTTGGCGAAGGTGCCCGCGTGCAGGCCGGCGGTGCGCCGCGCCGCCCGCGCCCGCTCGGCCTGCGTGAACACGCGCTGGAGGAAGCGGTCGCCGAACCGGTCCATGACCTGGGCGATGCGCCGGATGTCGCACAGGTCGGAGCCGATGCCGAGGATCACGCCATGCTTTCCTCAAGCACGGGACCGCTCCACCTGGGTGACGCCCTGCGCGGCGCGCAGCCCGGCGATCACCGTGGACAGGTGGCGCACGTCGCGCACCTCCACATCGACCAGGATTTCAAAGAACTCCTGCTGCCGGTTGACGATCTTGAGGTTGGTCACCGATCCGTCCTGCTTGGAGATGGCGTTGGTCAGCGCGGCCAGCGTGCCGGTCTCGTTGGCGGCGATGACGCTAATGCGGCCGGTGTGCAGCCCGCCGAGGCCGCCTCCTTCCCAGCCGATGTCGATGAACCGCTCGGGCGTGGCAGCGAAGCTTTCCAGCGTTTGGCAGCCGTGGGCGTGGACGGTGACGCCCTTGCCCGTGGTCACGATGCCGACGATGCGGTCACCCGGCAGCGGGTGGCAGCACCCGGCGTACTGCACCGCCATGCCCGGCAGCAGGCCGCTCACCGCCAGGCTGCCGCCGGGCCGGCTGGGGGCGCGGGACGGCAGCTGGGGCATCATCCGCGGCGCGCGCGCGGACTGGCGCAGCTCGGGGTAGGCAACGTGGACCACGTCCTTCGGCCCGGTGCTGCCGTTGCCGACGTTGACATAAAGGTCGTCCAGGGAGGCGGCCTTGAGGCCCTTCAGCGCGGCTTCCAGCACCTTCTCCGACCCGTCCAGGCCCTCCTGCCGGAACGCCTTGGCCAGCGCCGCGCGGCCGGAGTCCAGGTTCTGCTGGCGCTGCTGCAGCGCCACGTGCCGCCGGATGCGCGCCCGCGCCTTGCCGGTGACGGCGAACCGCTCCCAGGCGGGGGAGGGGGTGCCGCCGCGGGCGGTCATCACCTCCACCTGGTCGCCGTTCTGCAATTCGGTCCGCAGCGGCAGCAGCCGGCCGTTCACCTTGGCGCCGACGCAGGTGTCGCCGACCTGGCTGTGCACGGCGTAGGCGAAATCAACCGGGGTCGCGCCGCGCGGCAGCTGGATCAGCTGGCCCTTGGGCGTGAAGCAGAACACCTTGTCCTGGTATAGTTCGAGCTTGGTGTTCTCCAGGAATTCGTCGCCGGTGGCGGAGCTTTCCAGGATTTCCAGCAGGTCCCGCACCCAGGGGAAGTCCTGCCCGTCGCCGGGTCCGGGCGTGCCTTGCTTGTAGCCCCAATGCGCCGCGACGCCGTTGTCGGCCACGCGCTGCATGTCGGCGGTGCGGATCTGCACCTCGATCTTCTGGTTCAGCGGGTGGCGCAGCGTGACCCCGGTGTGCAGGCTCTGGTAGCCGTTGGATTTCGGGGTGGAGATGTAATCCTTGAAGCGCCCGGCGATCACCGGGTAGCTCGCGTGCACCGCGCCGAGCGCCATGTAGCAGTCCGCCCGGGCCGGCACGACCATGCGGAACGCCATGATGTCGGACAGCTGCTCGAAGGCGATGTTGCGCCGCTGCATCTTCTCCCAGATGGAGTAGGGGCTTTTCTCGCGCCCGCTCACCTCCACCGCCTCCACGCCAACTTCCCGGCAGACCCGGGCCAGCTCGCCGCGCACGTCCTCGATGATGTCAGCCCCTTGGCCGCGCAGGAAGTTCAGCCGGGCCTGGATGGTTTCGGATGCTTCCTTCTCCAGCTGGGCGAACGCGAGGTTCTGCAGCTCGATCTTCATTTCGTCCATGCCGATGCGCTCGGCGAGCGGGGCGTAGATCTCCATGGTTTCGCGGGCGATGCGCTGCCGCCGCTCCGCCGATTGCACGAAGCACAGCGTCCGCATGTTGTGCAGCCGGTCCGCCAGCTTGACGAGCAGCACGCGGATGTCCTGGCTGATCGCCAGCACCAGCTTGCGGAAGTTCTCCGCCTGCTTGGAGCGCTCCGCCTTCAGCTCCAGCTTGGTGAGCTTGGTGACGCCGTCGACCAGCCCGGCCACTGGCTTGCCGAAGCGCGCCTCGATCTCGGGCAGCTTGATGCCGGTGTCCTCCACCACGTCGTGCAGCAGGGCGGTGACGATGCTGCCCACGTCCAGCCGATACCCGGCCAGGATGCCGGCCACGGCGACCGGATGGGTGATGTAGGGGTCCCCGTTGTCCCGGCGCTGGCCGCCATGGGCCTGCATGGCCATCACGTAGGCGGCGTCGATCAGCGCGGTGTCGGCTTTTGGATCGTAGGCGAGGACATGCTCGGTCAGTTCGAACTGCCGCAGGATGGGCAAGCGCGCGGCGGCCGGACGGGCGGTTGCCGTCCCGTCCGGGGCGAAGGTCCGATGGCGGCCCGGGCTGTGCATTCCCCCCGGCGCGGCTAGCGGCGACGCCCGCCCAGCTCGGCCTCGATGGCGGCTTCGAGGTCCTCGGGGGACATCTCCTCCACAGCCATGCCAGCCGCTTCCTCCTCGGCCGAAACGTCCTGCAGGCCAAAGATGTTCTGGTCGGTCGGGATGAGGTCAAGCACCTCCTCGTCAGCCGGCTCCGGCTCCGGGGCGCGGGACAGGGACTTGATCAGGTCCTGCTCCAGCTTCGGCACGCCGATGGTTTCCCCGGCGATCTCGCGCAGGGCCACGACCGGGTTCTTGTCGTTGTCGCGGTCGACCGTCAGCTCCTCGCCGCGGCTCAGGTTGCGGGCGCGCTGGGCCGCGAACAGGACCAGCTCGAATCGGTTGGGGACGCGCTCGACGCAATCCTCGACTGTCACGCGTGCCATGCGGCAGGACTCCGTTGGAAGACCGATCCAGTCAGATAAGCCCTGGCCTGCCATCTCGCAAGTGCGAGCACGGTTTGACACCTTGGTCCGGCAGCCCGTCGAGCAGGAAGCGGGCGGATGCTCCCAGGACTGGATGCCGCCAGTCCGGCGCCACGTCCAGCAATGGGCGCAGCACGAAGGCGCGCGCGTGCATCCGGGGATGCGGCAGCACCGGGTCCGGCGCCGCGCGGACCAGGCTGCCCATGGCGATGATGTCGAGGTCGAGCGTGCGGGCGGCATTGGGCACGCTTCGCTCGCGTCCGTGCGCCAGCTCCATCGCATGCAAGGCGCGCAGCAGGACTGCCGGGTCGGCGCCGCCGGCCAGCCGGGCCACGCCGTTGACGTAAGGCGGCTGGCCCGATGGGGGCACCGCCTCCGTCTCGTACCAGCCCGACACGGCCGCCAGGCGCAGCCCGGCGATGCCGTCCAGCGCGGCGGCGGCGGCGCGGCATGTCGCAAGCGCACCAAAGAGTGTAGGGAGGTTTGCTCCCAAGGAGATTAAAACCATTTCACCGGGTTTGCCTTTGCGCTCCACGTGCGCCTCACTATGCTCGCGCATTGCCTCGTCTCATGCGGCAATGCGGATGCCGTGTTCAAGGATGTCAAGAAGTGCTTTTTCTGCCCACCGAGCGGACCGCCCTGTTCATTGATGGCGCCAATCTTTACTCTGCATCGCGCAACCTTGGCTTCGATGTCGATTATCGCAACATGCTGGAGTTCTTCCGCGCCAAGACCAACGTGCTGCGCGCCTACTACTACTCGGCGGTGCTGGAAACGGAGGAGTATTCGCCGCTCAAGCCGCTCACCGACTGGCTGGCCTACAACGGCTACACGCTGGTGACCAAGCCAGCGCGCGAGTTCACGGACGCGACGGGCCGCCGCCGGGTCAAGGGCAACATGGACGTGGAGCTGGCGATCGACATGCTGGAGCTGGCCCCCAAGCTGGACCATGCCGTGCTGTTCAGCGGCGACAGCGATTTCCGCCGCCTGGTGGAAGCGGTGCAGCGCCAGGGCGTGCGGGTGTCGGTGGTGTCCACCGTGCGCAGCAGCCCGCCGATGATCGCCGACGAGCTGCGCCGCCAGGCCGACCAGTTCCTGGAACTGGCCGAGATCGCTCCCGGCTTCACCCGCCGCCAGATGGAGCCGCGCACCCGCCCGGTGCGCAACACCCCGGCCGAGCCGTTCAACGAGCCGACCGAGATCGCTTGACGCCGGAGCCTGACGCCCCGCCGCTGGATTGCCCGCTCTGCCCCCGGCTTGTGGCCTACCGCGCCGCGAACCGGGCGGAGCAGCCGGGCTGGTTCAATGCCCCCGTGCCCAGCTGGGGGCCGCTCGACGCGCGCTTCCTGGTGGTCGGCATGGCCCCCGGCGTGCGCGGCGCCAACCGCACCGGCCGTCCGTTCACCGGCGACCATGCCGGCCTTCTGCTGTACCAGACGCTGGGGCGCTTCGGCTTCGCCCAGGGTGACTACCGGGCTGACCCGGCGGATGGGCTGACCCTGCACGACTGCCGCATCGTCAATGCCGTCCGCTGCGTTCCCCCCGCCAACCTGCCGACGCCGGAGGAGGCGCGGACCTGCAACCGCTTCCTAGCCGCGGAGCTGGCCGGGATGCCGCGGCTGCGGGTGGTGCTGGCGCTCGGCCTGCTGGCCCACGCGGCGGTGCTGCGGACGGTGGGGGCGCCGGCAAGCCGGATGAAGTTCGGCCATGGGACGTTCCACGCGCTGCCGGACGGGCGGTGGCTGGCGGACAGCTACCACGTGTCCCGCTACAACACGAACACGGGGCGGCTGACGGAGGCGATGTTCAAGGCGGTGGTGGCGGAGGTCGTGGGGCGGTTGGAGAAGTAGGGAGATGGTGACGAAAACCTGTCTCGCGGTTGCCGATCAAGCGCCGGATGAGGTCATGTGCTCCATCGTCTTTGCTGCATTCCCAGTGGCACGTCCGACGCAGAAACGCTGGCTGACCTGCTTTCCCAAGCCCGTGATGCTTTGGCCGCAGTTATGAAGGATATGGAGGCGGACAAAGGAATGCTGCCACCAGCTGTGGAGGACGGGGCCGACGGCTTGACCTTCAAGGTGGGTTGCAACCCCCGATCATGCTCATGGTGCCGGTCGGGATTGGTAAGTGCAACGGCTAGGTGTTTCCATACAGTTCAGCCGGGTCAGCCACCGGGCTGCTGAGCGTCACCTCCTCGCCATCCCGCATCGCCCGGTAGAAGCAGCTGCGCTGCCCCGTGTGGCAGGCGGCTCCATGCTGGTCCACCAGCAGCAGCACCGTGTCCCCGTCGCAATCAACGCGCAATTCCACCAGCCCCTGCACCTGGCCGGAGGTTTCGCCCTTGCGCCAGAACGCGCCGCGGCTGCGGCTCCAGTAGCACACCCGGCCGGTCGCCAGCGTTTCGGCGATGGAGGCGGCGTTCATCCAGGCCAGCATCAGCACCTCGCCCGTGTCGTGCTGCTGGGCGATGGCGGGCACCAGGCCGTCGGCGTTGTAGCGGATCGGCAGGTCAGCCACCGAGCAGCGCCAGGCCGCGTTCCAGGTCGGCGATCAGGTCCGCCGGGTCTTCCAGGCCGATGTGGAAGCGCGCGGCAGGCCCGGCGAGGCGGCCGGCGCCGGCGGTGCGGGTCATGCTGGCGGCGCTGGGCGTGACCAGGCTCTCGAACCCGCCCCAGGACGCGCCGATGCCGAACAGCGCCAGGCCGTCGATCATCGCCTCCACCCCGGCGTTGCTGTAACGCGGCTGGAACACCACGCCGAACAGGCTGGATGCGCCGGTGAAGTCCCGCCGCCACAGGGCGTGGCCGGGCGCGCCGGGCAGGGCAGGATGCAGCACGCAGGCCACCTCCGGCCGGCCAGCGAGCCAGGCGGCCACCTCCAGCCCGGACTGCATCTGCCGGTCCAGCCGCACGCCCAGGGTGCGCGCGCCGCGCAGGGCGAGCCAGCAATCGTCCGGGCTGGCGTATTGGCCGAGCACCAGGGCCGCGGTCCGCACCCGCTCCCAATGCTCATCCGCCGCCACGGTGATGCTGCCGAGCAGCACATCCGAGTGCCCGACGACGTACTTGGTCAACGCCTGGATCGACACGTCCACGCCGTGGATGAAGGGCTGGAAGGAGCGGACGCCCCAGGTGTTGTCCATCATCACCGCCAGGCCGCGTCCGCGCGCCACGGCGGCCAGGGCCGGCACGTCCTGCACCTCGAAGGTGTGGCTGCCGGGGCTTTCGACGTACAGCACGCGGCTCTCGGGACGGATCAGCGCGGCCAGCCCGGCGGCATCCACCTCCGGGTCGTAATAGGTGGTGAGGACGTTCATGCGGCGCAGCAAGCCGTCCGCGAAGGTGCGCGCCGGGCCGTACACGCTGTCCGGCATGAGGCAGTGGTCGCCGGCGGAGAGGTAGGCCAGCAGCGCCACCGTGATGGCGGACAGCCCCGTGGAGACGACTTGGCAGCGCGTGCCGCCCTCGATCTCGGCCACCATGTCTTCCAGCGCGTGGTGGGTGGCGTTGCCGGCGGTGCCGTAGTACGCGCCGCGGTCCAGCCGCTCCCAGGCGCCCGCGCGCCGGTCGGCGCAGTTGGCATACAGCATGGTGGAGCCGCGCAGCACCGGCGGGTTGACGAAGCCGGGCGAGCGCACGCCGGGGCGGCCGGCGTGGCACAGGCGAGTGGCCAGCGCCTTGTCCGGCGGGAGGGGGTGGTCGGGCATCAGCCGGTTTCCTTCGGGGTCGTCGGGTCCATGCCCCACTCGGTCCAGGAGCCGTCGTACACCGCGCCCTGCGGCAGGCCGGCGCGCTTGAGCGCCATGGAGATGACCGTGGCCGACACGCCGCTGCCGCAGGTGGCCACCACGGGGCGGGAGCCGTCGGCCCCGGCGGCGGCCAGGTGGGCCTGCAAGGCCGCAGGGGGCAGGAAGCGGCCGTCCGGGCCGAACAGCTCCGTGTAAGGCAGGTTCACGGCCCCTGGCATGTGGCCGGCTGCCAAGCCGGCGCGCGGCTCCGGCACGGACCCGGCGAAGCGGGCGGCGGAACGGGCGTCCAGCACCAGCGCCTGCGTGGAAAGCATGTCGGACAGGCCGAGCAGCCGCTCGGCGCGCAGCCGCGGGGTGAAGTGCGCGGGCGCCGCCGCTTCCGGCTCGCCAGCCTCGACCGGGTGGCCGGCCTCGCGCCAGGCGGCCAGGCCGCCGTCCAGCACGGCGGCGTCGTCATGCCCGAACAGCCCCATCATCCACCAGCCGCGGGTGGCCCACATGGTGGCGTTCTGGTCGTAGAACACGACGCGCGCGGCATCCCCCACCCCCAGCGCACCCACCAGGCGGGCGAAGCGCCCGGCGGCAGGGACCATATGGGGCAGGGGGCTGTCCGTGTCGGCCACCACGTCCAGGTCGAAGTAGCGCGCGCTGGGAATGTGGGCGCGCCGGTACGCTTCCCGGCCATCCCTGCCATCGGTGGGCAGGTACTGGGTCGCTTCCAGCACCACCAGGCCGGGCGCGCCCAGGTTCTCCGCCAGCCAGGCTGCGGGCACCAGGTCGTCCATGTTCAGGCCCATTCCTGCCGCAGCCAGTCCCGGCGGGAGGCGAACCACAGCAGCGCCATGGCGGTGATCGAGTTGGCGTACCGCCCGGCCAGGGCGTTCTCGACCGCTTCCGCGGCCGGAAGCACGCGGATGCGGATGTCCTCGTTCTCGCTGGCCAACCCGCCGTACCCGACGATGCCGTCCGCATCCGCCGCGGGGGCGCTGACACGGCCTGCGAAGATGGTGACGCTCTCGTCCGATGCGCCGGCAGTGAGCAGGAAACGGCCGATCCGGTGCAGCCGGCCGGTGGCAAGCCCTGTTTCCTCGCGCATCTCGCGGGCAGCGGTCTGCTGCTCCGTCTCGCCCTCGTCGGTGAAGCCGCCAGGGATTTCCAGCAGCACCGCATCCAGGCCAGCGACGAGCGCCGGGTAGCGGAACTGCTCGATCATCACCAGGCGGTCGGTCGCCGGATCATAGGGCAGCACGCCGACCGCGTGGCCGCGCAGCAGCACCTCCCACGTGCGCAGCTTGGACATCCCGCCGTCGAAGCGGCGGCTGCGGAAGCGCGCCACGTCCAGCTGGGCGTGGCCCTTCCACACGGTTTCAATGGATTCGACGATGGTGTCCGGGCTGTCCATGGCAGGCATCCTAGACCCCGCGACAGGCAGCTTCCACTGCTGATGCGGGCAGGTCAGGCAGCGCGGGGCATTTGCAGCGTCCGGCGGATTTGGGCGGCGCCGGCCGCGCCCTTCTGCGCTTCCCGCCACATCTGCTCGGCCACGCGCTGGTGGCTCAGCACGGCCTCGTCCGCGCCGGTGATCATGGCGACGCCGGTTTGCACGCTGGGCAGGCTGTCGGCGCGGAACGGGTTGACCGCCACGGTGGCGCGGTCCCGGGCGCGCAGGACCTTGAACGAACTGGTAGGCTCCGTGCCCGGCAGCACGCCGAACTGCAGCCCCATGGGCTCCGCCTCCATCATGGCGGCGATGTGCTCGATCTCGGCCGCGGCAACCTGCCGGCAACGGCGGCGCAGGGCGTCTGGCAGCGGAATGCTGCCGGCGATGCCGTTCTCCAGCAACTGATAGATGCGCGGCAGGGAGAGCATGGCGATGATGCCGGGCCGCCGGATCGCATACATGCGCTTGCGGGCCGCCATGATGCCCTGAGCTTGCTCGACCGCGGCGCGATGGGCGGCCTTGTCGACCTCCGGCTGGTTCAGCGACTCCTCGAACACCTCCGCCAGGAGAGCGTCGAAGCTGTCGGACGTGGTGAGGTAGCAGAGCGGGCCGGACACTTGCAGGATCTGGTCGGCGGATTCCTCTGTTTGGCGGACCCGCTCGAAATAGCCGACTGGGCGGTTGTAATATTCCACCCCGATGCCGAGCAGGGACAGCGGCGAGATCTTCAGCAACTCGGCCAGCCGCTTCACCGTGTCAAGCTTGATGACCTCGCCCTTCTCGTAGCGGTAAAGCGCGGCCCTGGACACGCCCAAGCGCGCTGCGATCTCCTCCGCACGCAGTCCCGACTCCAGGCGGTAGGCCCTCAGCTGCTGGCCAATTTCGGTGAACCGCATGGCGTTCCGCTCCTCAGCGCCCAAGAACTCTCTGGATACCCGAAACCAAAGACCTCGATCTGCATGACGTTGCCGTGGTAGCCGCCGCCAATCCTGTCAGCCAATAGACCAAATTTTGGCTGGAAGATCAAACATTGGTTGCATGTAGCTAAATCCGCCGTGAAAGCCATGCTGGAAACAGCGCCCCGCGCCGCCGGCCGATCGGCCCTTGGCATGGCCCGGCCCACAGGATAACCCACTGCCATGATCGCTGAACGGCTGCTGATGGGATTGCTGCTGGTCGGCATCGCCGTTGGCTGCGCTTTCGTGCTGCGGCCTTTCACCTCCGCCCTGCTGTGGGGCGCCATCTTGGTGTTCACCACCTGGCCGCTGTTCGAGCGGGTGCGGGCCAGACTCGGCCGGGTCGGGGCGGCGCTGGCGATGGTGGCGTTGACGGCCCTGCTGATCGTGCTGCCGCTCGCCATCGCCGTGCCCGCCGGGTCGGAGGACATCGTGCACCTGCGCGCGACGCTGGAGCGGCTGCTGGACGACGGCATGCCTTCCGCCCCCGGCTGGCTCTACCGCCTGCCGCTGGTCGGCGTCACGCTGTCCGACTACTGGAACAGCTGGGCCGCCGACCTGGGCGTCATGGCGGACTTCTTCCGCCCCTATTTCGGCATGATCGCGGAGAACGGGCTGGCGCTGCTGCTGGGCATCGCCACCGGGGTGGTGCAGTTCCTGTTCGCCCTGTTCATCGCGTTCTTCTTCTGGCTCTACGGCGACCGGATGGGCGTCCATCTCAAAACGATCATGCGCCGCATCGCGGGCGCCTACGCTGAGCGGCTGATCGTGGTCACCGGCAAGGTGATCCGCGGCACGGTGTACGGGCTGCTGGGCACCGCGGTCGTGCAGGGCATCCTCACCGTGTTCGGGCTGTGGCTGGCGGGGGTGCCGCGTCCGCTGTTCCTTGGCTCGGTCGCCGGCCTGCTGTCCGTGCTGCCGATCGGCGCGCCGGTGGTGTGGATTCCCTGCGTCGCATGGCTGTTCAGCATCGGGCACACCGGCTGGGCGGTGTTCCTGGGGGTGTACGGCGTGGGCGCGATCTCCGGGGCGGACCACGTGATCCGGCCGTTCTTCATCGCCCGCGGCGCGCAGCTGCCGTTCCTGCTGACGGTGCTGGGGGTGCTGGGCGGGGCGCTGGCGTTCGGCCTGCTCGGCATCTTTCTCGGCCCGGTCCTGCTCGGCGTAGGCTTCACCCTGGTGGCGGAGTTCGCCCGCGCCAAGGAGCCAATTGTCTAATTGATTCACAAGGTGTCTGGAGGACGACTGTCCTCTGGCGGGTGGGGCAAGGCCCCAATCTTCGCTTCGCATGGGGGAGGAAACGATGAGCCTGACCGCCGCACGCCCGCGCCGCCGCAGCCTGGTGTCCCTGTCGGTCCGTCTGTTCGAGCAGTTCCTGCCCGACCCGTTCGTCATCGCCATCGCCCTCACCGTGCTGGTGGCGCTGCTGGCGGCTGCCCTGGCCCCGCACGGGTTCCCGGCGGTGATCCTGTCTTCCTGGTACGCCGGCATCTTCGGCATCCTCGGCTTCGCGTTCCAGATGATCCTGATCCTCGTCACTGGCCACGCGCTGGCGCACGCGCCGCCGGTGCAGCGGCTGTTGATCCGCACGACGGCGCTGGCCAGCACGCCGGGCCAGGCGGTGGTGCTGACCTTCCTGGTGGCGGCGCTGGCGTCCTGGCTGAACTGGGGCTTCGGCCTGGTGGTGGGCGCGCTGCTGGCGCGCGAGGCGGCCCGGCGCATCCGGCTCGACTTCGCCTGGCTGGTGGCCGCGGCCTATTCCGGCTGGGTGATCTGGGCCAGCGGCCTGTCCAGCTCCATCGCGCTGTCGCAGGCGTCGCACAACAACCCGCTCAACATCGTGGAGAAGCTGACCGGCGTGCTGCTGCCGTTCGGCGCCATGGCGTTCGCCCCGTTCAACGTGGTTCCCACGCTGGCGATCGTGGCGCTGGTGCCGGTCGCGTTCCTGCTCATCCGACCACACCCGGACGACGAGGTGGCGTTCTCCCCCGAGGCCGACGAGCCGCCTCCGCCGCGCCTGCCCAGCGCCGGCCTGCCGTTCGCCCGCCGGGTGGACGGCTCGGCCGTGGGCAGCCTGCTGCTGGCGGCGGCCGGCGCGGCGGCGCTGGTGCTGGGGTGGCGCACGAGCGGCTTCTCGCTCGACATCAACACTATGATCTTCCTGTTCCTGATCGCGGGCGTGGCGCTGCACGGCGCCCCGGTGTCCTACGTGGCGGCGATGAAGAACGCGGCCAAGCAGACCGGCTCCATGATGCTGCAGTACCCGCTCTACGGCGGCATCATGGGCATCATGACCACGACGGGTCTGGCGGAGGTGATCTCCCGCTCGTTTGTCACCGTCTCGACGGCGCACAGCCTGCCGTTCTGGAGCTACGTGGCCTCCTTGCTGATCAGCTTCATGGTGCCGAGCGGCGGCGGGCACTGGGCGGTGCAAGGCCCCTTCGTGATCCCGGCGGCGGTGCAGCTGCACGCCTCCTTGCCTGCCACGGCCATGGCGGTGGCGATGGGCGAGGACGTGTCCAACATGCTGCAGCCGTTCTGGGCGCTGCCGGTGGTGGCGATGGCGGGGATCGGCATCCAGCGCGTGCTGGGCTACACGGCGGTGACGTTCGTGATCGCGGGGGTGGTGAACGGGTTGGCGCTGGTGTTC
>CAXTNC010000013.1:0-30264 GCA_964245495.1 uncultured Acetobacteraceae bacterium
CCCCCGTACACCCCGAACGCCGTCGTCACCGTCAGCACCGTGATCACCACCCACTGGTAGGCGCCCCGCAGCCGCAGGCCCGGCGGCAGCGCGCGCATCGCCAGCGCCACCAGGAAGAACAGCACCAGCGGCAGCAGCAGGGCGTTCATCACCTGCACGTCCACGTTCAGCGCCACCAGGTCGGGAGAGATCGCGATCAGCGCCGCCCCGGCCACGATGCAGGCGGCGTACACGCCGTAGAACCACTTGGCCCGCCGCGGCGGCAGCTCCAGGGAGCGCTGGTAGCCCGCCACCTCGCCGATGCCCCAGGCGAGCGCCAGGGAGGCCACGATGGCCGCGACCATGGCGGCGCCCAGCACGCCGAGGCTGAACACCAGCTTGCCGGCGGCGGCCCCCAGCAGCGGCGTCATCGCGGCGGCCATGTCGCCCACCGTGTTGAGCGGCGTGCCCTCCCTCGCGCCGCCGATCACCGCGGCGCACGCCACCAGCGCCGCCGCCATCACCAGCTGCGTCACCACGGCGCCCACCGCCGTGTCGGCCCGGGCGGCGCGCAGGTGCTCGGGGCGCAAGCCTTTGTCCGCGATGGCGGATTGCTGGTAGAACACCATCCACGGCATGATGACGGCGCCGATGTTGGCCGCCACCAGGAACAGGTAGTCCTTGTTGGCGTAGGGGATTTGCACAGCCTCCGACACCACCGCGCCCACCGATGGGTGCGCGTACCAGGCCACCGCGAAGAACGCGAACTCGAACAGCCCGATGGCGATCGCCACCCGCTCCACCCGGCGATAGGAGCCGGTCAGCACCACCGCGATCAGCGCCGCCGCCGCCAAGGGCAGGCTGGCGAAGCGGGACACGCCGTACAGGTCCCCCACGGCCGCCACGCCGGAGAACTCGGACAGCAGCGCGCCGGCCGTCGCCACCGCCAGCCCGGCGGCCGACACCCAGCCCCAGAACCGGCCGAACGTGTCGCAGATCAGCTCGCCATGGCCGCGCCCGGTGTGGATGCCGAGCCGCACCGTCAGCTCCTGGGTGATGTAGAGGATCGGCATCAGCAGCGCCTGCACCAGCAGCAGCCGGTAGCCCCACTGCGCCCCGCTCTGCCCCGCCGTGACCAGGCTGCCCACGTCCGTGTCCGCCAGCATGACGACCAAGCCGGGTCCGAACACGGCGAGCCAGGAGCCGATGCCCCGCTTGCGCGCGCCGCGTCGCGGAAGGCCGGTCTGCAAGCTGCTGGCCATGGTCGGTCCATCGTACGAGTGAGGCTGCGACTTACTCGCAACTATGGCCGCCGTCAAACCGCCTGCGCTGTTGTCAGCCGCCGTCGCCTGCACCAGAACGGTACGGCCATGCCGACCTTGACCCTGCACAACAGCCTGACCCGGCAGCGCGAGCCGCTGGCGCCGATCGACCCGGCGCATGTCCGCATGTACGCCTGCGGCCCCACCGTGTACGATCGCGCCCACATCGGCAACGCGCGCCCGGAAGTGGTCAACGACGTGCTGGTGCGCCTGCTGCGCCATCTGCATCCGCGCGTGACCTACGTGCGGAACATCACGGACGTGGACGACAAGATCAACGCCCGCGCCGCCGCCGCCGGGCAGCCGATCAGCGCCATCACCGAGCGGACCCTGGCCGATTTCCACGCCGACATGGCCCAGCTGGGCGTGCTGCCGCCCGACGTGGAGCCGCGCGCCACCCAGCACATCCCCGAGATGGTCGCCTTGATCGAGCGGCTGGTCGCGTCCGGCCACGCCTACGGGGCGGAGGGCCACGTGCTGTTCGCGGTGGCGAGCTACCCGGAGTACGGCCGCCTGTCCGGCCGCAGCCCGGACGAGATGCTGGCCGGCGCGCGGGTGGACGTGGCGCCCTACAAGCGCGACCCGGGCGACTTCGTGCTGTGGAAGCCCTCAGCCCCCGAGCTGCCCGGCTGGGACAGCCCCTGGGGCCGTGGCCGGCCGGGCTGGCACATCGAGTGCAGCGCCATGGCGTGGCGCTACCTGGGCGCCAGCTTCGACATCCATGCCGGCGGGGCCGACCTGCTGTTCCCCCACCACGAGAACGAACGGGCGCAATCGTGCTGCGCCTTCCCCGGCGAGGGTTTCGCACGCATCTGGATCCACAATGGGATGCTGCGGGTGGAAGGGCACAAGATGTCCAAGTCGCTCGGCAATTTCACTACCGTGCAGGACGTGCTGGGCCGCGCGCCAGCCGAGGCGGTGCGGCTGCTGCTGCTGCGCACCCACTACCGCGCGCCGCTCGACTTCACCGACCACGCCTTGGGCGAGAGCCGTCGGGAGCTGGATCGGTTCTATCGAGCGTTGGCATCACATGCATTCGTTGGGATGCTGCCCCTCAAGCCAGCCTTGCCGCCCGAGATCGTCGCAGCGTTGTGCGACGACTTGAACACCCCACAGGCCATCGCTCACCTTCGCCGTCTCGCTGACAGCACAATGGCTGGAGATGAGGCGGCATACGCCGGACTTCTCGGAGGCGGGGCGATGCTGGGCTTGCTGCGCGCTGACCCGGCAGCCTGGTTCCGCGCCGGCATAGACCCGGCGGCGGTGGAAGCCGCCATCGCCGACCGGCTGGCTGCCCGCAAGGCGCGCGACTTCGCCCGCGCTGATGCCATCCGCGCCAGCCTGGCCGAACAGGGCATCGTGCTGGAGGACGGGCCGGCCGGCACGAGCTGGCGCAGTTCTGGAGAGGAGTCCCGGTGATCCGCGCCACCCTGTCCGCCACCCTCCTGCTCAGCGGCAGCGCCCTCGCCCAGATGCCCACGGCGTCCGCCGCACCTGGCGCGGACACGCCCGCCGCCACGGCCAACAAGGCGACCATGCAGCGCATGATGACGGCCATGGACGTGCCCGCCACCGGCGATGCCGACCGCGACTTCGTCACTGAGATGCTGCCCCATCACCAGGGCGCCATCGACATGGCCCGCGTGGAGCTGCGCTACGGCCATGACCCGGCGCTGCAGAAGCTTGCCCGCGGCATCATCGCCTCCCAGGCCAAGGAGGAAGCGTTCATGAAGCACTGGCTGGCGCAACATCCAGCCACCCAGCCATGACCAGCCCCGCTTGACTGTCCTCACGTGACTGTCCTCGCGTGACTGGGCGCGATGGCGGCGCGGCGCTGGAGCCGATCCCCGGCAGCCCCGTCGTCGTGCTGGTGCGGCCGCAGCTGGCCGACAACATCGGCGCGGTCGCGCGCGCCATGGCCAATGGCGGCCTGTTCCATCTCCGCCTGGTGGCGCCGCGGGACGGCTGGCCGCAGGAACGCGCCTGGCGCACCGCCTCGGGGGCGGACCTCATCCTGGACCAGCTCACCCTGCACGGCACGGTGGCTTCGGCGGTGGCGGACCTGCAGCGCGTGTTCGCCACCTGCCCCCGCCCCCGCCACGTCACCAAGCCGGTGCTGACCGCCCGCGCCGCCGCGGGCGCCATCCGGGAGGCCGCCGGGCGCGGGCTGCGCTGCGGCCTGCTGTTCGGGCCGGAGCGCGCCGGGCTGGACAACGACGACATGGCGGAGGCCGACACGCTGGTGCGCTACCCGCTCAACCCGGCGTTCATGTCGCTCAACCTGTCCCAGGCGGTCATGGTCATGGCCTACGAATGGTGGACGGCGGCGGACCAGACGCCGCCCGCCATGCTCGCGACCCACGGGACGCAAGTGGCGGGCAAGGGCGCGCTGGATGGCCTGCTGGACCACCTGGTCGCCGAGCTGGACGCATGCGGCTTCCTGCGCAACGCGCCCAAGCGGCCGGGCATGGTCCGCAACCTGCGCCACCTGTTCCAGCGCGGCGAGATCACCGAGCAGGAGATCCGCACGCTGCATGGCGTGGTGGCGGAGCTGTCGCTCGGCCGCATGCGGCGCGGGCGGCCGGAGCCTACTCCATCGCCAGCTTGCGGTTGCGGATCACCGGAGTCCGCGCCCGCCCCGCCCGAGCCGCCGGGCTGAGCGCCAGCCACTGCTGCAGCAGGCCGATGACGGCGCGGGTCGGCCGCGCCAGGTCGATCGCCAGCGCTTCCTCCAGCCCGTACCAGCGCAAGCCTTCCAGCTCCCCGGACCCGGCCAGGGCGCCCGACACGGCTGCGGCATCCACCACGAAGAAGCGGGCGTTGAACCGCACCGGGCTGTCGGGCGGCGTGACGGCGCGGCCAAGGTAGTCGAAGCCGGACAGGTCGGGCGGCGCCCCGAGCGACAGCGCCGTCTCCTCCTCCAGCTCCCGCGCCGCGGCCACGGCGATCGCCTGCGCCAGGCGCGGCTTGGCGCCCCTTTCCAGCAGCGCCCGCACATGCGCCGGCAGCGGAGCGGCCACGCGGGCGGTCGCGTCCGCCGGGTCCACCGCGCCGCCGGGGAACACCAGGCGGTTGGGCATGAACCGATGGCGGGCGCCGCGCAATCCCATCAGCACCGCCGGGCCGCCATCCTGCCGGAGCACGATGAGGCTGGCGGCATGGCGGGCGCGGACCGCGCGCGCGGGAACCGCGAGGCCAGGCACCCGCTACGCTTTCGGCCGCCCGAAGCCGAGCAGGGCCGCGACCGGGCGGATCGTCCACCCCTGCACCACCAGGGACGCGACCACCGTGCCGAACGCCAGCCCGAACAACCGCTCGCCGCTTCGCGCGCCTTGCAGCACGGGGATGATGGCCAGGTAGATCGGCACCGCCCCGCGCAGCCCGACCCAGGAGGCGAAGGCGGCTTGCCGCACCCCGAAGCCGAACGGCAGCAGGCAGGCGAAGGCGGCGACCGGCCGCGCCAGCACGATCAGCACCGCCGCGATCGTGGCGATGGCCGGCAAGGACGGCAGCAGGGCGTGCGGCGTCACCAGCAGGCCGAGCATGAGGAACAAGGTGATCTGCGCCAGCCAGGCCGCCGCCTCGAAGAACTGCTCCATCCGCTCGCGCGTGCGGTAGTCGCTGACGCCGGCGATCACCCCCATGAGGTACGCCGCCAGGAAGCCGCTCGCCCCCACGGTCTGCGCCGCGCCGAACACCGTCAGCACGGCGGCCAGCGCCAGCACGGGGAAGATCGGCGCGTCCGCCGCCAGGCGGCGCAGCAAGGCCACCAGCGCGGCGCCTCCGGCCAACCCGAACAGGACGCCGCCGCCAGCCTCGGCCGCGAACTCGGCCAGCGCGTGCCCCGCCGTCGGCTGCTGGTGCGACACGAGGATGGCCACGAACACCACCGTCAGGAACACGGACATCGGGTCGTTCAGGCCGGACTCGACTTCCAGCAGGGCGGTCAGCCGCTCGGGCAGCGCCACCTTCGCCTGCCGCAGCAGCAAGGCCACGGCGGCGGCGTCCGTGGGGGCGAGCACGGCGGCAATCACCAGCGCCTCGTCCCACGGCGCGCCGAACGCCAGGATGCCGACCGCCGCCACGATGCCCGCCGTGATCGCCACCCCGGCCGTAGCCATGGCCAGCGCGGGCCAGAATGCCTGCCGCAGCATGGCGCGTTCGGTCTTGAACCCGCCCTCGAACAGGATGGCGGCCAGGGCGATGCTGCCGATCCCGTAGGAGGCGGAGTAGTCGGAGAACATGATGCCGCCGGGTCCGTCCTCCCCGGCCAACATGCCGACGGCCAGGAACACCAGCAGCAGGGGCGCGTTGACCCGGGCGGACAGGAGGCCGGCGAAGATGCTGAGCAGCCCCAGCGCGCCGCCCAGCAGGATGAGTTGGTGCGCGTGGTGCATCCCCCCGCATACCCCACCTGCCCGGGGGATTGAACCCGGCGGGAGGATGCCTCGTTGTCCCCGTCCAGACCGGAGAGCCCGATGGCCGAGATCCTGACGCTCAACCCCCATGACCCGATGCCCGAAGGAGGGCATTCCGTCGTCGTCATGCGCCGCTTCGACGAGGACGATCCGCACCAGACCATGGTGGAGATCACCCTGACCCACGGCCGCGGCCTGCCCGAGCGCACCCGCCCGACGCGGCCGGACGGCTCGGCGATGGACCTGGAGGAAGCGGCGGAGGCGGCGCGGCGGATCGCGGACGAGGAGGGCATCGCCACCGTGCAGGTGATCGACCGCACCGCCGGGCCGCGGGAGCGCGACATCCAGCAGCACGGCGGCGACCACTCCGTGCACATGGACCGGCTGGACGACGATGACCTGGACGAGGGCGAGCGAGGCCCGGACATGCGCGACCGGACCTGAGCCGGCTCGCCCGGGCCGCCCGGGCCGCTTCCGCTGGCCTGTGCCTGGCCGGCGCCGTGCTCTGGTGCCTGCCGTTGTTCGCATCCGGGCTGCTGGCGCTGCTGCGGTACGGCTTCGGCAGCCTGTTCGTGGTGGGGGAAAGCGTGGCCGCCGCCCTGCTCCGATCGGGCGGCGCGGACATCGCCGGCGCCATCACGCGCCTGGAGGCAGACCCGGCCTCCAGCGCCCTCGAAGCCGGAGGCGGTTTGCTGCTGGCCGCCGCCGCGGCAGGGCTGGCCACCCGCCGGCCGGGCGCTGCATCGCTCCTGGCGCTCGGGTCCGCCGGCGGGGCGGTGTGGTATGGCCTGCCGGCCGCGGCGGCCTTGCTGCTTCCAGCAGCCATCTGCGCGATTGCCGGGCTGCGGGGTTGACGGAGGGGGGTTGACCACTCATTTCCCGCATACCGGACCTCCCGGGTCCCGATTATCAAACCACGAAGCCGGTCGGCATGTTCAGGTTGTCCAAGCTCACTGATTACGCGGTGGTCGTCCTGGTTCGCCTCGCGGCTGTCCCCGGGGTGCAGACATCCCCCGGCGTGTCCGCCGCCACCGGGGTGCCCGAGCCGACGGTGGCCAAGGTGCTCAAGGCGCTGGCCGCGTCCGGCCTGGTGGTGTCCCAGCGCGGCGCGCGCGGCGGCTATCGCCTGGTGCGCCCGCTTTCCGCCATCGCGGTGGCCGACGTGATCGTGGCGATCGACGGCCCGATCGCGATGACGGCGTGCGTGGAAGGCTCCCCCGTGCCGTGCGATGCGCCTTGCTCCTGCGCGGTGCGCGGCCGGTGGGACGCGGTGAACGACGCCGTGCGCGAGGCGCTGACCGCCATCACCCTGGCCGACATGGCTGCATCCGCGCCGCGGCACGCCGCCGCGGCATCCCTTTCCTTTTCCGCCGAGTAGGACCCTTCCATGGCCGCCGTCGCCGAAACGCTTGATGCAGTCCAGTCGCTGACCCAGTCCGGCTACAAGTGGGGGTTTGAAACCGACATCGAGATGGATGTCGCCCCCAAGGGCCTGAGCGAGGCCACCATCCGCATGATCTCTGCCCGCAAGGAGGAGCCGGAGTGGCTGCTCGCCTGGCGGCTCAAGGCGTATGCGACCTGGCTGACCATGGAGTCGCCGGATTGGGCGCGCATCGGCTATCCGCCGATCGACTACCAGGATATCCACTACTACGCCGCGCCCAAGAAGAAGGACGGCCCCCGCTCGCTCGACGAGGTTGATCCCGAGCTGCTCAAGACCTACGCCAAGCTCGGCATCCCGCTGAAGGAGCAGGCCATCCTGGCCGGCGTCGTCGGCGCGGACGGCGAGGGCGCCGAGGAGGGTGCCGCGCAGGGCCGCAACATCGCCGTGGACGCGGTGTTCGACAGCGTCTCGGTCGCGACCACCTTCCGCAAGAGCCTGTACGAGGCGGGCGTGATCTTCTGCCCGATCTCCGAAGCGGTGCACGACCATCCGGAGCTGGTGCGCAAGTACCTCGGCAGCGTCATCCCGGCAGGGGACAACTACTTCGCCGCCCTGAACAGCGCCGTGTTCACGGACGGCTCGTTCGTCTACATCCCCAAGGGCGTGCGCTGCCCGATGGAGCTGTCCACCTATTTCCGCATCAATGCCAAGAACACCGGGCAGTTCGAGCGCACGCTGATCATCGCCGAGGAGGGCGCCAGCGTGTCCTACCTGGAAGGTTGCACGGCGCCGCAGCGCGACGAGAACCAGCTGCACGCGGCCTGCGTCGAACTGGTCGCGATGGACGACGCGTCCATCAAGTACAGCACGGTGCAGAACTGGTATCCGGGCGATGCGGACGGCAAGGGCGGCATCTACAACTTCGTCACCAAGCGGGCCGCCTGCCGCGGCGCGCGCTCCAAGGTGAGCTGGACGCAGGTGGAGACCGGCTCCGCGATCACCTGGAAGTACCCGTCCTGCATCCTGCAAGGCGAGGACAGCGTGGGCGAGTTCTATTCCGTGGCGGTGACCAACAACCGCCAGCAGGCGGACACCGGCACCAAGATGATCCACATCGGCAAGGGCAGCCGCTCCACCATCGTCAGCAAGGGCATCAGCGCCGGGCGGTCGGACAACACCTACCGCGGCCTGGTCCGCATCCTGCCCAAGGCGGCGAACGCGCGGAACTTCACCCAGTGCGACAGCCTGCTGATCGGTGACCAGTGCGGGGCGCACACCGTGCCCTACATCGAGAGCCGCAACGCGACCAGCCAGGTGGAGCACGAGGCGACCACCAGCAAGATCAACGACGAGCAGCTGTTCTATTGCCGCCAAAGGGGCCTCAGCCAAGAGGACGCGGTAGGCATGATCGTGAACGGCTTCTGCAAGGACGTGCTGAAGGAGCTGCCGATGGAGTTCGCCGTCGAGGCGCAGAAGCTGCTCGCCATCTCGCTGGAAGGGTCCGTCGGCTGATGCTGGAGATCAAGGGGCTGGCGGCCTCGCTGGCGGATGGCAAGGCGATCCTGAACGGGATCGACCTCCACGTGCCGACCGGCGAGGTGCACGCCATCATGGGACCGAACGGCTCGGGCAAGAGCACGCTCAGCTACGTGCTGTCCGGCCGGGACGGCTACGAGGTCACTGCCGGGACGGCGACGTTCGACGGGGCCGACTTGCTGGACATGGAGCCGGAGCAGCGCGCGGCGGCCGGGCTGTTCCTGGCGTTCCAGTACCCGGTGGAGCTGCCCGGCGTCGGCAACGCCAACTTCCTGCGCACCGCCTACAACGCCCAGGCGCGCAGCCGCGGCGAGCCGGAGCTGGACGCCATCAAGTTCCTCCGCGTCGCGCGCGAGGCCATGCACCGGCTGGCCATGCCGGACGACATGCTGAAGCGCAACGTCAACGTGGGCTTCAGCGGCGGCGAGAAGAAGCGCAACGAGGTGCTGCAGATGGCGGTGCTGCGCCCCAAGCTCGCCATCCTGGACGAGACGGACAGCGGGCTCGACATCGACGCGCTGCGCATCGTGGCGGACGGGGTGAACGCGATGCGGGCGCCGGGCTTCTCGGCCCTGGTGATCACGCACTACCAGCGCCTGCTGGACTACATCGTGCCGGACCAGGTGCACGTGCTGTCCGCCGGGCGCATCATCCGCTCCGGCGGGCCGGAGCTGGCGAAGGAGCTGGAAGCCAACGGCTACGCCCAGGTGGGCGCCCAAGCCGCATGCGCACCTCCTTGCACCGCGGCGCCGACAGCTTCCTCGCCCGCGACGAAGGCGGGCGCGCCCGCCTGCCCGGCGACCCGGCGGCGCGGGCCGCGGCGGCCGACGCGTTCCGCCGCACCGGCCTGCCCGGCCCGCGCGTGGAAGGCTGGCGCTACACCAGCCTGCGCGCCCTGGCGGAAAGCGAGTTCCGCGAGCCGCTCACCTCCGTGGGCGGCGGCGGCCTGCCGGTCGTTCCCGACCTCGGCGTGCCCCGGCTGATTTACGTGGATGGGCGCTTGCGGGAGGACCTGTCCCGGATGCCGGAAACCGCCTCGTTTGCTTCCTTCGCGCAAGCCGCCCGCTTCGGCGCCCTCTGCCGTCCCGAGAAGGAGCCGGCGGTGGCGCTCAACACCATGCTCGCCGAGGACGGGGCCATCCTGTCCGTCGCCGAGGGCGTGGACGCCGGCACGGTGATGCTGGTGAGCCTGGCGGCCGAGGCCGAAGGCCGCTCCCTGGCTTTCCACCCACGCCACGCGATCCGCTTGGCCGAGGGCGCCAAGCTGACCGTCATCGAGCTGTTCCGCGGCCAGGGACGTTACCTGCACAACCCGGTGACGGAGATCGAGGTCGCTGCGGGTGCGGCGCTCACCCACATCCGCGTCCAGGAGGAGGCGGCGGGCGCGTTCCATCTCGCGACGATCTACGCCGACGTGCAATCCGCCGGGTTCTACGACGCCTTCACGCTCACCCTGGGCGGGCAGCTGTCGCGTGCCGAGTTCCATGCCCGCCTGCTCGGACCCGGCGCCATCGTGCACCTGAACGCGGCCCAGCTGCTGGGCGGCCACCAACTGGGAGACGTGACCACGGTGGTGACGCACGAAGCGCCGCTGTGCTCCAGCCGGCAGGCGGTGAAGAACGTGCTGACGGACCACGCGCGCGGCGTGTTCCAGGGCCGCATCGAGGTCGAGCGCATTGCGCAGAAGACCGATGGATACCAGATGAGCCAGGCGCTGCTGCTGTCCCCGGACGCGGAGATCGACTGCAAGCCGGAGCTGCAGATTTACGCCGATGACGTGAAGTGCAGCCACGGCGCCACGATCGGCGAGCTGGACGAGGATCAGCTGTTCTACCTGCGCGCCCGCGGCATCCCGGAGGCGGAGGCGCGTCCCATGCTGGTCCGCGCCTTCCTGGACGACGCGATGCAGGCGGTGACGCACGTGGCAGGCCGCGCGTTGCTGGAGCAGGCGGTCGAAGGCTGGTGGCAGCTTCAGGCGGCTTGAGTGAGCCGCTGGACGACGAGGGGGAGCTGCGGATGGCTCAGGTACGCGTGGACATCGACCAGAGGCTCGCCGACATCGCCCTCGAGCAGCAGCAGCTTCGGTGGGAGCCGCTTAAGATCGTTATCGCAGCCGCTGCTGCAGGGGCTGCCTTGATGGGGTCTGCCATCGGCCTGCTGGCGCTTCTTTTTAGGCATTTCGCAGCATGAACATGATGACCCGCGCCCCGCTCGACGTGGCGCGCATCCGCGCCGAGTTCCCCATCCTGTCGCAAACGGTGCATGGCAAGCCGCTGGTGTTCCTGGACAGCGCCGCCTCCGCCATGAAGCCGGACGCCGTGATCGACGCCATGTCCGACACCATGCGGACGCAGTACGCCAACGTTCATCGCGGCTTGCACTGGATGAGCGAGCGCACCACCGACGCCTACGAAGGCACGCGGGATGCGGTAGCAAGGCTGCTCAACGCGCCGTCCCGCGAGGAGGTGGTGTTCACCAAGAACAGCACGGAAGCCATCAACCTGCTGGCGCACAGCTACGGCAGCCTGCTGGCGCCGGGTCAGGCGGTGCTGATCTCGGAGATGGAGCACCACGCCAACATCGTGCCCTGGCAGATGCTGCGGGACCGCGCCGGGATCGAGCTGCGGGTGGCGCGGGTGACGGAGCTGGGCGAGCTGGACTGGGCGGACTACCAGGCCAAGCTGGCCGACGGCCGGGTCGGCCTGGTGGCGATGGTCCACATGTCCAACGTGCTGGGCACGTACCTGCCAGCCGCCCGCATCGCCGCGGCGGCGCACGCGGCGGGGGCGAAGGTCATGTTCGACGGCAGCCAGGCCGTGGTGCACCGCCGGGTGGACGTGCAGGCGCTGGACGCGGACTTCTACGTGTTCACCGGCCACAAGCTGTATGGCCCGACCGGCATCGGCGTGCTGTGGGGCCGCATGGAGTTGCTGGAAGCGATGCCCCCCTTCATGGGCGGCGGCGACATGATTGGCAGCGTCAGCTTCGAGCGCAGCACCTGGGCGCACGTGCCGCACAAGTTCGAGGCCGGCACCCCGCCCATCGTCGAGGCTATCGGGCTGAAGCGCGCCATCGAGTGGGTGGAGGCGATCGGCTTCGACGCCATCGCCGCGCACGAGGCCGAGCTGACCGACCACGCGCTCGCCCGCATGGCGGGAGTGAAGGGCGTGCGGGTGCTCGGCCGGGCGCAGGACCGCGGCGGGGTCGTCTCCTTCACGCTGGAGGGCGCCCACGCGCACGACGTGGCAACCCTGCTGGACCGCAACGGCATCGCGGTGCGCGCCGGCAGTCACTGCGCGGAGCCGCTGATGCGCCGGCTCGGCGTGGACAGCACGGCGCGCGCCAGCTTCGGCATCTACACCACGGCGGCGGAGATCGACGCGCTGGCCGGCACGCTGGACCGGGTAAGGGAGTTCTTCGCCTGATGGACGGGTTCACCGACGTGCGGGAGCTTTACCAGGACGTGATCCTGGAGCATGGCCGCAACCCGCGCCACCAGCGCCGCCTCGATCCGTTCGACGGGGCTGCCAAGGGCGACAACCCGATGTGCGGCGACCGGGTGGAGGTGCGCGTGCGCCTGGAGGACGGCCGCATCGCGGAGGCTGGGTTCGAGGCGCGCGGCTGCGCCATCAGCGTGGCCTCGGCCGACCTGATGGCCGAGGCGGTGACCGGGCGCTCGCCCGCGGTGGTGCGGGACTTGGCCGAGCGATTCCGCGCCATGGTGCGGACCGGCGCCTGCGCGGACTGCGCCGCGGAGATGACGCCCCTGCTGCCGCTGTCCGGCGTGCACGAGTACAAGTCCCGGCTGAAATGTGCCACCCTGCCGTGGGACGCGCTGCTCGGCGCGCTGGAAGGAGCCGCCCATGGCTGACGCGCACGGCAGTTGGACGCCTGATGGCGAGACCGAGCCGGCCCTGAACGAGGATGCCGTGATCAACGCGATCGGCACGGTGTACGACCCGGAAATCCCGGTGAACATCTACGAGCTTGGCCTGATCTACCTGATCGACATCTCGGACGAGGGACATGTCAAGGTGGAGATGACGCTCACCGCGCCGGGCTGCCCGTCCGCCCAGGAATTGCCCGTGCAGGCGCGCGACGCCATCATGGCGGTGCCCGGCGTGACCGGGTGCGACGTGGACACGGTGTGGGACCCGCCGTGGAGTCCGGACCGGATGACGGAGGAAGCCCGCCTCGCGTTGAACATGTTCTGACGCGACGCGATCGAGGATGACACGATGAGCACCACACAGACTGCCGCCAAGCCCCGCCGCGCGCTGCCGCCGCTCATGACGCTGAGCGACGCCGCCGCCGACCGTCTGGGCAAGCTCTACGGCGGCGCGCAGAAGGGCATGCTGCTGCGCATCGACGTCAGCACCAAGGGCTGCTCCGGCATGTCCTACCGCATGGAATGGGTGGCCGCGCCGGGACCCGGCGACGAGGTGGTGACCGACCGCGGCCTGACTGTCCTGGTGGACCGCAAGGCCAGCTTGTTCCTGATCGGCACCGTCATGGACTACCAGGTGCAGGACCTTTCCGCCGGGTTCACCTTCATCAACCCGAACGAGAAGGGCCGCTGCGGCTGCGGCGAAAGCTTCCATGTCTGAGCAGGGACACCGCCCATGATCCGTGACGACCTCGAAGCTGCCCTGCGCGAGAAGCTGCAAGGTGCGGCGCCCCTCGGGGCCAGCATCCTGTTCGACCTGGGCAGCGACGGCAGCATCTTCCTCGACGGCAAGGCCGACCCGCCGACCGTTGCCGAGACCGGCAAGGCGCCCGACACGACCATCACCCTGGCCGCGTCGGACCTGAAGGAGCTGATGGCGGGAGAGCTGAGCCCGATGGACGCCTACACCATGGGCAAGCTGGACGTGGTGGGCGACATGGCTCCGGCAATGAAGCTTGGCTCCCTGCTCGGCTAGATCCACCCCTTGATGCGGAACCACGCGAGCGGCACGATGACGCTGAGCAGGATGACCCCCCAGGCGTAGGGGTAGCCATAGGCCCATTCATACTCCGGCATCTTGAAGTTCATGCCGTACAGGCCGACCACGAAGGTCGGCGGGATGCCGGCGACGGACGCGATCGTCAGCACCTTGATGCCGTTGTTCTGCTCGATATTGATGAAGCCCAGCACGGCGTCGAGCAGGAAGTTGACCTTGGCGCTCAGCTGCTGGTCGTAATCGTTCAGCGACGCAATATCCTGCCGCAGCGTTGCCAGGCGCCCCTTCAGCTCCGCCGGCCAGCACTCCCCCGTCTGCTGCACGTACCCGGCGATGCGGCCGATCCCCAGCATGCTGTCCCGCAGGTTGCCCAGCGTGTCCCCGCACCGGCCGACGGCGCCCAGGGTGGCGCGCAGCGCCCGGTCCGCCCGGCGCACGCTTCGCCGGACGCTGGGGTCCTCCTCCTGGAACGTGGCCTTGGACAAGGCGTTGAGCTCGCCCGCCACCCGCTCCAGCACGTCGGCGAGCCGGGAGGTGATGGTTTCCAGCAGGCCCACGAACGCTTCCGCGCTGCCGAGCCTGCCGCCGTGCGCGAACGTTTCGGCATGTTTCTCGAATGCCGGCAGGACGGCAAAGCGCACGGTGAGCAGCCGCGCCGCGGACAGGACGAAGCCGACCGGCACGACGGCGGAGCGGCCATCGGCCGCCAGGTAGCTGTACGGCATGCTGAGATAGCTCGTGCCGCCCTCGCGATAAAGGCGGCTGGAGGTCTCGATCGCAGCAAGGTCCTCCCGCGACGGCACGCGCAGCCCCGTCAGGCGCTCGACGGCGGCCCGCTCGGCATCCGTTGGGCTGACCAGGTCGATCCAGGCCGCGTCGCTGGCAAGGTGCGGGCCGGGCTGGAGTGCTTGGCGCGGACTGGCGCCGTCGTTGGCGTAGAGCACGGGCTGCCTCACGGACGTGGTGGCCGGGTTTACTGCGCCCGCACGCGCGGGGCGAGTTGGCCAACGACGGACGGCGCGCTATGTCCCGCAGCGAACGGAGTGCCGGCCATGAACGAGATGTCCCCCGCCCTGCCCAACACGCTGCGCTCCGGCCCGGACGAGCGCGGCCGTTTCGGCGGCTTCGGCGGGCGGTTCGTGGCCGAGACGCTGATGCCCCTGGTGCTCGGGGTGGAGGCCGCCTACGAGCAGGCCAAGCAGGACCCGGCGTTCCAGGCCGAACTCGACCGCTACCTGAAGGACTACGTGGGCCGCCCCAGCCCGCTCTGGTTCGCCGAGCGGCTGACCCGGCAACTCGGCGGGGCGCGCATCTACTTCAAGCGGGACGAGCTGAACCACACCGGGTCGCACAAGATCAACAACTGCATGGGCCAGATCCTGCTCGCCACCCGCATGGGCAAGACGCGCATCATCGCGGAAACCGGCGCAGGCCAGCACGGCGTCGCCACCGCCACCGTTTGCGCGCTGTTCGGCCTGCCGTGCAGCATCTACATGGGCGCCACGGACATCGAGCGGCAGAAGCCCAACGTGTTCCGCATGAAGCTGCTGGGCGCCGAGGTCGTGCCCGTCAGCTCCGGCGCCGGCACGCTGAAGGACGCGATGAACGACGCCATGCGCGACTGGGTCGCCAACGTGGCGGACACCTACTACCTGATCGGCACCGTCGCCGGGCCGCACCCCTACCCGGCCATGGTGCGGGACTTCCAAAGCGTGATCGGCACGGAAGCCCGGGCGCAGATGCTGGCCGCGGAAGGCCGCCTGCCGCACGCCGTGGTGGCGGCGATCGGCGGCGGCTCCAACGCCATGGGGCTGTTCCACCCGTTCCTGGACGACGGCGACGTGCGCCTGATCGGCGTGGAAGCGGCCGGCCGCGGCCTGGACACGGGCGAGCACGCGGCCAGCCTGTCGCGCGGGCGGCCCGGCGTGCTGCACGGCAACCGCACCTACCTGCTGCAAGACGCGGACGGCCAGATCAAGGAGGCGCACAGCATCAGCGCCGGGCTGGACTATCCCGGCATCGGCCCGGAGCACGCCTGGCTGCACGAGATCGGCCGGGTGGAGTACGTGGCCGCGACGGACGGGGAAGCGCTGGACGCCTTCCAGCTCTGCACCCGCACGGAGGGCATCATCCCCGCCCTGGAGCCGGCGCATGCGCTGGCGCACGTGGCCAAGGTCGCACCCGCCATGGGCGTCGACGAGATCGTGCTGATGAACCTGTGCGGCCGGGGCGACAAGGACATCTTCGCCGTGGCCGAGCACCTCGGCGTCAAGTTGTGAGCCGCATCGCCGCCCGCTTTGCCTTGCTCAAGCAGGAAGGCCGCGGCGCGCTGATCCCGTTCCTGGAAGCCTACGACCCGGACGAGGCGACCAGCGCCGCCATCCTGCACGGCATGCCCGGCGCGGGCGCCGACCTGATCGAGATCGGCATGCCGTTCACCGACCCGATGGCGGACGGCCCGACCATCCAGGCGGCCGGGCTGCGCGGCCTGAAGGCGGGAGCGACGCTGGCCCGCACGCTGGCGATGGTGGACGGGTTCCGCGCGGCGGATGCCGACACGCCGGTGATCCTGATGGGCTACCTGAACCCCGTGCTGTCCTACGGCCCGGACCGGTTCTGTGCCGACGCCGCCGCCGCCGGGGTGGACGGGCTGATCGTGGTGGACCTGCCGAGCGAGGAGGCCGATTGGCTGTCCGGCCCGGCTGCCGCCAGCGGCCTCGACATCATCCGGCTGGTGGCGCCCACCACGGACGCGGCGCGCCTGCCCCACGTGCTGACCGGCAGCTCGGGCTTCGTGTACTACGTGAGCATCGCCGGCATCACCGGCACCCGCACCGCCACCAAGGAGCACCTGGCCGCCGCCATCCCCCGGGTGCGCGCCGCCACGGACCTTCCCATCGCCATCGGCTTCGGCATCCGCACCCCCGCGCAGGCGGCGGAGGCGGTGGCCGTGGCGGACGCGGCCGTGGTGGCCTCCGCGCTGATCGACACGCTGGCCGCCAGCCTGGACGCAGAGGGCCGCCCCGCCCCGGACAGCGTGCAGCGCGTGCTGGACCAGGTGCGCGGCCTGGCAGAGGGGGTACGGGGCATGAGGAGGGCGGCATGAGCGACGAGCCGGAGAACTTTGTCCTGGTGTACCTGCGGCGGCTCGACGCCAAGATGGATCGACTTATCGCCCTCGCCAGGGACGAACCCATTCCTCCAGGGTTGCAGCTGCGGGTTGATCGTATTGGTTTTGATATAGAACGCATCGAACGCTGTCTCGACCTGCGAGAGGCCCATCCTTGAGCTGGCTCACCGAGGTCGTCCGCCCCCGCATCCGCTCCTGGCTGGGCCAGGACACGCGGGAGCTGCCGGACCTGTGGCAGCAATGCCCGGCCTGCCAGCAGATGATCTTCAACAAGGACCTGGACCGCAACCTCAAGGTCTGCCCGCACTGCGCCCACCACCTGCGCCCGACCGCGCCCGAGCGCCTGGCCTGGACGTTCGACGCCGGGCAGTTCACCCGGATCGAGCTGCCGAAGGCGCCCGCCGACCCGCTGCGCTTCCGCGACCAGAAGCGCTACGCCGACCGGCTGCGCGACGCCCGGGAGAAGACCGGTCTGGAAGACGCCATCATCGTCGCCCATGGAACCGTGGGCGGCCAGAAGGCCGTGGTCGCGGCCATGGCGTTCGAGTTCATGGCCGGGTCCATGGGCGCCGCCGTGGGCGAGGGCATCGTGGCGGCTGCCCGCCTTGCCGTATTGCAGGATGCGGCGCTGGTGATCTTCACCGCGTCCGGCGGCGCGCGGATGCAGGAGGGCGCGGTCAGCCTCATGCAGATGCCGCGCACCACGGTCGCCGCCGGCATGGTCAAGCAGGCCCGGCTGCCCTTCATCACCGTGCTGACCGATCCCACCACCGGCGGCGTCACCGCCAGCTTCGCCATGCTGGGGGACATCCAGATCGCCGAACCCGGCGCCCTGATCGGCTTCGCGGGCGCCCGCGTCATCGAGCAGACCGTGCGCGAAACCCTGCCGGAGGGCTTTCAACGGGCGGAGTACCTGCACGAGCACGGCATCGTGGACATGGTGGTGCCCCGGAACGAGATGGCGGCCACGCTGGGCCGGGTGATCGCCATGCTGCGGGACGCGCGGACAGATGCAGCCGCGGCCCTCGCCCAAGCTTGAGCGTGGACCGCATCGAGCCGATCATAGCGAGGCTGCACGGGCTGCATCCCCGCCTGATCGACCTCAGCCTGGACCGCCTGCTGCGCCTGCTGGACCAGCTTGGCAACCCGCAGCGCCGCCTGCCCCCCGTGATCCATGTGGCGGGCACCAACGGCAAGGGCAGCGCCTGCGCCTTCATCCGCGCCATCGCCGAGCAGGCCGGGCTGCGGACGCACGTCTACACCTCGCCCCACCTGGTGCGCTTCAACGAGCGGTTCCGCATCGCCGGCCAGCTGGTGGACGACGAAACCCTGGCAACCACGCTGGACCGGATCGAGCGGGTGAACGACGGCCTGCCGATCACCGTTTTCGAGGTCATCACGGCCGCCGCCTTCGTGCTGTTCGCCGCCGCCCCGGCCGACCTGTGCGTGCTGGAGGTCGGGCTGGGCGGCCGCGGGGACGCCACCAACGTGGTCACCCCCGCCGCTTGCGCGATCACCTCCTTGTCCCTGGACCACCGCGAGCTGCTGGGGGGCACGCTGGCGCTGATCGCGGCGGAGAAGGCCGGCATCTTCAAGCCCGGCGTGCCCAACGTCACCGGCGCGCAGCCGGCGGAGGCGTTGGCGGTGCTGGACCGGCACGGCCCGGTCCGGGCGCGCGGACGGGACTGGTGGATCGAGCCGGACGGCGCTGCCTGGCGTTACCGCGACGCCGAGGGCGAGGCGTCCCTGCCCGCCCCTGGCCTGCCCGGTGCGCACCAGGCGGACAACATGGGCGTCGCGGTGGCGGCGGTGCGCGCGGCCAGGCTCGGCGTCACGGATTTCTCCAGCGTGGCGGGTGCAACCTGGCCGGCGCGGCTGCAACGGCTGCACGGCCGGGTGGCGGCGTTGGCGCCGGGCCGGGAGGTGTGGCTGGACGGCGGGCATAACCCCGGCGCCGGCGCGGCGCTGGCCGAGCACCTGGCCGGATGGGGGCCGACGCACCTGATCGTGGGCATGAAGCAGGCCAAGGACACGGCCGAGTTCCTGCGCCCGCTGCTGCCCCGCGCCGCGAGCCTGTGGGCGGTGGCTGAACCGGGGCAGCACCTGGCTTTGCCGGTGGAAGCGATCGTGGCGGCGTCCGGCGGCTTGGCCCGGCCCGGGCCGACGGTGGCGGACGCCCTTCGCGCCCTGGGCGGCACACCCGGCCGGGTGCTGATCTGCGGCAGTCTCTATTTGGCAGGCGAAGTGCTGAAGGCAGACGGGACAAAGCCGACGTGACCTGGCTTCACCGAGGTTCTCCTGCCGCCAAGCGCCGCGCCTCCGTGATCTCGGGCCGGCCCGGGGATGCATCCACGGCCAGGGCTGACGCCTGGGCATAGTATCGCCGCGCCTCGTCCACGCGCCCCAGCGCGTGCGCCGCCCGGGCCGCGCCCAGGAAGCCGTTGAAGCGGTTCGGCGCCGACGCCATGCTGGCCTCGAACGCGGCCAGCGCCTCCGCCGGACGGCCGGCCTCAAGCAGCAGGTCGCCATGCAGCTCGCGCATCGGCAGCAGCTTGTTTTCCAGCAAGATGTGCTTCTCGCGCCCGTCATCCCGCTCCGCCGCCTCGCCCATCAGCTGCAGCGCCGTTTGCGCGTCCCCGGCGGCGTAAGCGGTCCAGGCGTCGGCCGCGCCGGCATACACATCGACCAGGCCGGCCCAGTAGGCGCCCTCCTCGCGCAGCACCGGCTCGCGCAGTGCGCGCAAGGCTGCCGACTCGTCGCGGGCCGCCGCCACCTGGCCGGAGCGGGCCGCGCCGAGCGCGCGCACGAAGCGCTCCGTCACGGCATCGAGGGAGGACCGAAGCCCGAGCCGCATGTGCGAGGTGCCGGCCCAGTCGCCGCGCTCGATGAGGGAGCGCGCCGTCACCAGCGTGCGTTCCTCCGACGGGCCGGCCAAGGCCAGCGCATCCGCCACCGCCGCATCCTGGCCCAGCTGCAGATGCGCGTAGGCGATGAAGTCCATCCCGTGCGGGTCCGCCGCGTCCAGCCACGCCGCGCTGTGCAGGACGCCATGCGCCGCCAGGGCCGCCGCGGCGCGGTTGGCGTCAATCGAGTCCTGCCACAGCCCCAACATCGAGTAGATGTGCGACGGCATGTGCAGCGCATGGTGCCCGGCCGGCGCGATGCCGGCGTAGGCGCGGGCGGCGGACAGGGCGCCAGCCGCGAGCGGCGGATAGTCGTAGGCGTGGATAAGGTAGTGCACGGCGCCCGGGTGGCTGGGGTTCGCCGCCCACAGGCGCTCCAGGATGGCCCCCGCCTCGCGCTGCCGGGCCAGGTTCTTGTCCGTCAGGTCCACCGCCTCCAGGATCGCGAGCGCGAAAAAGCTTTGCACCTCCGCGTCGTCGGGACAGCCCTGCGCCAGGCGGCGCATCGCCGCCTCGTAGGCTTGGGTCCGCGAGGCCTGGCCCTCATTCGGATCGCGGTAGTAGACCCCCATCGCGGCGATCAGGCCGGCCTCGCGCGGCGTCACCGGCCCGGCGGCAAGCGCCTTGGCGACGTAGCCCCGTCCCGCGGCGAAGGCGCCCGGACCCGGCGCCCCGGCAAGCGGGTTGCCGCGAACCGTCATCGCAGCGCCCCACCATGCGATGGCGCAGTGCGGGTCGGCGGCGGCGACGGCGCGGAAGGCGTCCTCCGGCCCGTCGAAGTCGTGCAGCCGGGCGACCGCGGCTTCAAAGCCCTCCTGCACGGCGGGCGCGCAGGAGGTTGGGAACGACACGGCGCCGAAGCCGGGAACGTCGCGCGCGCGGGCCGGCGAGGCGGCCAGCAGGCCGGCGGCCAGGACGATGGCCAAGCCGTGGAGGGTCGGGCTAGCGGGGATCACGGGCTTGGCTGTCCTCCATCGCGTCCAGCCCTGCCATGCCCGCCGCGGCGCGCAGCCGGCGGAAGCTGCGATGGCTGAACGGCAGCATGGCCACGTAGATCAATCCCGCCGCCGCCAGCGCCGCCCATGGATCGGCCACCAGCACCGCCGCGAACAGCCCCGTGCCCAGCAGCAAGGGCAGCACGTAGGCCGACGGCACCTTGAAGTTCTTGAAACTCCAGACCGGCAAGGTGGACACCAGCAGCGTCGCCCCTCCCACCAGGACCACGGCGCACAGCAGCGGGTTCTGCATGACGGCATACAGCCGCGGCCAGCCCCACTCCCGGGCCTCAAGCCCGGCGAACAGGGGGAACAGCACCAGCCCGGCGCCGGCCGGCGCCGGCACGCCGGTGAAGAAGGACTGCGCGAAGGCCGGGGCCGGCGAGGCGTCCAGCATGGCGTTGAACCGCGCCAGCCGCAGCGCCATGCACACGCTGAACATCAGGCAGGGCGCGAAGCCGTAGCCGCCCGCGCTGTGCAGGGACCAGAGATAGAGGATGAACGCCGGCGCCACCCCGAAGCAGAGGAAGTCCGCCAGGCTGTCGAACTCCGCCCCGAAGCGGGACGTGGCCTTCAGCAGCCGCGCCAGGCGGCCGTCCAGCCCATCGATCGCGCCCGCCAGCACCAGGGCCACGGCGGCGTTGCCCCAATGGGCGTCCAGCGCGAACCGCATGGAGGTCAGCCCAGCGCACAGCCCGACCAGGGTCATCAGGTTCGGCACCATCCGGTTGAAGGATGGCCCGGTGTAGCGGGGGCGGCGGCGCCGGGAGCGGAAGCTGGCCCGCCGGGCGCCGCCGCTCACGTCAGGTCGGCGAGCACGGTCTCGCCGCCAACCATGGTCTGGCCCACGGCCACCAGCGGCTGGACCCCTTCCGGCAGGTACACGTCCGTGCGGCTGCCGAAGCGGATGAGGCCGAACCGGTTGCCCGCCCGCACCGGCTCGCCTTCCCGCACGTTGCACAGGATGCGCCGCGCGATCAGCCCGGCGATCTGCACCACGGCGATGCTCCGCCCATCCGCCAGGCGCATGGCGAGCGCGTTGCGCTCGTTCTTGTCGCTGGCCTTGTCCATGCTCGCGCTGAGGAAGGCGCCGGGGCGGTAGGCGACCCGGGTGACCACGGCGTCCATCGGCACGCGGTTCACGTGCACGTTGAGCACGGACAGGAATGTCGCCACCCGCCAGCGCGGCGCCGGGCCAAGCCCAAGCTCCTCCGGCGGCACGGCGAGCGACACCGCCACCACCCGCCCGTCAGCCGCGGCGAGCAGCGCGCCGGGCCGCGGCGGCGGCGTGCGCTCCGGGTCCCGGAAGAAGTACAGGCAGAACAAGGCGAAGGCCAGGGCCGGCCAGAACAGCCAGGGAGTGAGCGCCAGCCCTGCCACGGCCGCGACCACGCCGGCGGCGATGAAGGGCCATCCGGCGCGATGAGGCGGGGAGAAAGCGGCGCGAAGTGTCTGCGCGAGGGTCATGGCACTGAAATCATGGGGGGATGCATTGTATGGGCCTCCTGACGCCTGCCCGCAAGTTCAGCGCGCCGGGGCGTCCGGGATGGTGAACACCTGCCCGGGGTAGATCAGCGCCGCGTCCCGGATCTGGTCACGGTTGGCCAGGAAGATGACCGTGTACCGCGTGCCGGCGCCGTAGCTGCGCCGGGCGATGCGCCACAGCGTTTGCCCGGGCTGCACCACCACCTGGCCCGGCGCAAGCTGGGTCACCGCCATAGCTTCGCGCTGGAACGGCAGCTCCATCCGCCCTGCCACCTGGCCCGCCGCCGTCAGCTGGTCCAGCCGCAGCCGGTGGGTCCCGGGCGGCACGGCGCCGGGCGGCGTCAAGTCCCAACGGCCGTCCTGCCCGGCAACCGCGTCGCCGACCGGGGCGTCGTCCACGTAGACCCGGACGGACGCGTTGGGCGGCGCCGTGCCGCTGAAACGGATGGCGCCATGCTCGTCGTAGTCCACGGCGCCCAGCCCCAGCGCACGGCCCGGCGTTCCGCCCGGGGCTTGCAGCAGGCGCGCTGGCGCGGCGGGCGGCGTCAGCAAGGCGATGGCGGGCAGGGAGGTTGCCGCCTGCGGCACCACGACCAGCACGGGAGCGTCGGCCGCCGCCTCCCGGCCCGCCGGGTCGCGGCTGGCAAGGGTGATCTCCCCGGCGCCTGGCGGCAGCCTGGCCGCCGGGACCAGGACCCAGGCGCCTTGGCCGTCCGCCTGCGCTTCGCCGATCGCCTGGCCAGCCCGCCGCACGGTGATGGTGGCGCCGGGCGCCGCCCGCCCGGCCAGCACGGCGCCGCCGTCCGGCGACACCCGCACGATGTCGAAGCTGGGCGTGAGCAACGCCGGGCCTGCGCCGAGCGGGGCGGCTGGAAGGGGGACGGGCGGCGACCGGCGAAGAGCTAAGCCCCCGGCGATCCCGGCGCCGGCCAGCAGCAAGCCCAGCAGGAGCACCGGGCGCAGCCGCAAGTGGCTGGGTGACGGCATGGCCGCACCGTGGTAGTGGAAACGGGTTGGGGCTGCAATCCAAGCCGACCCGACGGCTTCCATCCATCAGCCCGAGATGCTGAGCCAGGACCAGGTATGAGCGGAGCGAGGCGTCCGCGCGCACGGCAGACAGCGCTGCGGCTTTCCATGAAGGTGTGGGACGTGCCGACGCGCCTGTTCTGCTGGGCGGTGCCCTTGCTGGTCGCCGCCGACTGCCTGGCCGTCTGGCAGGGCCGCGGCACGCTGCACCTGCTCTGCCTTTACGCCTTGCTGGCCTCCCTGCTGTTCCGCCTGGCCTGGGGGATCGTCGGCAGCGAAACGTCGCGCTTCAGCCAGTTCGTGCGCGGCCCCTCGGCTGCCGTCCGCAGCCTCGCGCAGATCACCCGGCAAGGCCCGGACGACCAGGTGGGGCACAGCGCCGCCGGTGGCTGGCTGGTGCTGCTCCTGCTTGGCGACCTCGGCGTGGACACCGGCACGGGGTTGTTCAGCGACGCGCCGCCGTCGCCAGGGCCGCTCGCCCACCTGGTCAGCCAACCGGCCAGCGGCGTGCTGGCGACGGTCCACGCCATCAGCTTGGGCATCCTGGTGGCGCTGGTCGGCGTGCAGGCCGCGGCCGTCCTGGCCTATGCCGTCTTCCGGAAGCAGAACCTGCTGCGCCCCATGATCAACGGCCGCAAGCGCCTGCCGGGCGCCACGCGCCAGCCGCGCATGGCGTCGCCGTTCCTGGCGCTGATGCTGGCCGGGTTGGCGGCCTGCCTGGTGTGGGTCCTCGCCACGCGCATTTAAGCCATCGCCGCGCAGGAATCGCATGACAGCGGAGCGCATCCGCGGCATCCATGAGGCTGATCGGGAAACCTGCGCCATGCCGGCCAACATTCGCTCCGTCGTCGTGTTCTGCGGCTCCCGCGTCGGGCACGACCCGGCGTGGCGCGCCGCGGCCGAGGCGCTGGGGCGCGGCCTCGCCTCGTCCGGCATCCGGCTGATCTACGGCGGCGGCCGGGTGGGCCTGATGGGGGCGGTGGCGGACGGCGCGCGCGCGGGGGGCGGCCGCGGCCCCGGCCTCATCCCGGCCTTGCTGCGGGCGCGGGGGGTGGCGCACCCCGGCGTGACTGACCTGCAAGTCACGGACACCATGCACCGGCGCAAGGCCATGATGTTCGAGCAGGCAGACGCCTTCGTCACCTTGCCGGGCGGCCTGGGCACGCTGGACGAGACGGTGGAGATCATCACCTGGCGCCAGCTGGGCCTGCACGACCGTCCCCTGCTGGTGGCCAACATCAACGGCTGGGCGACTGCCTTGCTGGCCCTGCTCAACAGCTACGTGACGGACGGCTTCACCGACGCCTCGTCCCGGGCGCTGTACGAGGTCATGCCGGACGTTCCGGCGATCCTGCGCCGCCTGGTCACCATGCCAGCCCGCGAGCGCCTGCCGTCCACCCGGCTGTAGCTTGCGGGCGCCGTCGCCGGGCGCTATAGGGCGCGCTCGGTCGGAGCGTAGCTCAGCCTGGTAGAGCGCTTGCTTCGGGAGCCAGAGGCCGGAGGTTCGAATCCTCTCGCTCCGACCACTCCCACCTGTTCCGGCCTCAACGTTTGTGGACGCTCCACAGCATCAGCCAGCGGACTGGGAACACCCAGACGACGCCGGCGACCAGGAAATACACCGCCTGGACGGCCCAGTGGCTGGGCAGCACGTCCGGCAGGGTGATCGCCAAGGCGACGTAGGCCACGACGAACGCGATCCCCAGCAAGGTGGCGGCGAGAGGTCTGGACATGCTGCGGGTTAGCGCAAGCGCGCCTGCCCGGCTATAGCGTCCGGCCGCCAGCAGGTAAGGACCATCCATGGACTTGAAGGACCACATCGCAGCCATCCCGGACTTCCCGAAGCCGGGCATCCTGTTCTACGACGTTTCCACCCTGCTGCGTCATCCGGACGCCTGGCAGGTTGCCATGGGCAGGATGGCCAAGCTGGTCCGGGCCTGGCAGCCGGACCTGCTGGCGGGCGTCGAGTCCCGCGGCTTCCTGCTGGCAGCCCCGCTGGCGTTGAAGCTTGGCTGCGGCTTCGTCATGCTCCGCAAGCCCGGCAAGCTGCCGGGTCCGGTCATCGGGCACGACTATGCGCTGGAATACGGCACGGACCGGCTCGAAATCCAGACGGACGCCGTGCCCCGCGGGCAGCGCGTCGTGGTGGTGGACGACCTCCTGGCGACCGGCGGCACCTTGACAGCCAGCATCGCCCTGCTCCGCGCGGCGGGCGCCGTCGTGCCAGGCGCCGCGGCGCTGATCGAGCTTGATTTCCTTGCGGGACGGCAAAGGCTTGGCGTGCCGTTCGAAGCCCTGGTGTCCTACGACTCCTGAGTTGCCGGTGCCCTGGTTTGACATCGTTCACGCCCTTGTTAGGACTGGTTCACGGCATTCAGGGAGGATATCTTGACAAAGCATGAAATCACCCGCCGTGGGCTGTTCGGGTCCGTCGCGGCGGCGGCGCTCGGGGCAGCGGCCCCAGCGGCGTCCCCGCTTGCCGACGGAGCCTCGCTGCTGGTCGCCGGGCCAGGCGGGGGCGTGGTGGACAGGTGGGCCGACTGGCTGGCGATGCCGCTCGGCCGCGCGTTGTCGCTTCCCGTGGCGATGCGGAAAGACATCGTGGGCGGCCCGGACGGCGTGACCGCGGCCAACCAGTTCGAGGCCTTGACGGCTCCAGATGGCCGGACGGCCCTGCTGCTGCCCGGCACAGCCGCCATGGCCTGGCTGGTCGGCGACCCGCGGGCGCAGTTCGACTTGGCGCGCTGGGTTCCAACGCTTGCCGGCATCACGCCGGGCCTGGTCGTGAGCCGCCTGCCCACGGCGCGGGCCGTCGGCGGGGCCAAGCTGCGCGTCGCGGCATCCCATGCCGCCGGCCCGGAACTGCCCGCCTTGCTGGCGCTCGACCTGCTGGGTGCTGATTGGACGCCGGTGTTCGGCCTGTCGGAGGCTGCGGCAGTCGAGGCGCTGGTCCAGGGCCGGGTGGACGCCCTGTGCCTGCGCGGCCGACGGGTCATGGAGGAAGCCCGCTCCCTTGCCGCAGCCGGCGTGCAACCGCTGTTCTCGTTCGGCATCCTGGACGAGTTCGGCCAGCGTCAACGGGACCCTGCCTTCCCTGGCGTGCCGACAGCCTCCGAGCTGCTTGCCAGCCGCGGCAAGCCGGGCCTGCGCACCGCCTGGTCCGCGATGGCTGCCGCGTCGGACTTGGACGTGGCGCTGGTTCTGCCCCACCTGACCCCGGCGTCCATGGTGGCGCTTTGGCGGCACGCCACCGCGCAGGTGATGGGACCGGGCGGCGTGGCCGCCCAGGCGACCGCCCTGGGAGTCCGCCCCCTGCTCGCGCCGGCTGCGACGGCCAACATGGGCGCGTTGCTGGCCGACCAGGCTGCGCAGCTGGAGCTGCGCCGGTGGCTGTCCTCCCGGCTCGACTACCAGCCGGGCTGACCTGGCCTGCTACATCCAGCGTTGCCGCAACGCGACTGGTTCGAGCAGCGCCCTCATGGACTTGCCCAATCTTGGCAGCGCGTCCACCCAGGCCGGGCAGGCGAAGCCGTCGAACTCAGGCAGCGGTTGCCCACGCACGTCGAAGGTGGAGCTGCAGGACAGCGCCGCCGGGTCCGGCATGACGCCGACCAGCCACGCGAACAAGGCCAGCTCCTTGCGGGGCAGGTAGCGGTGCTGGCCAAGCCCGGCCAGTCCTCCTCGGGCGCACGCAGCCCCGTCTCCTCCTCCAGCTCGCGGCGGGCGGCGGCGGCCGGGTGCTCGCCCGGCCCGGCCTGGCCTTTCGGGATGTCCCACCGCGGCGAGCGCGTCGCATGGCCGATCAGCAGGCGACGACCGTCCGTCACCAGCACCCCGCAGCTCAGCACGGGGATCAACCTGCCGGCCCGCTGTCCGGCGGCCCGCTGCCCCTGCGCCACTTGTGGCTGCTGGCGCCGTAGGCGAGCACCCGGCCTCCGCCATCCACGACTTGCGACCGCGTGAAGTACAGCGACCGGCCATGGCTCACCACCTCGCCCGTCCCGAAGATGCGGCCGTCGCGTGATTGCCCCACGAACCGGCAGTCCAGGTCCACCGTCACCGACGACCGGTGCTGCCCCGGCACGCCGGACCACAGCCCGCACAGCGCGCCCACCTCGTCGAGCATGGCCAGCAGCACGCCGCCGTGCAGGATGTCGGACCGGTTCAGGTGCTTGGGCAGGATGTCGAGCGCGATCCGGGCGAACCCGTCCCGCCATTCCAGCAGCTCGGTTCCCAGCTGGGCGTGGAAGTCGTCGCGCTTCGCCATGGCTTGACCCCTGGCGCAGCGTGGACCGCCCGTCAAGCCGCTACATCTGCACGGCCTGCACCGCCGTCTCGACCTCCTGGAAGCTCGGCATGTGCATGTTCGGCGCCATCTTGCGGCCCGTTTCCACGCTCACGGCAGGCGCGTTGCCGTGCAGGTGGGTCACCAGCACGGCGCGGATCACCTCCAGGTACTTGGCCTCCTCCTCCACCACCCCTTTCATGCGCGCCGCCACCGGCCCGGCCATGCCGTAGGCCATCAGCACGCCCAGGAACGTGCCGACCAGCGCGCCGCCGATCATGGCGCCCAGCACCGCCGGAGGCTCGTTGATGTGGGACATCGTCTTGATCACGCCCAGCACGGCCGCCACGATGCCCAGCGCCGGCAGCGCATCCGCCATCGACTGGATCGCGTGGCTCGGATGCAGCTCCTCGTGCAGGGTCTTCTTCAGCTCCCGCGCCATGACGTCCTCGATCTGGTGCGGGTCGTCGGCGTTCATGCCGACCATGCGGAGATAGTCGCAGATCAAGTTGGTCGCATGATGGTTGGCGAGTATCTTGGGGTACCTTTGGAACGCGGCGCTCTCGGACGGCCGCTCGATGTGCGGCTCCAGCGCCATCGCGCCCTTCGACGAGGCAAGCCGCGTGAAGTAGTACAGCAGGCTCAGCATCTCGATGTAGTCGGCCTTGCCGAAGCTGGCGCCCTTCAGCACCTTCTTGAACGCGCCCAGCGTGTGCTTCACGTCGTGCATGGAGTTGGACATCACGAAGGTGCCGGCCGCGGCCCCGCCGATGGTCAGCAACTCGAACGGCATCGCCTCGATCAGCGGCGCCAGGCTGCCGCCGGACATGATGTAGCTGCCGAACACGCAGGCGAGCAGGAAGCCGAGTCCGCCGAGGGTCAGCATCGCCGGTCAGCCGGCCTTGCGGGACGGCGCCTGGCGCAGCACCACGATGGCGATGCGCCGGTTGGCGGCCGCCAGCGGATCGGCCGGCAGCAGCAGGTCCCGGTCCGCCTGGCCGCTCACCCCCTGCACCCGCGCCTCGGGTATCCCCGCCTCCGCGAGCAGCCGCCGGGTGGCGTTGGCCCGGTCGGCCGACAGCTCCCAGTTGGACCGGTCGCCGCCGCGGTAGGGCGAGGCGTCGGTATGGCCCGTGATGGAAAGCTGCTCCGGCAGCTTCATCAGCACGGGCGCGATCTTGGTCAGCAGCGCCCGCGCCCGCTCGTTCGGCACGGCGGAGCCGGTGGCGAACATGGCCTGCTTGTCCTCGTCGAGAATCTGAATGCGCAGGCCCTCCGGCGTGACGTCCACGGCAAGCTGGCGGGCGAGATCGGCCAGCCCCGGGTCTTTCGCCACCTCCTCGCGTATCTGCTGGGCCGCCTTGTCGAACGCCGCGTGTTCCTGGCGCGCCTGGTCGGCCGCCGCCTGCGCGTCTCCCCCGTCGGCCAGCGCCGGCTTGGCCGCGTCCACGCCGTGGCGCAGCTGCGGCCGCCGGGTCAGCACGCCGTCCGTGGCGCCGGTGTCGAACGCGGCGGCCATCGCCGGCTTGTCGCTGTCGTCGTCCTCCACCTCGTAGGACGGCTTGGCCTGGGCGTTCATGACGGCGACCGAACCCCGGTCGGACGCCAGCGCCCCGTCGTCGTTCATGGTGTGGCCGCCGAACGGGGCGCCGAAGCCTGACGTGCTGCGGGACATCAAGTTGGTCGGGTTGAAGTAGTCGGCCAGGCCCTGGCGCTGCTCGGACGTGGTGGCGTTGAGCAGCCACATCAGCAGGAAAAAGGCCATCATGGCCGTCACGAAGTCGGCGTAGGCCACCTTCCACGCGCCGCCATGGTGCCCGCCCTCGACCACCTCCTCCTTGCGGACGATGATGAAGGGACGCCCGTTCGCCTTCTTGCCTGCCACCAGCGACCCCTTCGACTGAGGCGCCATCATGCGGAGGCGGGCTTAACGCCCGGCTAATCGCCGGCGAGCGGCTCCGGCCGCCAACGCCGCAGCAGCAGGGCGTTGCCCACCACGGCCGCGGACGAGAACGCCATGGCCGTTCCCGCCAGCACCGGGCTGAGCAACCCGGCGGCGGCCAGCGGGATGCCGAGGAGGTTGTAGGCGAACGCCCAGGCCAGCCCGCCCTTGATCCGCCGCTGGATGCGCGCGGCGATGTCCAGCGCCGCCGGCGCCAGCGCCGGGTCCGGGCGCAGCAGGGCGATGCCGGCGGCGGCGTCCGCCACGTCCGTGCTGCCGGCCACCGCGATGCCCAGCGTCGCGGCGGCCAGGGCGGCGGCGTCGTTCACGCCGTCCCCCACCATCGCCACCGGGCCGTGCTGCCGCAGGGCCGTGATGCGGGCCGCCTTGTCCTCCGGCAGCGCGGCGGCCTGCCAGTCCGTGATGCCGCACGCGGCGGCGGCCTCGGCCGTGGCGGCGGCGTTGTCGCCGCTCAGCAGCACCACGTGCACGCCCCGGCGCAGCAGGGCGGACACGGCGGCGCGGGCCCCGGGGCGCACGGCGTCCTTGAACGCCAGGCTGCCGAGCACGCCGACGCCAGGCTCCCCCAGGAACGCCACCGTGCAGCCGGGCCATGCCGCCGCATCCGGCGCGTCCATCCCGTGCTGGCGCAGCAGCGCCGCGTTGCCGAGCACCAGCCGCCGCCCGGTCACCGGGTCGGTGCCGGTCACCCACTCGTGGATCTTCCGCACCCGGTCCGCGACGGCACGAGCCGAGGCCCGGTCGCCGTAAGTGGTGGTGAGGACGTAGGCCGAGGTGGACGCGAACCGGCCCGCCGGGTCGGCCCGCCACTGGCTGTGCTGGTCGACCCCGGCCATGGCCAGCGGATGCAGGGCCTGCAGCAGCAGCGACCGGAGCCCCGAGACCGGCGCGGACA
>CAXTNC010000014.1:0-1196 GCA_964245495.1 uncultured Acetobacteraceae bacterium
TCGCCCTGCCAGGCGTCCTCCGACACGCCCAAAACCAGCGTGTCCGGCGCGCCGGAGGGCGTGGAAGGCGGAGGGGGGGCCGAACCGCCGCCGCCGGAATTCGGGTCAGTGGTGAGCAGGGTGTTGCCGCTGTCGTTGGCTGGGCCGGAGGACACGCTGGTCCAGCCATACAGCTCATTGCCGGTCACCTGCGCGGTCGCGGCCGTGTCGTTCACGACGGTGGTGGTGGCGTGGGCGGTGTCCTCGTTGGAGATCGTGTTGTTCTGCACCAGGAGGCTGGAGCTGGCGTAAATGTTGCCTTCCTCGCCCGCGGTGATGGCGACCGGGTTGGACGCGTTGGCGCCCTTCTCGATCGTGTTGCCGGTGATGACGCCGTTGCCGCCGTTCGGCAGGTCGATCTCGTAGCTGGCCGTGCCGGACGCGCCGTCCGTGATGGTGTTGTCCGTGACCGTGGTGTTGGCGGCGCGGCTCTTGATGTCGTGGCCCGCGTTGGCGCCGGTGATCGTGCTGTTCTCGATTGTGGCGGTGTTGATGGCGCCGATGTAGATGTTGTGGGTGTAGCCGTCCCCAGCGCCGTTGCCGGCGAAGGTGGACTTGTTGATGGTGATGGACCCGGCCGGGTCCGGCGCGCCGAGCAGGCCATCCTGGTTGGCGTGGATGGTGTCGTTCGTCAGGGTCAGGGCGCCGCCTTCGTAGCGGATGCCGGCGCCGTTGCCGGAGGGCACGGTGGCGCCCGACACGTCGAACCCGCTGATCGCCACGGTCGCGCCGGCGCCGCCCTCGTCGATGATGGCCTTGCCGTCCGGCGGCTGCTGGGTCGCCACGATGCCGACCGTGCCGCCGACGGCTTGCAGCGTCAGGTCATGGCTGATGGTGACGAAGTCGTTGGTGTAGGTTCCTGCATCAACGGCGACCGTGTCTCCGCTGCTCGAAGCAGCGACTGCGGCCTCGATGGTTGAATACTGCTCGCCGTTCCCGACAGTTAAAGTAGCCATAAGTATCTTGTCCTAACCCTATGAAGCTTCAATCGGCAATGTCGCTGGATTTGTTTCCCCAGCAAGAGCGCCATCCAGGGCGCGACCTGCTAGCGAAATGCTTTGAAGAAGGCAATCTGCTGAAGCGGTAATTTACTCCCGGTCTTGGCGTCAACTTACAATTACATCTGTATTGCAACGATCTCCCATTCGTATAAAAAT
>CAXTNC010000014.1:1296-29066 GCA_964245495.1 uncultured Acetobacteraceae bacterium
CCACGTCGTAGAACTTGGACCGCACGTGCACGGGCACGCTCTCGTCCCACATCGCGCGGTTCGCTGCATGCCAGCGGTCCACCTCGTCCATGCCGCTCACTCCTCCATCGGCCCCCCCGCCTCCTCCACTGCCACCCCGTGGCGCTCGCAGAGCGCTGCCACCTCCGCGGAGGGCAGCCGATCCGTCACCAGCAGGTCCACCTCCGCCAGGTGGGCGATCCGCACGGGGGCCGCCCGCATGAACTTGCTGCCGTCCGTCACCAGCATGACCCGGCGCGCGTTGCGGATGATCGCCTGGCTCACCTGCACCTCGCGCACGTCGAAATCCAGCAGCGTGCCGTCCGCGTCGATCGCCGAGGTGCCGATCACCGCCAAATCCACCCGGAACTGCCGGATGTGCTCGACCGCGGAGGCGCCGATGATGCCGCCGTCCCGCCGCACCACCCCGCCGGCCAGCACCACCTCCATCGCCGGGTTGCGGTAGAGTTCTGCGGCGACATGGAGGTTGTTGGTGATGACCAGCAGCCCGGCATGGACGGACAGCGCCCGGGCCACCTCCTCCGTCGTGGTGCCCAGGTTGATGAACAGGGAGGAGTGGTCCGCCACGTGGGCCGCCGCCGCCTCCCCGATCAGCCGCTTGTGCGAGGGCGCCACCAGCTTGCGCGCTTCGTAGGCCAGGTTCACCACCCCGCCGGCCACGATGGCGCCGCCATGCACGCGGGTGAGCGCGCGCTGCTCGCACATCTCGTTCAGGTCCCGCCGGATGGTCTGCGGCGTCACGGCGAAGCGGGCGGCCAGCTCCTCGACCGACACGCGGCCGGCCTCCCGCGCCAGGGCCAGGATCTCCGCCTGCCGCCGCGGGGTGAGGCGGAGGTCCATCAGACGCCCAGGTTGAAGGCGAGGGAGATGCGCAGCGCCGTGCCGCGGTAGGGGCGGACCTGGTGCGAGAGCCAGGACGGGAACAGCACCATCAGCCCGGGGCGCGGCGCGATGGTCTCGGCGCTGCCGGCGGAGCGGCCGTCCTCGCCGGCGAACTGCAGGGTGGGCGCATACATGGCAGGCGCCGGGCCGCGCGGGTCCAGCATCTCGAACTCGCCGCCGAGCGCCGGGTCGGCGGCGCAGCCGCCATCGGCCACGTAGTAGGTGCCGGACCAGAACGCGCCGGGGTGGTAGTGGCAGATGTTGCCGTCGCCGGGTCCGTTGACGTTGGCCCAGGCCTGCACTGCCCAGCGCGGGCGCACCGGCTGGCCGGCGCGGTCGGCGGTGAGCTTGGTCGCGGCGGACTGGGCGAGGGCGAGGATGTGGGCCGCGTCCTCCCCGCCCCACTCGGGGAGGTCCCGCGCGGAATGCCAGCCCCCGGCGTTGGAGGAGTGCAGCGACAGGTGCGCCTCGCGCCGGGCGAGGATGACGCGCTCCAGCCGGGCGTTGCGGGCGGGCGCGTCCGGCACCTGGATGGCGGCGACGGGGGTGGCGAACAGGCCTTTGAGCGCGATCTCCATCAACCGTTGCGTCCCTTCCCTGCCCTTCGCACCCTCCGTATAACCCCGTCGCATGATCCTGGTCACCGGCGGCGCCGGCTTCATCGGCTCCAACCTCCATGCGGCGCTGGCGGAGGCCGGGCACGAGGTCGTGGTGGCGGACTGGCTCGGCTCCGGCGGCAAGTGGCGCAACCTGCGCCGCCCGCCGGCCCGGCTGCTGCCGCCGGAGGAGCTGGACGCCTTCTTGGCCAGCGACCCGCCGCTCGAGGTGGTGTTCCACCTAGGCGCCATCAGCGACACCAGCGCCATGGACGCGGACCTGGTGTGGCAGGCCAACGTCGCGCTGTCCGCCCGGCTGTGGGACTGGTGCGCGGCGCGCCGGGTGCGGATGGTGTATGCCTCCTCCGCTTCCACCTACGGCAACGGGGACGCCGGATTCGAGGACGACCTTCAGGTGCTGGAAAGCCTGCGGCCCACGACGCTGTACGGCTGGAGCAAGCACGCCTTCGACCTGCGGGTGGCCCACGCCGTGCGGACCGGCGCGCGGCGTCCGCCGCAGTGGGCCGGGCTCAAGTTCTTCAACGTCTATGGGCCGAACGAGTACCACAAGGGCAAGATGGTGTCCGTGGTGAAGGTCAAGCATGACGACGTGCTGGCCGGGCACGCGCCCAAGCTGTTCCGCTCCATCCGCCGCGGGATGCCGGACGGGCAGCAGATGCGGGACTTCGTCTGGGTGGGCGACGCGGTGGCGGTGATGCTGTGGCTGCTGGCGCGGCCGGAGGTGAGCGGGCTGTTCAACGTCGGCACCGGCAACGCGCGGTCCTACGAGCACCTGGCGGCGGCGGTGTGCCGCGCCAGCGACGTGCCGGAGCGGGCCGAGTACATCGACATGCCGCCAGGCCTGCGCGCCGGGTACCAGTCCTTCACCCAGGCCACCACGGAGCGGCTGCGGGCCGCCGGCTACGACGCGCCGTTCACCGTCATGGAGGAGGGCGTGCGCCGCTACGTCACGGAGTACCTGGCCACGCCGGACCCTTACCTGTGATCCCCGTGCTGATGTTCCCCGGCTTCGACCCGACGCTGGTGCAGATCGGGCCGTTCGCCATCCGCTGGTATGCGCTGGCCTACATCGGCAGCCTGCTGCTGGGCTGGCGCGTCATGCGGCGGCTGGTGCTGCGCCCCCCCGTGGTGGCGACGCAGCTGCAGACCGATGATTTCCTGACCTGGGCCACGCTCGGCGTCGTGCTGGGCGGGCGGCTCGGCTACGTGCTGTTCTACCAGCCGGGCCGCTTCCTGGGGAATCCGGCGTCCATCTTCGCGGTGTGGCAGGGCGGCATGAGCTTCCATGGCGGCGTGCTGGGCGTGGTGGCGGCGCTGCTGGTCTTCTGCCACCGCCAGCGCATCCCGCTGCTGGGGTTCGCCGACCGGCTGGCCGTGGTGGTGCCGATCGGGCTGGGGTTCGGCCGCATCGCCAACTTCATCAACGGCGAGCTGTGGGGCCGGCCGGCGCCGGACTGGCTGCCCTGGGCGATGATCTTCCCCAACGCCGGGCCGGAGCCGCGCCACCCGAGCCAGCTCTACGAATCCTTGCTGGAAGGGCTGGCGCTGTTCGTCGTGCTGTGGCTGCTGGCCCGGCGCGAAACCGTCCGGGCGCGGTTCGGCACGCTGACGGGGGCGTTCCTGGTCGGCTACGCCGTTGCCCGCAGCGTGGGGGAGCTGTTCCGCGAGCCGGATTCGTTCAAGGGCTACTTCTTCGACGGCGCCACCATGGGGCAGCTGCTGTCCTTGCCCATGCTGGTGGCAGGGCTGGGGCTGATCGGCTACGCCCAGTCCCGCCGCCGGGCGCTGGCGGCGTAGGTGGAACGGCTGGACGCGTTCATGGCGCGGGCCAACGCCATGTACTACGCCACCCACGACCCGTTCGCAGACTTCACCACGGCGCCGGAGATCAGCCAGGCATTCGGCGAGGTGCTGGGCGCCTGGGCCGCCGTCACCTGGGAGGCGATGGGCCGGCCGGACCCGGTGGCGCTGGCGGAAGCCGGGCCGGGCCGCGGCACGCTGGTGGCGGACGCGCTGCGCGGGGTGGCGGGGGTGGCCCCGGCGTTCCGGGCGGCGCTGCGGGTGCACCTGGTGGAAACCTCGCCGCGGCTGCGGGCGGTGCAGGCGGCGGCGCTGCCGGACGCCGCGTGGCACGACCGGGTGGAGGACCTGCCGGGAGGGCCGCTGATCCTGCTGGCCAACGAGTTCCTGGACGCGCTGCCGGTGCGGCAGTTCGTGCGGCGGGGCGAGCAATGGGCGGAGCGCCACGTGGCGGAAGGCGCGTGGGTCGAGCAAGCCGCCGATCCTGGCGCATCGTCCCCTTACCCCGGCCTTCTGCCGCAAGGGGAGGAAGGAGAAGTCAGGGAGTTCCGCGATCCCGCCCTCGCCCGCCATCTCGGCGACCGCCTGCGCGCCGCGCCCGGCGTGGCCCTGTTCCTCGACTACGGCCCGCTCCTCCGCGGCCCCGGCGACAGCCTGCAAGCCTTGCGGGACGGCAAGCCGGCCGACCCGCTGGCCGACCCTGGCAAGGCCGACCTCACCGCCCACGTGGATTTCACGGCCTTCGCGCGGGATGCCGCCGTGCCCGCCTACGGCCCATTGCCGCAGGGCAAGTTCCTCACCCGGCTCGGCCTGTTCGCCCGCATCCATCGCCTGGCGCAGACCCGGCCCTGGCAGGAAGCCGCCCGCATGACCGAGGCCGGCCGCCGGCTGGCGGAGCCGGACCGCATGGGCGGCCTGTTCAAGGCGCTGGCGCTCACCTCGCCCGGCCTGCCCATCCCTGCCGGGTTCGAGGCATGACGCCGCACCTGCGCAGCGGCTTGCCCGCCCCGCACGGCTTCTTCACCCGGCAGGGCGGCGTCTCGACCGGGCCGTTCGCCAGCCTGAACTGCAGCCTGTCCGGCGCGGACGACCCGGCGGCCGTGGCGGAGAACCGCCGCCGGGCGGCTGAAACCGTTGGGGTGCGAACGTTGCTGGGCTGCACCCAGGTGCACGGGGCGGAGGTAGCCGTGGTGGACGAACCGTGGCCGCCCGGCGCAGGCCCCCGCGCCGACGCGATGGTGACGGGACGGCCCGGCCTCGGCCTCGGCGTCATCACCGCCGATTGCGCCCCCGTGCTGTTCACCGCGCCCGGCATGGTCGGCGCGGCCCATGCCGGCTGGCGCGGGGCGCTGGCCGGCGTGCTGGAGGCCGTGGTGGCGGCCATGGGCGGGCGAAACGTGCAGGCCGCGGTCGGCCCCTGCATCGGGCCTGCGTCCTACGAGGTCGGCACGGACCTGCGCAGCGCCGTGCTGGCGCGGGACGCGGCCGATGCCCGGTTCTTCGCGGACGCGCGCCCCGGCCACTGGCTGTTCGACCTGCCGGGCTATTGCGCCGCCCGGCTGCGCGCCGCCGGAGCCGGGGTCACTGTCCTGGAAGAGGACACGCTGCCGGACGAGCGGCGCTTCTTCAGCCATCGCCGCCGCACGCTTGCCGGGGGCGGGCCGATCGGCCATCAGATCGCGGTGATCGCATGCCATACATCCCCATCTTCATCCTCCTGCTGATCGTCCTCATGGTGCTGTTCGGCTGTGTGCTTTCCTAGCCGGCTGATGGCGCTGGCCACGCTGGGCCTGCTGGCGGGCTGCGGGGACCTGCCGCAGCCGTTCCTCGGGCGGCCCGGCGCCACCGCCATGCGACTGTCGCAGCCGCCGCCGTCCCGGCTGGACATCCCGCCGCCGGCCGACGCGCTGCTGACGGACGCTGCCGCCAAGGCGTGGTCCTCTGCGCTGGCCGACGCGCTGGTGGCGCAGGAGCTGCCAGCCTTCGCCACCGCGTCCGCCCGCAAGACGGACTGGCGCCTGGTGCTGACGGCGGAGCTGAAGGGTGGCATGGTGGTGCCGACCTACACCGTCACCAACCCCCAAGGGGTGCCGCAGGGCGCCAGCCAGGGCCAGGCGGTTCCGGCGCGCGAGTGGGCCGCCGGCCAGCCCGCCACCTTGAAGGCCGCGGCGGAGGACGAAGCGCCCAAGGTCGTGGCCCTGCTGGGCGGCATCGAGGCCCGGCGGCAGATGAGCGACCCGCACAGCCTGCTGAACCGCCCGCCGGTGATCTACCTCAAGGCCGTCACCGGCGCGCCCGGCGACGGCAACGCGGCGCTGGCCCGGCTGATGGCGGCGCAGCTGCCCCAGCTCGGCGACCTGGTGCAGGACACGCCCAAGGGCGCCGACTTCACCGTGGCCGGCCAGGTCAAGACGGCGCCCGGCGCCGGCAAGACGACGCGGGTGGAAATCCAGTGGCTGGTGACGGACGACCACGGGCAGGAGCGCGGCCGGGTGGTGCAGCTGAACGAGGTGCCGAACGGCTCGCTGGACCAATACTGGGGCGAGGTGGCGATGGTGGTGGCCAACGAGGCCTCCGGCGGGGTGCGCGACGTGGTGACGCAGGCGGTCGGGCGCGCCGACACCTTGGCCAAGCTCCCGTCCGGCAAGCAGGGCGGCGGACAGATGACAGGGCGGTGAACCGTTGCTAGAACCGCTTGCCGCCGGACCGGGACAGCCCCCACCCATGAAGATCGTTGCCTGCAACAGCAACCGGCCCCTGGCCGAGGCGGTGGCCGCGAGCCTGAGCATCCCCCTGACCCGGGCCTTGATCCGGCGCTACGCCGACATGGAGGTGTTCGTGGAAATCCACGAGAACGTCCGCGGCGAGGATGTGTTCGTGCTGCAATCCACCTCCTACCCGGCCAACGACAACCTGATGGAGCTGCTGGTCACTCTGGACGCGCTGCGCCGGTCGAGCGCGCGCCGGGTCACGGCGGTGATCCCGTACTTCGGCTATGCCCGCCAGGACCGCAAGACGGCGCCGCGCACGCCGATCAGCGCCAAGCTGGTGGCCAACCTCATCACGGAGGCCGGCGCCAACCGGGTGCTGACGCTCGACCTTCATGCAGCCCAGATCCAGGGCTTCTTCGACATCCCCGTGGACAACCTGTACGCCGCCCCGCTGTTCACCGCCGACATCCAGCAGCGCTTCGCCGGGCGCGAGCTGATGATCGTCTCGCCGGACGTGGGCGGGGTGCTGCGGGCGCGCAACCTGGCTTCCCGCCTGAACTGCGACCTGGCCATCATCGACAAGCGGCGGGAGCGGGCGGGCGTGTCGGAGGTGATGAACATCATCGGCGAGGTGGAAGGCTGCGACTGCATCCTGGTGGACGACCTGTGCGATTCCGGCGGCACGCTGTGCAACGCCGCCACCGCGTTGATGGCCGGGGGCGCACGCTCGGTCAGCGTTTACGTGACGCACGGGGTGCTGTCGGGCGGGGCGGTGGCGCGGATCGCCGGATCGCCGATCGAGATGATGACCACCACGGACAGCATCGAGCCGACCGCGGCCGTGAAGGATGCGCCTAACCTGCGCACCTTCACCATCGCGCCGCTGCTGGCGGAGGCGATGCGCCGGATCAATGAGGAAAGCAGCGTCAGCTCGCTGTTCGATTGAGGGGGGATGCCGTGAACCTGCCCGCCCGCGCCTTCTGGTTCCTGCGCCACGGCGAAACGGACTGGAACGCCGCCGGGCGCAGCCAGGGCCGCACGGACGTGCCGCTCAACGCCACCGGCCGGGCGCAGGCGGAAGCGGCGGCGCAGGCGCTGTACGGCCGCGGGATTTCCAGCATCGCCAGCTCGCCGCTGTCGCGAGCGATGGACACGGCCCAGGCGGCGGCGGCCGTGCTGGGCCTGCCCGTGACGACGGTGGCCGACTTGCAGGAAGCCTCGTTCGGCGTGCAGGAAGGCACGCCCATGGGTGGCGCATGGTTCGATGGCTGGATTTCCGGCGCCTCCACGCCCGAGGGTGCCGAAAGCTTCGCCGCCCTGCGCGCCCGGGCGGCGGCCGCCCTGCGCGCGGCGCTGACGCAGACGGCGCCGGTGCTGGTGGTGGCGCATGGTGGGCTGTTCCGCGCACTGCGGGCAGAGATGGGGCTGGAGTTCGCCGGCCGCACGCCGAACGCCGTGCCGATCCTCTGCGAGCCGGGGCCGCCCTGGGTGCTCAGCCCGGTGGTGCTGCCGTCGTATCCCGGGCTGGCGGCCAGCCATCCGCCTTCGATCTGAGAAACAGGCAGGTGCGACAGGCGTCAGGCGGCAGCAAAGCCGGTCAGGCGTAGTAGCCCGGCTGGTCGATATCCGCGATGAGGCCGCTCTCCCTGGGCTGCCAGCCGAGGGCCGCCCTGGTGCGCTCGCTGGAGGCAGGGCCGTTGCCCGCCACCCACATCGCGAGGGGGCCGAAATGCGCTCCGGCCTGCTCGGGCGACAGGGACTGCGCGGGCAGGTCGAGCTGCCGGCCGATCGCCTCGGCGATCAGCCGGAACGGCACGCCCTCCTCGGCGACGGCGTGGAACGCCTCGTTGCGGGCGCCCCGCTTGAGCGCCAGGCAGAAGACGCGCGCGGCATCCAGCCGGTGCACGGATGGCCAAAGGTTCTGCCCGTCTCCGACATAGGCAGACACAGCCTTCTCACGGGCGACGGCGGCTAGCATCGGAACGAAGCCGTGACGTTCCCCGACGCCATGGACCGAGCGCGGCAGCCGGACGACGGAAGCCCGCACCCCGCGCTCGGCAAGCGCCCACGCCGTCTGCTCCGTCGCGCGCGGGAAAGCTGGCATGACGGGCGGCCGCGCGTCTTCCGTGAACATCTCGCCGGCGGGCAGCAGGCCGATCCCGCTGGTCACGACGACCGGCCGGTCCGAACCGGCGAGGGCCTCCCCGAAGGCCTCGATCGCCTGGCGGTCCTCGTCGGCCAAGTCGGCGATGTTGGCGATGTCGAGGCCGAACGCCGTGTGGATGATGCCGTCGGCCTCGGCGGCCGCTGCCCGGACCACGTCCAGGTCCCGCAACGAGCCCAGCAGCGGCCTGCCGCCGGCGGCGGCAAGCGCCTCGCCTTTCTGCCGGGTGCGCACCAGGCCGGTGACGGAATGGCCCGCATCCAGCAGGTCGCGGGCGATCGCCGACCCGACCCAGCCGTTCGCTCCCGTCAGGAACACGCGCATGCTAAACCCCTCCTTAAGTGCATCGGGCGGGGACGCGCCAGCGGCCCTGTCAGTGACTGACATAGCGGCGTTGTCAGTCACTGACAAGGCGGGAGGTGACTGGATGGCGAAGGACGAGGGGGCCGTGCGCGTCCGCCTGCAAGGGGCGGCGTTGGAGCTGTTCCGCGAGCGCGGCTACGACCAGGCGACGGCGGCCGAGATCGCGGCGCGGGCCGGCGTAACGGAGCGCACCTTCTTCCGCCACTTCCCGGACAAGCGGGAGGCGCTGTTCGACGGCGAGGCCATCCTGCGGGTGGCGCTGACGGCGGGAATCGCCGACGCGCCCGGCGAGCTTGGGCCGCTCGACACGCTGTTCCGGGCGTTCCGGTCGGTCCTGCCGGCGCTGGAGGGCAACCGTCCGTTCTCGAAGCCGCGGCACGAGGTGATCGCCGGCACGCCCGCGCTGGCCGAGCGCGAGCTGGCGAAGCTGGCCGCGCTGGCCGATGCGCTCGCCGCCGCGCTGCAGGCGCGGGGCGTCGCGAAGCTGCAGGCCGCGCTTGCGGCGCGAACCGGCATGGCGGCGTTCGCGCATGCCACAGTCGCCTGGCTGGAGGATCCCGAGCCGGGCCTTGGGGAGCGGCTCGACCTCGCCTGCCGCGCGCTGAAGGCGCTGCTGGCCGAAAGCGGCGGCTGAGCCGGTGGTCGGCGGCCCGTCCGAGGCGGGTTGAGTGGCCTGGAGGCCAGCCTGCCGCACCGCTTTGCGGCCCGGCCTTGGCGTGAACTGCGCGGCTGCGGACGGCGCCAGGTCGACGTGCGACGTCATCAGCCCTGCCCCGTGGATGCCAGGCTCAAGGCCTGGCGTGATTGGGATGGAGGCTAGGCCGCCCGCCGCAGCAGGAACAGCGCCTGCTCCCCGAACAGGTTGGCCAGCTGCGGGAAGCGCCGCCACGGCGCGCTGCGGCCCGCCTCGTCCACCGCCAGCCAGCGCTCCACCGCGTAGCCTTCCTGCGCGCACAGCTCGAAGAAGTCCCGCACGGTGCAGGGATGGATGTTGGGCGTCTCGTGCCAGGGGCGGTCCCAGGTCTTGGTCATCGGCATCCGCCCAGACAGCAGCAGCTGCCAGCGCACCAGCCAGTGGCCGAAGTTTGGGAAGCTGACCAGCGCCCGGGTGCCGATCCGCAGCATCTGGCGCAGCACCTCGCGCGGGCGCTCCACCGCTTGCAGCGTGCGGGACAGCACCACGTAGTCGAACGCGCCGTCCGGGTAGTGCCCCAGGTCGCTGTCCGCGTCGCCGTGCATCACCGGCAGGCCGTGCGCCACCGCGTGGGTGACGGCCGCCATGTCCAGCTCGATGCCGCGCGCGTCGCAGCCGCGGGTGCGGAACAGGTGGTCGATCAGGCTGCCGTCGCCGCTGCCGATGTCCAGCACGCGGCTGCCGGGGGTGATCATCTCGCTCATCAGCCGCAGGTCGAGCCGCATGTTCTTGGCGACGAACTGGACGGGCGGCTTCACGGCCCCCTCTTCATGGCAAGCCCGCGTGCTCGGCGCAGCCGCGCAGGAAGCCGCCCAGGGTGCGGTGGAAGTCCGGCTCGTCCAGCAGGAAGGCGTCGTGCCCCTTGTCGGAGGCGATCTCCACGAAGCTCACGTTGGCCGCCGCCCGGTTCAGCGCGCGGGCGATGGCGCGGGACTGCGCGGTGGGGAACAGCCAGTCCGAGCTGAACGACACCACGCAGAACCGCGTGCGGGTGCTGTGGAACGCCGCCGACAGGTCCCCGGCGTGGTCGGCCGCCAAGTCGAAGTAGTCCATCGCCCGCGTGATGCTGAGGTAGGAGTTGGCGTCGAACCGGTTGACGAAGGCGCTGCCCTGGTGGCGCAGGTAGCTTTCCACCTCGAACAGGTCGCCGAACAGGCTGAGCGCCTCCCGCGCCGAGTCCGGCACGGCTTGCAGGCGGCGGCCGAACTTGCGGGTCAGCGCCTCCTCCGACAGGTAGGTGATGTGCGCGGCCATCCGCGCCACCGCCAGGCCGCGCGCCGGCACCCGGCCGCTGGCCCAGTAGCGCCCGCCCACCCAGTCCGGGTCGGCGAAGATCGCCTGGCGGCCCACCTCGTGGAAGGCGATGTTCTGCGCCGAGTGGAACGGCGCGGTGGCGACCGGCACGGCGGCGAACACCTGCGCCGGGTAGGCGGCGGCCCATTGCAGCGCCTGCATCCCACCCATGGAGCCGCCGACCACGGCGAACAGCCGGGCGATGCCGAGCCGGTCCACCAGCAGCTTCTGCGCCCGCACCATGTCGCCCACCGTGATGGGCGGGAAGCCGGTGCCCCAGGGTTCGCCGGTGGCCGGGTCGGGCGAGCGCGGCCCGGTGGTGCCGATGCAGGAGCCGAGCACGTTGGAGCAGATGACGAAGAAGCGGTCCGTGTCGATCGGGCGGCCGGGGCCCACCACCATCTCCCACCAGCCGCCGCGCCCGGTCAGCGGGTTGCGCTCGGCCACGTACTGGTCCCCGGTCAGCGCATGGCAGACCAGCACGGCGTTGCTGCGGCCAGGGTTGAGCGCGCCGTAGGTGCGGTAGGCGACATCCAAGGCCGGCAACGACTGGCCGCACTCCAGCGGGAACGGCTCCGCGAAGTGCGCGTGCTGGTGGATGATGCCGGACAGGGATTCAGGGTGGTCCACGTTCCCGTGTATGGCGACGCGCCCCACCCGCGGCAACTGCGCCGGCGATCGGGGCAATTGCCCGCGGCCCTGCCCGGGTTTAATCCACCTGCATGCCCGACGCCCTGCCCCGCCCCGAGGCTGCCCTCCCAGCGGACCTGGCGACGCTTCGCGGCGAGCTGGACCAAGTGGACGACGCTTTGCAGGACCTGCTGCTGCGCCGGGCAGGCTTGGTGGAGCAGGTGGGCCGCCTCGGCGTCAAGGGGCGGGTGGCGCTGCGGCCGGGACGGGAAGCCGCCATCATCCGCCGGCTGCTCGGCCGCCACTCCGGCCGCTTCCCCCGTTCCAGCCTGGTGCGTCTTTGGCGGGAGCTGCTGGGCGGCATGACGGCCATGCAGGGCGCCTACAGCGTCGCCGTGTGCGACCCTGACCCGGCATCCGGCTACGCCGCCGCCGCGCGGGAGCATTTCGGCGCGCTGATCCCGTTGCGCAGCTACCGCACCCCGGGCCAGGCCATGGGCCAGGTCCGCGCCGGGCTGGCCTCCGCCGCCGTGCTGCCGCTGCCGTCGGACGGAGAGGCGGACGCCGCCGCCTGGTGGACGGCGCTGCTGCACCAGGACGAGCCGCGCATCCACGTCACCGCGCGCCTGCCGTTCTGGACGCCGCGGCCCGAGGGCGCGCCCAGGGTGCAGGCGCTGGTGGTTTCCGCGGCGGCGCCGGACCCGAGCGGGACCGATCGCTCCCTGCTGGGGCTGGAAGTTCCGGCGGAGCACAGCCGCGACCGGTTGGCGCAGGCGCTGGCCGCGTCCGGGCTGGAAACGGAAGCCGCCGTGCTGCGGCGCGGCCCCGGCACGGGAGCGTCCTGCGCGCTCGTGGAGGTCGAGGGTTTCGTCACCGCATCCGATCCGCGCCTGGCCAGCCTTGCCGTCCTGCGCCCGCCGGTGGTGGTGGGCGCCTATGCCGTGCCGATGGAGGGAACAGCGCCGTGACAGCCCCGACTCCCCGCCCCGCCATCCTTCGCGTGTCGCCCTATGTCGGCGGCGAGGCCAAGCTCCCCGGGGTCAACCGGGCGATCAAGCTGTCCTCCAACGAGGGCGCGTTCGGCCCGCCGCCCGCCGCCGTGCTGGCCGCCCAGCGCGCCGCCGCGGACATGCACCGCTACCCGGACGGCGGCTGCCGCGCGCTGCGGGAGGCGATCGGCAACCGGTGGGGGCTGGACCCGGCGCGCATCGTGTGCGGCGCGGGGTCGGACGAGCTGCTGGCGCTGCTGATCCAAGCCTACGCCGGGCCGGGTGCGGAGATCGTGATGAGCGCGCACGGCTTCTCCATGTACGACATCGCTGGCGCCGCGGCCGGCGCGCGGGTGGTCAAGGCGCCGGAACGGCGGATGACGGCGGACGTGGACGCCATGCTCGCCGCCGTCAGCCCGGCCACCCGCATGGCGATGCTGGCCAACCCCAACAACCCGACGGGCACGATGCTGCCGCAATCCGAGATGGCGCGGCTGCGGGCGGGGCTGCCGCCGGACGTGCTGCTGGTGATCGACGCCGCCTACTGCGAATACGTGGACCGTCCGGACTACGATGCGGGCGCGGCGCTGGTGGATGCCGGAAACAACACGGCCATGATCCGCACCTTCAGCAAGATCTTCGGCATGGGCGGCCTGCGGCTGGGCTGGTGCTACGGCCCGCCCGCCGTCATCGACGTGCTGAACCGCGTGCGCGGGCCGTTCAACGTGTCCGTGCCGGCGCAGGAGGCGGGGATCGCGGCGCTGGCTGAGCCGCACTGGGTGGAGGTGGGCCGCAGCCACAACGCCGTCCAGCGCGCCCGGCTGACGCAGGCGCTGGACGCTTTGGGCATCCGGGTGTGGCCAAGCGAGGGCAACTTCGTGCTGGCCGACTTCATCACGCCGGACGCTGCGGACGCTGCGGACGGGGCGCTGCGCAGCCGGGGCATCCTGGTGCGGGCCATGCGGAGCTATGGCCTGCCGCACTGCCTGCGCATCACCGTCGGCACCGCCGAGGAGTGCGGCCTGGTGGCCGATGCCTTGGGGGAGCACATGGCCCAGGGTGGGGCGCAGCAGCCTGCCCATGCCTGAGCCGGTGTTTCGCCGCCTCGCCATCGTGGGGCTGGGACTGATCGGCAGCTCGGTCGCCCGCGCCTGCCGCGCACGGCCAGGGCTGGTGGGAAAGGTCGTCGCCACGGACGCCAGCGCGGCGGTTCTGGCGCGCGTGGCGGAGCTGGGCCTGGCAGATGCGGTGGAGCCGGACCTGGCGGACGCGGTGGCGGGGGCGGATTGCGTCATGCTCTGCGCCCCGGTCGGCGCGTTCGCGTCGCTTGCCGCCGCCATGGCGCCCCACCTGGCGCCGGGCGCGGTCGTGACGGACGCCGGGTCCACCAAGCAGTCGGTGATCCGGGACTTGGCGGCCGCGCTGCCCGCGGGCGTGCACCTGGTCCCGGCGCACCCGATGGCCGGCACCGAGCACTCCGGCCCGGACGCCGGGTTCGCCGCCCTGTTCCAGGACCGCTGGTGCCTGATGACCCCGCCCCCGGGCACGGACCCGGCGGCGGTGGAGCGGGTGGCGGCGCTGTGGCGCGGCATGGGGTCCAACATCGAGGTCATGGACGCGGCGCACCACGACCGCGTGGTCGCCATCGTCAGCCACCTGCCCCACCTGATCGCCTTCACCATCTGCGGCACGGCGGACGACCTGGCGGACGAGAGCCGGCAGCAGGTGATGCGCTTCGCCGCCGCCGGCTTCCGCGACTTCACCCGCATCGCCGCCTCCGACCCGGTGATGTGGCGGGACGTGTTCCTGAACAATCGGGACGCGCTGCTGGAGATGCTGGCGCGCTTCACGGAGGACGCGCAGGCGATGGCGCGGGCGGTGCGCTGGGGCGACGGCGGCTACATCGAGGACAAGATCGAGCGCGGCCGGGCCATCCGGCGCAGCCTGATCGAGCTGCATCAGGAATAACGGCCCGGCCTGCGGCCGCTCAGCGGCCGACGAAGGCCAGCAAGTCCGTGTTCAGCCGGTGCTTGGAAACGAAGGCGGAGAAGGCGCGGGTGCAATCCGTGGTGGCCTTGGGCGAGCCGGCCAGCGCCATCCCTGGCGCCCATTGCAGGATTTCGCTGGTGATAGTGGAGTTTTGCAGGCCGTTGGCCGCCAGCACGGGCGCTCGGTGTTCCCACGTCTGGGAGTTCAGCGGCCAGCCTATGGATGAGCACGACCAGGTTGCCGGTGCCCCAGTCGGTGGGGAAGAGTTCAGCGCCGTCAGCTGCCCTGACGAAGGGCACGGGTTCCTTGAGGTTCCTCCGCCATTCCACAGCTGAACGGGCTTCTCAAGGCTGGGTGGAAGCCCTGCTGCAGTCACATGGCGGCGTGACTGCAGCAGCCGCAAAGCCGGGCTTAGAGCAGGCTGGTCGTGGGCCGTATCCCCGTCAGTGATCCCAGGTTGGTCGTGCCCGATCCTGGAATGGCCGGAAACAAGCTCACCCCCGTCGAGAAGCCGCCGAAGCCGGAACTGCCCGGCGAGGTCGTCTCCTGGGCGATCGCGACGACGCCCTGCGCGGTGTAGTTGCCCACTGCTGCGGCGAGCTGGCCGATGGCGGTGGTGGGCGCCCCAGTCAGGTCGTTGTTGCCCGAGGTTAGTACGAGGTTGGCCTGCACCGCCGCGGCGAGGTGCTGCTCCAGCAGCGGCACGGCGGATTGCGCGAAGGCCACGAGCGCCGGGTCTGCGCCGTTGTACTCCTCATGCACGAAGGCCTGGATGCCGAAGGTTTGATCGTTCACGTCCGCTTGCAGGTAGGCAGAGTTGAACGTGCTGCCCGTGTAGGTGCTCAGCGCCCCCAGGGTCGCAGTTTCCCCGGCGGTCGGCGTGTTGGTCGGCGTGACCCCCTCAGCCTGGGCGAACGACATCAGGCTCGTGTTCAGCACGGTATGATCCAGCACCAGCCAGCGGCCGTAGGTGGTGACGGCCGCATCAGCGCTGGCAGCCTGCGTCTGGGCAAGGTTGCCAGCCTGCACCTCGGTCGCATCAAGCGAACTTGCTTGGGCGATGAAATTCGCATCCTGGGCGTTCAACGGGCCATTGGGTGCAAGCGCCAGGCCGCCGCTGAGAGGGACGGGCGGCATGGCAGCGGGAGGCGTGCCGCCCGTCTCAGCCTGCAGGAACTGCGCTTGGAGGAGATGCTGGGACTGGAAGGGAACGAGCAGCCCGTTGAATTGCTCAACCGCCGCGTTCTGGCCGCTCGCGCTTTCGGTCATTCCGTCGGTGACGGACATCGCGTTTCCCTGCGCCTCGTTGGCCAGGTATTGCTGGTCGAACGCCGCCCCGGACAGTTGCTGCAGCTGCATCGTTTGCGCAGCCTGCGTGGCGCTCGGCGCAGTCGCGACCGACGTGCCGCTCTGCAAGGCGGCGGCATACGTCTCCTGCGTGACGAAGGAGTGGTCCGCGACCAGCTGGCGCCCGTAGAGGGCGACGGCGAGGTTGCCGGACTGCGACTCGGCAAGTCGTCCATCGGTGATCTCGCTCAGGTTGTCCTGAGCCGTCGATGTGATGAAAGCCTGGTCTTGAGCATTCGTCGGCATGTTTTGCGCACCTAATTTTTGATGCCCAAATCAATAGCAGGATGCTTTTGCATGTAAATCAGCCAAGGTTGATTGACGTGTCACGTTTCGATGAACCTTGGACGGGGCTGCATGATGCCGATGCGCAACGAAACAGCGGCGCCGTGCGCAGTTCGGGACTTCCGCGAAGCAAGGCCATTTCCAATTCGGTCATGCCAGCCATCGCCAGGGCTGGCTCATGCGCGGGGCCAGGGCTGTGCTGGCGACGGCGCTGCGCGAGGCGATGCGAAACCGGCCCGTGTCACCGGTCCGTGTCCCAGATGCTTACGGCCGCGGGAACATGGCCTGCTCCACCAGGCCGCACACGATGTGGCCGGCGGTGATGTGGAGCTGCTGGATGATGGTGTTCTTGGCCGATGGCGCTTCCAGCAGGTGCTGGCAAGCCTCCCGCATCGGGCCGCCCTTGTTGCCGGCGAACCCCAGGCACCTCATGCCCTTCGCCCGCGCCGCCTCGAAGGCGAGCAGGACGTTGGGGGAGGTGCCGCCCGTGCTGATGCCGAGCAGCACGTCGCCCTCCTGGCCCAGGGCGCGCACCTGGCGCTCGAAGATATGCTGGAACCCGTAATCGTTCGCCACCGCGGTCAGGATGGAGGTGTCGGTGGTGAGCGCGATGGCGGCGAGCGGGGCGCGGTCGTAGAACAGCCGCGAAACGAACTCGGCCGCGATGTGCTGCGCGTCCCCGGCGCTGCCGCCGTTGCCGCAAACCAGCACCTTGCGCCCGCCCCGCAGCGCCCCCGTGATCACCTCCGCCATGCCGGCCATGACCTGGCGGTGCTGCGGCTCGGCCTTGAGCGCCGCGAAGGAGGCGATGGTCTCGTCCAGGTAGGCGTCGAAGTTCATGGCTTTCACCTCCAAGCTGGCCTACGCGATGCGGCGCGGCTCTTCCAAGGTCAAGGGCGCGACAGCGGCGGAGCGGGTGGCCTTGGCAGAACGGCCGATGCATCCAGGCGCTTCAGCGTCCGGCGGAACAGGGTGGTGTTCGCGCGTTCCATGCTGTCGTCGAGCAAGGCCGGGTTCGGCGTGACGATGCCGAACGCCCATCCGACATGGCCCAGGTTGCTGCGATGGGATGATGCGCCATCCAAACCCCGTAAACCCGCACGCTCGTGGACCGGCAGGGAGGTGAAGATGCCCAAGCTCGCAGCCGCTGACAAGAAGGCGAGGCGGATGGCAGCCTTGCAGCTTTTTGTCCAGCAATACGCCCGTCCGAAACGAGGGGCAGGCCTGGATGCCAATGACAGGCGCTGCGACCACGACCTCCAGCAGCGGATCGGGCGCATGCGTCCGGCGGAGTTGGCTGCCGCCTTGCACGACGACGAGGACGAGGCTTGAACCAACGCGCTTTCAACGCGTGAAGCAACGCCAGATCGGCCGCGGAGCTTTCGCCCCACGGCCGACAACTGCGCGGCTCTTGCTTGTTGCTTACTTCGCTGCGGCCCACTCGTGCTTGTGCACCAGACCATCGTCGTGGTCGTCGTGCCCAACATAGTTCACCACCAGGCCGTGCTCGCGGTGGTCGGTCTGCGTGCGGCCAGCCATCAATGCCGCGATGGCGCCGTTGCGCTCGGAGATGTCAGGCCGGTGCTTCAGGGTCGGGGTCATGGTCAAACTCCTGGGCCAATCAAGGCGTGAAGTATTAACACAACCTTCCCTGCATGGCTGCCTCAAACTTGCCGCTGCGCAGCAATCCTGTCATCCATCCCACATGCAAGCCTTGCAAACCGTAAAGCCTGTAAAGTGAGCCGCGCCCTCATCGGCCGCACCGTCCGCCGCATCCGGCTGGAGCAAGGGCTGACCCAGCAGGTGCTGGCAGCCCGGCTCGGCATCTCAGCCAGCTACCTGAACCTGATCGAGCACGACCAGCGCAACGTCACCGCGTCCTTGCTCATCAAGCTGGCCGAAATCCTGCACATGGACCTGGCCGCCCTGTCCGGCACGTCCGAGCGCCAACTGGAGGTCGGCCTGCGCGAGGTGTTCGCCGACCCGATGCTCGCCTCGGACCCGGTGCCGGACCCGGAAGTGGCGGCGCTGGCCGCCGGCAACCCGAACGCGTCGCGCGCCATCCTGTCGCTGTACCGCGCTTGGCGGGTGGCGCGGGAGGATGCGAGCGGCATCGCCCTGCCTTCCGGCCGCCGCCTGCTGCTGCCGAACGAGGAAGCGCGGGACCTGTTCAACGACCGCGGCAACCATTTCCCGGAGCTGGAGGAGGCGGCCGAGGCGCTGGTGGGACACCTGGGCGCCAGCCCGGCCGAAACCAACCACGCCATCGCCGAGCGCCTGCGCCGCCACCACGGCCTGGTCGTCCGCGTCGGGCCGCTGGAGGGCGCGCTGCGGCGCTATGACCCGGCGGACCGCGTGCTCACCCTGTCGGAGCAGCTGCCGCGGGAAAGCCGCGGCTTCCACATGGCGTTCCAGATCATGCTGCTGGAAGCGCGCGACGCGGTGGAAGCCGTGCTGGACAGCGCCGCGCCCAGCACGGCGGAGGCGGCGCAGCTGATCCGCATCGGCCTGCTGAACTACGCCGCCGGCGCGGTGCTGATGCCTTACGCCGCCTTCGCCGGCACAGCCCGCGAGCTGCGGCACGACGTGGAAGCGGTGGCGCGGCGGTTCGGCGTTTCGTTCGAGCAGGCGTGCCACCGCCTGTCCTCCTTGCAGCGCCCAACCCAGCGCGGCATCCCGTTCTTCTTCCTGCGCATCGACCCGGCGGGCAACGTCAGCAAGCGGTTCTCCGGCGCCGGCTTCCCGTTCGCGCGGTTCGGCGGCTCCTGCCCGCGCTGGGTGGTGCATGGCGCGCATGCGACGCCCGGCCTGCTGCAAGTGCAAGTGGCGCAGCTGCCGGACGGCGCAACCTTCCTGTGCTTCGCCCGCAGCGTGACGGGCGTGGCCAGCGAGTGGGGCGAGCCGCCCCCCGTGCACGTGGTGGCCATGGGATGCGACGTGGCGAACGCGCCGGAGCTGGTCTATGCCGACAAGCTGAACCTCGCCTCGGCCACGGTCGGCATCGGGCTGTCCTGCCGCCTGTGCGACCGGGCGCACTGCCGCAGCCGCGCCTTTCCGCCACTTGAGCACCGCCTGGCACTGGACCCGCACACGGCAAGCGATAGCCCCTACCGCTTCACCCCCGCGAAGGCCTGAGACCGTAGCTTTGTTTACTTTCGTTTTATATCAGCCACTAAGCTGACCCACTCACGTTTCTGTGACGCTGCTTCTGTCACACCGCCGCAATCCCGCCCTCGTTCCGCGGCTTAACAACCTCCGGCCACCGGCCTATGTCACCCCTCATGCCAGCCCGCATTCCTGCACGGCCGGCGAACGCAAGAAGAGAATCCATCATGCCAGACACCGGCCAGGACCCTTCCAGTACTGGACGGCACTTAGGTGTGCTCGTCGTGGGACTTGGGGGCGCCGTCGCCAGCACGGCCGCTGCCGGCATCGAGATGCTCCGCGCCGGGTCAAACGACCTCGCCGGCCTGCCGCTCGCCAACGTGGGCGTGGCGGGGCTTGCGCCGTACCGCAACCTGCACTTCGCCGGGTGGGACCTGCACGGCGAGAACCTGGCCGAGGCGGTCAAGGAGCACCGCGTGCTCGACCGCGACCAAACGGAGATGGTCGAGGCGCCGTTGTCGCGCATGAAGCCGTGGCCTGCGGTCGGCAGCAAGGATTTCTGCAAGAACGTGGACGGCGACAACAAGCTCGTCGGCAGCCACCGTGATGCCGTGGAGCAGATTCGCGCCGACATCCGCAGCTACCGTGAAACATCGGGCGTGCGCAACGTCGTCATGGTCAACCTCGCTTCCGTCGAGCGCTGGCCGGACCTGGGGCTTGAGGTGCTGCAATCCACCGCCGCCTTCGAGCGCGGCCTGGACGGCAGCGACCCGGCGATCAGCCCCGCCATGCTCTACGCCTACGCCGCCATCGTCGAGGGCGTGCCATACGGCAACTTCACCCCGAGCCTGGCCGCCGACATCCCGGCGCTGACCCGCCTGGCGGACGAGCGCTGCGTGCCCGTGGCCGGCAAGGACGGCAAGACCGGGCAGACCTTCATCAAGACCGTGCTCGCCCCGGCGTTCCGCGCCCGCTCGCTGTATGTGGAGGGCTGGTTCTCGACCAACATCCTCGGCAACCGCGACGGGCTGGCGCTCGACAACCCGGACAGCCTGCGCTCCAAGCTGAGCACCAAGGGCAACGTGCTGGAGGACATCCTGGGCTACCCGGTGGAGGACCACCTGGTGAACATCCAGTACTACAAGCCGCGCGGCGACAACAAGGAAGCCTGGGACAACATCGACCTGGTCGGCTTCATGGGCCAGAAGATGCAGATGAAGGTGAACTTCCTTTGCCGCGACAGCATCCTGGCCGCCCCGCTGGTGATCGAGATCGCCCGGGTGCTGGACTTGGCCAAGCAGCGCGGCAAGGGCGGCATCCAGGAGCAGCTCGGCCTGTTCTTCAAGGCGCCCATGACCCCGGCCGGACACCGCGAGGAGCACTCCTTCCCCGTGCAGGAGCGCAACCTGCTCGACTGGCTGGCCGCGGCCTGATGGACGGAGGCCACGGCGGCGGGGTGGGCGCGCTCACCCCGCTCGCGGCGGAGCTGGGCGACCTCAAGCGCATCCGGGACGCTTCCTCGCCGGACAGCTTGGCCGTACGCGCGTTCCGCCGGGCCTGGGGACGCCTGGCCGCCGGGGAGGATGCGCGGAGCGTGGCCCTGTCCACCACCGCGGATGCGCTGGCCGCCGGGCGGCTGGGCGGCATCGACCGTGCGGTGCTCAAGTTGGCGGGGGTCCCGGACCCGGCGACCATCCTGCGCCGAAGCTTTGACGAGGTGGCTGGCCCGGTTTCACCCGCCCTGCGCGACGCCTTGAGCAGCCATTTGGGCCAGCCAACCGGCCTCGCCGCGGCCCCAGCCTTCGCCGAAGCCCTCATCCGCCAACCCCGGGCCGGCGCCACGTGCCCCGGCAAGCCGCGCCTGGTGCTGGAACCGCCGGAAAGCCACGGCGACCACTGCCTGGTCGTCGCCGTGCTCGGCACCGTGCTCGCCGGAGCCTACGAGGCAGACCCGGCGATCGTGTTCGTGGCAGGCATGGCGCACCACCTGCACAACGCCGTGCTGCCGGACAGCGGCTTTGCCGGGGAAATCCTGCTCGGGGACGAACTGGCGCCGCTCATGCGCCGCCTGTTCGACCGCGAGCTGGCGACCCTCGCGCCGCCGGCCGCTGAAACCGTGCGCGCCGCGCTGGGCACCATCGGCGACGCCGACACGCCGGAGGGCCGCGCCTTCAACGCCGCCGACGTGATGGACCGGGTGCTGCAGATGCGCCAGTATGACCGGGTGGCGTCGTTCACCACGGCGCAGGCGCTCGACGACCTGGAACTTGTCCATGCCGGCCCGTTGCAGGCGTTCCATCAGGCGGTGCTGGCGGAGGCCGGCTTGCCGTGATGCTGCGCAGCCCCGTCACCCGGCGCGCGCTGACGCTGGCCGGTCACGCCTTAGCCGCGCCCGGCGAGCGGTGGCCGGTGGTGGATGGCATCGCCTTCCTGCGCGCCGACCGCCGCGCGCTGGCAGACGCCGCGCTGGCCCGCCTGGACGCGGGCGACGCGGAGGCGGCGCTGGTGCTGCTGCTGGGCGACCAGGACGGCTGGGCGCGCACCCCGCCACCATCCGAGGAGGCCCGGCGTGAGGCGGTGCGCGGCCGGGATGCGCTGAGCTTCCGCCAGGCGATGGACCTGCTCGCCTTCGGCCCCGTCGGCACGTATTTCGCCCATCGCTGGTCGGACCCGACCTTCCTGTCCGGCCTGGCGCTGGCGCAATCCTACTGGGGCGCGCCGCGCCGAGTGCTGGAGCTGGCGTGCGGCGCCGGGCATTTCCTGCGCGCCTTCGCCGGCCACGCGAATGAGGTGGTGGGCGGCGACTTGGTGTTCGCCAAGCTGTGGCTGGCCCGGCACTGGGTCGCGCCCTCGGCCACGCTGGTGTGCTTCGACGCCGCCGAGCCGTGGCCGTTCGAGGACGGGGCGGCGGACCTGCTGTTCTGCCATGACGCGTTCTACTTCCTGCCCGAGAAGCCGCTGGTGGCGGCCGAGATGCTGCGGGTGGCGACGCGGGTGCTGGTCGGCCACATGCACAACGCGCTGGTGGACAACCTGTCCTCCGGCGCGCCGCTGGAGCCTGCGACCTACGCCGCCATGTTCCCCGCCCCGGACCTGTTCGACGACCGGGAGCTGACGGCGGCCCTGGTGGAGGCGCGCACCCCGCGCAAGGCGAGCCTGGCGGAGCTGGCGGACGCGCCGGCGGTGGCGCTGGCGATGGGCACGGCAGCACCCGGCCTGGCTGCCGGGCCGCTGACGGCGCCGCCCGCCGGTGCGAGGCTGCGGCGCAACCCGCTGTATGACGGCGGCGCGATCCGCTGGCCGTCAGAGCGCTACGAGCGGGAATACGGGCCGCTGGCGACCTATCCCGCGCGCACCGACGCGCCGGAGGCGGCCTTGGCCGGCGAGACTGCCGCGATCGACGCGCTCGCCCGCCGCCGGGTGCTGCTGGACCTGCCGGAGCGGTGGTGACCGTCCGCTGGGGCATCGCCGGGTGCGGCTGGGTGGCGCGGGACTACGTGGGGCCAGCCATCGCCGCCTCGGCCAACGGCACGCTCGCGGCGCTGCACGATTTGTCGCCGGCCTCGCTCGCCCGCATGGCGGCGCTGTTCCCTACCGCCGCGCCGCACGCCGACCCGGGCGATTTCTTCGCCAACATCGACGCCGTGTACGTCGCCTCCCCCAACGACGCGCACCGCCCGCTGGTGGAGGCCGCCGCCGCCGCCCGCGTCCCCGTGCTGTGCGAGAAGCCGATGGCCACCACCCTGGCCGACGCCCGCGCCATGGTCGCCGCCTGCGAGCGCGCCGGCGTGCCCTACGCCACCGCCTTCGATCAGCGCTTCCACCCCGCGCACCAGCATTTGGCCGGGCTGGCGCGAGGCGGCGCGCTCGGGACCGTCACCGCCGTAAGGATTGCCTATTGCTGCTGGGTCGGCACTGACTTCCAAGGGGACAACTGGCGCATCGACCCGGCGCGCGCCGGCGGCGGGGCGCTGATGGATCTCGCGCCACATGGGCTGGACCTGGCCTGCTTCCTGCTGGACGACCGGCTGGCCGACATCGCGGCGCTGGGCCAGTCACGCGTGCACGGCTACGCGGTGGAGGACGGCGCCATGCTGATCGCCCGCACCGGGCGCGGCGTGCTGGTGCAGCTGCATGTCGCCTACAACTGCCCGGAGACGCTGCCGCGCCGCCGCCTGGAGATGCTGGGCACCGGCGGACAGGTGGTCGCCACCGACACCATGGGCCAGACCCCCGGCGGCACGCTGCTCCGCACGGACGCGGCCACCGGGCATGAGGCGCTGCTGGACGTGCCCGGCGCAAACCGCTCGCCGTTTCTCAACCAGGTGGAGGCGTTCGCGGCGGCGCTGCGCGGCGGCCCGGCGTTCCCGTTCCCGCCCGCGCATGATTTGCACATCATGGAGCTGGTGCTGCGCGCCCAGCGCCAGGCGCAGCCAGGGCTGTCCCATGCCGCCTGACCACGTGCTGCCGCCCGACCTGCCGGACGCCGCTGCGGCCTATGTCGAGTCGATGCCGCCGGGCCGGGTGGAGCTGTTCAGCCTGGCGCCGCTGGACCGGACGGGCGTGGCCTGCTGGAACGCCATCTTCCTCAACGCGGACGGCACCCGCTTCCACGGCGTCACTCCGCACGGCGTGGGCTACGGCACCACGGATGCCGAGGCCATCACCGGCACCACCGGCGAGCTGGCCGAGGCGGTGCACTCCGCCGGCGCCATCGCCCGCTTCCCGCGCCGCACTGGCAGCTACGCCGCACTGGCCGCCGAGCTGGGCGCACGGGGCATCGCCGACCCGCTGGCGCTCTGCCTGCCCGCCGGCAGCCTGGTGAACCACGACACCACCCTGGAATGGGTGCCCGCCCAACGCTGGCCCAGCGGCGAAAGGGTGCTGGTGCCGACGGAGATCGCCGCCTGCTCGGTGAGCGACCTCACGCCGGGCTATCCCCCGTTCGTCACCCCGATCACCAACGGGCTGGGCGCGGGGCCGACGCTGGATTTCGCCATCGGCCATGGGGTGTGCGAACTGCTGCAACGGGACGGCAACGGCCTGGGCTTCCGCGCCATGGACCGCGGCATCGTGCTCGGCCTGGAAGACGGCCCGGCCGATCCGCGCACCCGCGCCCTGCTCGCCCGGCTGCGGGAGTTGGGCATCGACGTGCTGCCCAAGTTCGCGTCCGACGAGTTCGGCGTCGCCAACGTGTACTGCGTGGGCGGCGAGCGGGACGGCGCGCCGCCGTTCCCCATCATGGTCACGGCGGCCGGGGAGGCCGCGTCGCTCGACCGGGAGCAGGCGCTGCGCAAGGCGCTGTTCGAGTTCGCGGCCGCCCGCGCCCGCAAGCGGTTCAGCCATGCGCCGCTGCGCGACATCGAGGCCATGACGCCGCCGGGCTACGTCGAGCGGTTCCGCGGCTACCACTCGCTGGACGGCGAGGAAAGCCGGGCGCTGCGGGCGATGATGGACTGGTGCGCGGCGGACACCCCCACCCTGCGCGGCCACCTGGCGGACACGGTGCTGTCCCAGCAGGGCCTCAAGCGGTTCAGCGAGCTGCCGAGCTGGGACGGCCCGCTGTCCGGCACTCCCTTGGTCGCCGAGCTGGCCCGGCGTTTTGCCGCAGCCGGCATGGAGGTCCTGTTCGTCGACTTCTCGCCGCCGAACGCCCAGGGCGTCCATGTGGTGAAGGCGATCGTGCCCGGGCTGGAGGTGGAAACCATGAGCTATCACCGCATCGGCGAACGCGGCGTGCGCAAGCTGATGGGGCGCGGCTCCTCCCTGGCCGGCGTGGGCGCGCCGCCCGCGGGCGCGGCCCCCGTCCCCTTGCCCGCGGGAGCGGCGGAGCGGCTGGGCGGCCCGGCCTGGCTGGACGTGGCCGCCGTGGACCGCATCGTGGGACCGCTCTACCCGCTGTACCGGGAGCCGGAGGTGCACCACGCCCCGATCGCCCTGGAAAGTCAGAGGGCGGAGGGCCGCCGATGACCCTGCGCTTCGCCTTCAACACCAACGGCGCCGCGCACCACCGGCTGGATGACGCGCTGACCCTGATCGCGGAAGCGGGATATGACGGCGTGGCCCTCACGCTCGACATCCACCACCTGGACCCATACGACCCGGACTTCCTGCTCAACACCCGCCACGTCGCGGCCCGGCTGCGGGCGCTGAGCCTGGGCTGCGTGGTGGAAACGGGCGCGCGCTTCCTGCTGGACCCGCGCGCCAAGCATGAGCCGACGCTGCTGACCGCCGACCCGGACGGCCGCGCCCGCCGGGTCGATTTCCTCACCCGCGCGCTGACGGTCGTGGCCGAGACGGGCGGCGAGGCGATGAGCTTCTGGGCCGGCGTGCCCAAGCCCGGCGTCACGCGCGAACAGGCGCGCGGCTGGCTGCTGGACGGGGTGGAGCAGGTGATGCAGGTGGCCCAGGCGATGGGCGTCACCGCGGCGCTGGAGCCGGAGCCGGGAATGCTGGTCGAGACGGTGGACGACTGGCAGGCGCTGGGCGTGCCGGGCCTGGCCCTGGCGCTCGACACCGGGCATTGCCTGGTCACCGGCGAGCGGGACCCGGCGGCGGCCGTGGCGGAGTTCGCGGCCGTGCTCGGCACGGTGACGATCGAGGACATGAAGCGCGGCGCGCACGTCCACCTGCCGTTCGGCGAAGGCGACATGGACGTGCCCGGCGTGCTGCGCGCATTGCAGTCTGTCGGCTTTGCCAAGCTGGTCTGCGTCGAGCTGTCCCGCGAAAGCCACCGGGCGGACGCGATGGTCCCCGCCGCCCTGGCCGCGCTGCGGGCCGCCGCCCCGAGAGGCTGAATGCGCATCTGCTTCGTTTCCCGCCGCTTCTTCCCGGCGATCTCCGGCATGAGCGTGTACGCGCTCAACCTGCTGCGCGAGCTGGTCGCGGCGGGGCACGATGTCACCATGATCAGCCAGTACCGCGGCGACGAGTTCGGCATGCGCGTCTACGGCGGCGGCCCGCCCCCGCCGGTGCCCGGCGTGCGGGTCATCGGCCTGGAGCAGATCGGCGAGCAGACCACCGGGGACTTCGAGACCGACATCGCCACCATGCGCGCCGCCATCGTCGCCGAGCACCGCCGCCGCCCGTTCGACATCCTGCACGCGCAATACGGCTACCCCACCGGCTGGGCCGTCCTGGAAGCCGCACGCGACATCCCCGTGCCCACCGTCGTCTCCATCCAGGGCGGCGACGGCCACTGGGTCGGCTCCTGCTGCGAAACGCACCGGCTGGCCATGGTGCGGGTGCTGGACCACGCCGGCGCCGTGCTGATCGGCTGCCAGTCCTTCGCCGACGAGGTGGTGCAGCGCCTCCGCATCGACCCGGCGCGCTTCACGGTCGTGCCCGGCGCGGTGGACACCTCCCGCTTCACGCCTGCCGCTCGTTTGCCCAACAGCCCGCCCGTGCTGCTTTACCACGGCCGGGTGGACGCGCGGAAAGGCGTGCTGGACATGCTGGACGCGCTGGCCCCGCTGGCGGCGGAGGGCGTGCCGTTCGAGCTGCTGATCTCCGGCATCGGCCCGACCTACGACGAGACGGCGGCGCGCATCGCGGCGCTGGGCCTGGGCGGGCAGGCCCGCATGACCGGCTACGTGGAGTATGCCGACGTGCCGGAGATCTATCGCCGGGGGGACATCTTCGTCTCGCCCACCTACGCCGAGGGTTTCTCCAACACCATCCTGGAAGCCATGGCGAGCGGCCTGGCCGTCGTGTCCTGCCGCTGCGTCGGCGTGGTCGACTGCATCCGGGACGGCAAGAACGGCCTGCTGACCGAACCCGGCGACATTCCCGCCCTGACCGCGGCGCTGCGCCGGCTGCTGACGGATGCGGCGGAGCGGACGCGGCTGGCCGCGGCGGGGCTGGAGGAGTGCCGCCAGGTGTATTCCTGGCGGGCCGTCAGCCAGCAGATCATGCAAGTGTACGCTGGCTTGGCCGGCAGCCAGCCGGACCGCGACTGGCCGATGGAACTGCCGCGCACGCCGTGCCGTTTCAGGCAGGAACCACATCTGCTCTAGGTCCATGCCCACAGCCCTGTTCATCTCGCCGCACCTGGACGACGTTGCGTTTTCCTGCGGCGGACTGGCCGCGGTGCTGGCAGACCGGGGATGGCAGACCGTCCTGGCAACGGTGTTCACCCGCTCCGTCGTGCCCGCCATGGGGTTCGCGCTGGCCTGCCAGATGGACAAGGGACTGCCGCCTGACATCGACTACATGGCGTTGCGGCGGGAGGAGGACGCGGCGGCTGGGGCCTTGCTGGGCTTCGGTTCCGTCCGGTGGCTCGACCTGCTGGAAGCCCCGCATCGCGGCTACCATTCCGCCCCGGCGCTGTTCGGGCCGCTGCATCCGGAGGATGCGGTGGCGATCAACCTGGCCGCCCTCCTGATGGAGCTGTCGGCAGAGCTGCGGCCAGACCTGGTCCTGGCGCCGCAAGGTCTCGGCAACCACGTGGACCACCAGCAGGTGGCCGCCGCCGCCATCCGCAGCTTTCCCCCGGACCGCACCGGCTTCTACCGCGACACGCCCTACGCCATGCGCCAGCCGGACGCCGAACCGCTTGCCTTCCTGCCGCGGGGCCAGCCCAGCACCGTGCCGATCGCCGCGGCCCTGGACCGCAAGATCGCGGCGGCGCAGGCCTACGCCAGCCAGGCCGGCCTGCAGTTCGGCGGCACGGACGCCCTGGCGGCGGCGCTGGGCGGCTTCGCCGTGCGGGAAGGCGGCGGCATGGCGGCCGAGCGCTTCATCGGCTGCCCGGTGGGAACCACGACGAAGGCAGGATAGCCGGCCAATTCCCATCGTGCCCGGGCGATGCTATCGGCAGCCATTCGCCGGACACATTGTGAGGCCAACATGGGAAGCGTCGCC
>CAXTNC010000015.1:0-2288 GCA_964245495.1 uncultured Acetobacteraceae bacterium
CTAATACCAGCTGCTGACTTTGACCTGCATGAGAGAACCCTTCCCGCTTGCGGGAAGGGGCAGGGTGAGGGGCGGTTCAGCCAAGCATGAGAACAGCCGTGCGGCGCGGGCCACCCTCACCCCGGCCGTCTCCCGCCAGCGGGAGAGGGAGAAGGTCAGAGCGGTCACTGTCCAATGCCGCTGGTCTTGAGGGGCCAAGAGGTGCGACTTTTGGCCGCAACCGAAAACAGGACGACCGAGCCTCTGCCCGCGACCACGGACTGCAAGCGCGGTCGTCGATGAAGGCCGAGCCGCTAAGTTGAGCCTACGAGCCGCCCCAGCACCGCCGCCACCGTGCCCTCCACGCTGTCCCCCACGTCCACCTCGATCACGTGCTCGTCCGCGGCCGGCTCCTCCAGCGTGGCCAGTTGGCTGTCCAGCAGGGCAGGGGGCATGAACTCGTGGTGGCGGCCGTGGACGTGCTGCTCCAGCACCTGCCGGGTGCCGTGCAGGTAGACGATCTGCACGCCGGGCTTGCCGTTGCCGATGCGGTCGCGGTAGGCGCGGCGCAGGGCGGAGCAGGTGATGATGGCGTCCTGCCCGGCGCGCAGGTTGGCGTCGATCCAGCGGGCGATGATGTCGAGCCAGGGCGCGCGATCCTCGTCCGTCAAGGGCGTGCCGGCAGCCATCTTCTCGCGGTTCGCCACGGGGTGCAGCCGGTCGCCTTCCTGGAACATCCAGCCGAGTTCGGTGGCCACGCGCTCCGCCACCGTCGTCTTGCCGGAGCCGGACACGCCCATGACCACCACGACGCGGCTCATCGCCCGAGCGTCCGCACCCCGCCTGGATCGGCCACGAACACGGTGGTGGTGCGGCCGATGAACAGCCCCGTCTCCACCACGCCCACGATGGCCTGCAGCTGGGCGTCCAGCGCCGCCGGGTCGGCGATGGGGGCCATGTGGCAGTCCAGGATGAAGTTGCCGCCAGCGGTGAGGTAGGGCGTGCCTGCGTCGTCCACGCGCCGGAACGGCAGCCCGCCCACATCCTCGATGCGCTGCGCCGTCGCTTCCCAGCCGAATCGGATCACCTCGATGGGGACCAGCGAGTTCATCCCCAGCCGGTCCACCAGCTTGCTTCCGTCGACCACGATCAGCAGCTTGGCGCTGGCCTGCGCCACCATCTTTTCCCGCAGCAAGGCGCCGCCCAAGCCCTTCACCAGGTCCAGCGAGCCGGCGGCCACCGCGTCCGCGCCGTCGATGGTGAGGTCAAGCCGGGTGCGGCGGCCCAGCTCCACCAACGGGATGCCGCCTTCGCGCGCCTGCGCGGCGCTGCGCTCGGAGGTGGGGACGGCCGTGATGCGCAGGCCGCCGCGCACGCGCTCGCTCAGCCGGGCGATGGCGAAGGCCGCGGTGGACCCGGTGCCGAGTCCCACTGCCATGCCGTCCTCCACCAGCGCCGCCGCGGCTTCGGCCGCCTCCCGCTTCAGGGCGGCGTTCGGGTCGGTCATGCCGGAACCGCAGCGCGGTCGGTGAACCAGTGCAGCTCGCCCACCGGGTGCACGCCGGCCGCGGGCAGGGCCGCGTCGCCGGCAAGCACTTGGGCCAGGATGTTCCGCTTGCCGGCTCCGGCTGTGAGGAAGGCCACGGCGCGGCTGCTGTCCAGCACCGGGTAGGTCATCGTCAGCCGCGGCTCCGGCTTGGCGCCGATCACGGCGGCGGTCCAGGCGGTGCGCTCGCCAAGTGCTGCCACGCCGGGGAACAGGGAGGCAGTGTGGCCGTCCTCGCCCAGGCCCAGGAACATCACGTCGAACAGCGGGCGCGCCGGGTCCAGCGTGTCGGCGCCATAGAACCGCTTGAGGGTGTCGGCATAGTGCAGCGCGGCGTGCTCCGGGTCCCCGTCGGTCTGCCACGGGTGCACCTGCGCGTCCGGCAGCGGCACGTGGGACAGCATGGCCTCCTGCGCCATGCGGTAGTTGCTGTCCGGATGGTCGTGCGGCACGAACCGCTCGTCGCCGAGGAAGACGTGCGTGCGCTCCCAAGGGAACCGGCTGCGGTATGGCTCCTGCGCCAGCAGCGCGTAGGTGGCCTTGGGCGTGGAGCCGCCGGACAGGCACCAGGCGAAGCGGCCCGGCGTCGCCTGGGCGCGCTCCAGCAGCCAGTCGGCCGCCCGGCGCGCCACGGCGGCGGCATCGGCCTGCACGTCCACGATGCCGTTCATGCCAGCACGAACCGTTCGACGGCTTTGGCGAATCCTTCGTCCTCGTAGCCGTCGGTCACGCCGTCCGCCGCCGCTTTCACCTCGTCGCTGGA
>CAXTNC010000015.1:2388-23504 GCA_964245495.1 uncultured Acetobacteraceae bacterium
GACCACCTTGGGGGGGAAGCGGACGGTCTGCTGCTCCCGCTCCCGATGCGGCGCGTCCATGTCGCGCACCAGCCAGTCGTCCCCGGCATACACCCACACGTCCAGTCCCCCTTGCTCGATCAGGTCCACGGCCTGCTTGGCGGCCGCCGGGTCAAGCGTGCGGCTCTCGATGATGTCCATGTCCGGCTTGACGAACAGGCCGCCGTTGAACCCGGCAATCGGGGTGGCGATGCGCAGCGGCCCGATCAGCATCGCCATCCCCTTGGGCGGACGCCCGCTGGTCACGGCGAACTGGATGCCGCGGCCCGCCATGTCCCGCACGGCCTTCTGGGCGCGTTCGGTCAGCACCTTGTCCTTGGTGACCAGCGTGCCGTCCACGTCGGCCAGCAGCAGGCTGATCTTGTCGGGGCGCGGGCGCGGCATCGGTGTCTCCTAACCAGCTTGCGGCAGCACGAAGCGGTCGATCGCCGCGGCCCAGCCATCCTGCTCGTTGGAGGCGGTGCGCTGCCTGGCCTGCGCCGCCACCGAGGCCGGGGCGTTGCCCATCGCGACGCTGTGCCCGGCCACGCGGAACATCGGCACGTCGTTCTGCTGGTCGCCGATGGCGCACACCTCGGTGATGTCCACGCCATACCATTTGGCGAAGGCGTGGGCCGCCGTGCCCTTGTCCGCGGCAGGGTTGGTCACGTCCAGGTAGTACTGCTGGGAGCGGTGCGCGTTCGCCGTGCGCCCGAGCACGCCTTGCAGCTCCGCCTCGCACTCCGCGAGCAGGTCGAACTGCGCCGAAGCGCCGACAACCTTGCCGCAGCGCCCCAGGAACGGGGTGAAATCCTGCACCACGGTCGGCTCGAACCGGACGGTGTGAAGCTCCTTGTGCACGTAGTCGCCCGCGATGTCGTTGATGATCCATTGGTTGTCGGCGAACAGCCAGGGAAACACGCCGCGCCGCTCGAACAATGCCACGCTGGACCGCACGGCCACCTCAGGCACGAACAGCTCCTCGATCACCGCGCCGTCCGGGCTGAGGATGGTGCCGCCGTTGAAGCCGCCCAGCGGGCCGGTCAGCCCGAGGTCCATGGTGAGGAACGCCATGCCCCGCGGCGGCCGGCTGCTGACCAGCGCCAGGTGGATGCCGGCCTGGCGCAGCCGGTGGGCAGCGTCGATGGTCGCGGGCGTCAGCGCCTTGTCGGTGGTGACCATGGTGCCGTCCACGTCCGACACGACGAGCTTGATGGCCATCAGCCGAGCTTGCGCCACTGCCGGCCGTCCCGCGCCAGCAGGTCGTCCGCCTCCTTGGGGCCGTTGGTCCCCGCGGCATAGGGATGCACCGCGTCCTGGCCGGCCGCCACCGCGTCCAGCACCGGCTGCACGCCCTGCCACCCGGCCTCGATGTTGTCGGCGCGGTTGAACAGGGTGGGATCGCCGATCAGCACGTCGTAGATCAAGGTCTCGTAGCCGGTGGACGGCTTCAGGTCGAAGTAGTCCTCGTACTTGAAGTCCATCCGCACCGGCTCCAGCACGACGGTCTGGCCGGGCTGCTTGGCGCTGAAATACAGCGACACGCCTTCGTGCGGCTGCAGGTGCAGCATCAGCACGTTGGGAGACAGCTTGTCGACCGGCGTGTCGCGGAACATGGCGAACGGCGCCTGCTTAAAGTACACCGCCACCTCGGTCTTGCGCGCGGACATGTGCTTGCCGGTCCGCAGGTAGAACGGCACGCCCGCCCAGCGCCAGTTGTCGATCAGCAGCTTGAGCGCCACGTAGGTTTCCACCTTGGAGTCGGGCGCCACATCCGGCTCGTCGGTGTAGCCCTTGACCTCCCCCAAGCCCTTCATCGACCCGGCGACGTACTGCCCGCGCACTACGTTGCGCGCCACGTCCTGCGCCGACATTGGGTGGATCGCCTCGATCACCTTGGCCTTCTCGCCGCGCACGGCGTCGGCGTCGAACGAGTTGGGCGGCTCCATGGCAATCATGGACATCAGCTGGAACATGTGGTTCGGCACCATGTCCCGCAGCGCGCCGGTGACCTCGTAGAACTTGCCGCGCTTCTCCACGCCCACCGTTTCGGCCGCGGTGATCTCGACATAGTCGATGTGGTCGCGGTTCCACAGCGGCTCGAAGAAGCCGTTGGCGAAGCGCAGCGCCATGATGTTCTGCACCGTTTCCTTGCCGAGGAAATGGTCGATCCGGTAGATCTGCCTCTCGTCCAGCTCGGACAGGATGTGCGCGTTCAGCTCCTGCGCTGATTGCAGGTCATGGCCGAACGGCTTCTCGATCACGACGCGGCGGAATGACCCCTCGGCCTCCTTGGTCAGCCCGGCCTCGTGCAGCATGTCGATGATGCCGCCGAAGAACCGGTCCGCGACGGCGAGGTAGAACACGGCGTTGCCGTCCTTCAGCCGGCCGGCCAAGGCGTGGAAGGTTTCCGGCTTGGTGAAGTCCCCGGCCATGTAGTGCAGCCGCTGCTCCAACCAGCCCCACCATTCCGCATTCAGGCTCTTCTCGGCGAACTCGCCCCCGGCCGCGGGGGTGAAGGTTTCCATCATCGCCTTTTGCCGGCCCTGGAACTCGCCGTCCGTGCCCGCGTCGCGGTCAACGCCCAGGATGGAAAAGCCGCCATCCAGCAGCTTCGTGCCGGACAGGTTGTAGAGCGCAGGCATCAGCAGGCGTTTCGTCAGGTCGCCGTTGGCGCCGAAGATGACCATGGTGCAAGGGGGCGCGGGCTTTGCCGTCTTGGCCAACGCCTTGGTGTCACCGATGACTTGCGAGGTTCCGTCCATCGTTCAGGCTTTCGGTTCGACGTGGCCGCCAAAGCCGAACCGCATGGCGGACAGCATCTTCTCGCCGAAGGTGTGGCTCTGGCGCGAGCGGAACCGCGCGAACAGGGAAGCGGCCAGCACGGGGACCGGCACCGCCTCCTCCACCGCCGCGTCGATCGTCCAGCGGCCCTCGCCGCTGTCCGCCACGTCGCCGCTGAACTTCTCCAGCTTCTCGTCTGTCGCCAGGGCGGAGGCCGTCAGGTCCAGCAGCCAGGACGACACCACGGAGCCGCGGCGCCACACCTCGGCGATGTCGCCCATATTGAGGCTGAACCGCTCGTTCTCCGGCAGTTCGGCGCTGTTCTTGTTCTTGAGGATGTCGAAGCCTTCGGCGTAGGCCTGCATCATCCCGTACTCGATGCCGTTGTGCACCATCTTGACGAAGTGGCCGGACCCGGCCGGGCCGCAATGCAGGTAGCCTTGCTCCGCCGTTGGGTTGCGGCCCTCGCGGCCCGGCGTGCGGTCGATCTCGCCCAGGCCCGGCGCCAGCGCCGAAAGGATCGGGTCGAGGTGCTTCACCGCGTCGTCCTCGCCGCCGATCATCATGCAGTAGCCGCGCTGCAAGCCCCACACGCCGCCGGAGGTCCCGACATCGACGTACACGATGCCCTTCTCGCGCAGGGCGGCGGCGCGGCGGATGTCGTCCTTGTACATGGTGTTGCCGCCGTCGATGATGATGTCGCCGCGGCCCATCAACTCGCCCAAGGCGTGCACCGTGTCCTCGGTGATCTTGCCCGACGGCAGCATGACCCACACGATGCGCGGCTGCTCCAGCTGCCGCACCATGTCGGCCAGGCCGGTGGACTTGGCGGCGCCCTGCCCGGCAATGCCGTCCACGGCCTTCTCGCTGTTGTCATACACCACGCATTGGTGGCCGTGCTGCATCAGGCGAAGGCTGATGTTGCCGCCCATGCGGCCCAGGCCGATCACGCCGAGTTTCATGCTGAGGCTCCTAGTGTGTGACCGCCAGGGGCGCTGCCCCTGGACCCCGGAAGGGGATGGTCATTCCCTTCACCCCTGGCAGCAGGAGTGCAGAGGACGACTCTCCTCTGCCGGGTCCAGGGCAGCGCCCTGGCCTTAGACTGCTCCGCTGATAGCTGCCGCCAAAGTCTTCAAGCCCGTTTCCAAGTCGCCTGTGACGTGCACCCGCAGGGCGCGCCGCCCGCGTTCGGCCAGCACGTCGAAGTCGCCCCGCGCCTGCGCCGCCTTGACCACGCTGAACGTGTAGCGCTCGCCGGGCACAGCCAGGTCCGCCTTGTCGTCCGCGGTGATCTGGGTGAACACGCCGCTGTTGGGGCCGCCCTTGTAGGTCTGCCCAGTGGAGTGCAGGAAGCGCGGCCCGAACTCCGCCACCGTCGCCACCCGCTTGCCATCACGGATTTGCGTCCGCAGGGTTTGCAGCAGCGCGATGTGCTCCGGCGTCCGCTCGATGTAGGCGAGCAGGGCGGCGTAGTCTCCCGCGCCGAGGCGGTTGAGGTGCGCCTTCATCACGGCGCCCAGGGTGGCGCCTGCCTTGCCCAGCTCCGCCGCGTTCTTCGCGTCGCTGAACAGTTGGATGGGGCCGTCGGTCAGGAACGGCGCCTCGTCCGGCAGCTTGCCGCTGTCGTTGTAGGCGCCCGTCAGCTTCTTGGTCTCGATCTTGCTGGCTTCCACGTCCGGCTGGTCGAACGGGTCGATGCCGATGATGGAGCCGGCCACCGCGGTCGCGAACTCCCACAGGAAGAACACCTGGCCGAGTTGCAGCGTGTTGGCCAGCTCGACGCGGACGACCGGCTGGCCGGCCTTCTCCAGCGCGGCGATCACCCGATCTTGCGCCGGGTCCGGCGCGTCGCGGAGGCGGAGGTACGCGAACAGGCGGTCGGCACCGTAGGCGGACGCGTCGGCCAGCGGCTCGGCATCGACCGGGACGATGCCGTGGCCCTGCTTGCCGGTGCTCTCCGCCAGCAGCTGCTCCAGCCACGCTCCCACGTCGTGCAGGTGCGGCGAGGCGGCGATGGTGACCTTGTCCCGGCCGCGCGTGGCCGCGATGCCGAGCACGGCGCCGAGCTGCACGCCGGGGTTCTGCAACGGCGGCGTGCCGGCGGCGCAGGCGCGGACCATGAGGGCGGCGGATTGCAGGAACTGCGTCAGGTCCAGGCCCATGGCGGCGGCCGGCACGATGCCGAAGTTGGACAGCACGGAGTAGCGCCCGCCGATCGCCGGGTCGCCGTAGAAGGTGCGGCGGAAGCCGTCCTGCTCAGCCACCTGCTGCATGTGGGAGTGCGGATCGGTGATGGCGACGAAATGCTGCCCGGCCTTGTCCTCGCCGACCGCCTTTTGCATCTTGTCGAAGAAGTAGGCTTTCAGGATGTTCGGCTCCAGCGTGCCGCCGGACTTGCTGGACACGATCACCAGCGTGGTCGCCAGCGTCACCTTGCTCTCGAAGGCGGCAATCTGCTGCGGATCCGTGCTGTCCAGCACGTGCAGCGTGGGGAAGCCGCCGCGCTTGCCGAACGTTTCGGCAAGCACCTCCGGCCCCAGGCTGGAGCCGCCCATGCCGAGCAGCAGCACGTCGGTGAACTTGGCGGCCTGCACCTCGTCCTGGAACGCTTGCAGCTGCTTGATGTCCGCCAGGCGGTCGTTCACGACGTGGAGCCAGGCGAGCCATTGGCCCTCGTCCTTGCCGGTCCAAACGGAGGCATCCCCGGCCCAGAGGTCGCGCAGCTTGCCGCTCTCGCGCCAGGACTCAAGGGTCTGGTCCACCCTTTGCTTCATCTCCTCGGGCAGGGAGGAGTTCACCGTGACGAGCGTGTCGCCCAGCATGGCGGTGCGCTTGGCGGCCACCGCGCCCAGCAGGTCGTCCGCCGCCTTGGCGAACTGCTTGACGCCGTCCTCCACCAGGTCGTGCGTCACCTTGTCCAGGTTGAGGCCGAGGCGCTTGGCGGCGCCGAGGATTTCGCGGGCGTCCTCCACGCCGACGGTCAGCGCCTCCGCGGGCCGGCCATGGTCGCGGAACGCGTCCATGGTCGCGGGCGGCATGGTGTTGACCGTGTCGCGGCCGATCAGCTCCTCGACGTAGAGCACGTCGCTGTAGGCCTTGTCCTTGGTGCCCGTGCTGGCCCAGAGCAGCCGTTGCGGCATGGCGCCGGCCGCCGCGAGGGCTTTCCAACGGTCGCTCTCGTACAATGACAGGTAATGCTGGTAGGCCAGCTTGGCATTGGCGATGGCGACCTTGCCGCGGACGCGCTTGAGGTCGGCCACGTCGGCACCACCGATCTTCACCCGCTCGTCGATCTGCTTGTCGATCTGCGAGTCGATGCGGCTGACGAAGAAGCTGGCGACGCTGGCGACCCGGCTCACGTCGCCGCCGGCCGACTTGAAATTCTCCAGCCCGGCGATGAAGGCTTCCGCCACGTCCTTGTAGGCCTGCTGGCTGAACAGCAGCGTGACGTTGATGTTCATGCCTTCACCGATCAGCGCCTTGATGGCCGGGGTGCCCTGGTCGGTGCCGGGCACCTTGACCATCAGGTTGTCGCGCCCGACCATCTTCCACAGCCGCCGCGCCTCGGCCACCGTGTCGTCGGTCCGCAACGCCAGGTAGGGCGAGACTTCGAGTGAGACGTAGCCGTCCACCTTGCTGGTCGCCTCGTACACCGGGCGCAGCAGATCGGCCGCCTGCCGGATGTCGTCGATGGCAAGGCTTTCGTAGATCGATTGCGCATCCACGTCGCCGTGGGCCGCCATTTCCTTGAACCCGGCGTCGTAGTTGCTGCCGTGGCCCATCGCCTTCTCAAAGATGGACGGGTTGGAGGTCATGCCCTTCAAGCCGTCCCGCGCGATCATCTCCCCCAGCTTGCCGTCGGCCAGGAACTTGCGCTCGATGAAGTCCAGCCAGGGCGATTGCCCCAGCTGCTCCAGCGACTTGAGCGGGTTGGCCGTCGTCTCTGATTGCATGTCCATGACGAAGCTCCTTTAACGCTTGGCCTGCGTGCGGGCGGCGTCCAGCACCGCCTCGGGCGTGAAGCCGAACTGCTTCTGCAACGCCGCCAGCGGGGCGGACAAGCCGAAGCTGTGCATCCCGATGGTGACGCCGCCCCAGCCGACGTAGCGGTCCCAGCCGATGCTGGCGGCCATCTCCACCGCGACCCGGCCCTTGACGGAAGGCGGCAGCACCTGGTCCCGGTAGGCCTGGTCCTGCGTCTCGAACAGCTCCCAGCAGGGCATGGACACGACGCGGGCCGCAACCCCCTCCGCCTTGAGCGTCTCGTAGGCGCCCATGCAAAGCGAGACTTCGGAGCCGGTGGCCATCAGGATCACCGCGGGCGGACCGTCGCAATCCGCCAGCACGTAGGCGCCCCTGGCCACGCCGGAGGCTGGCGCATACTTCGCCCGATCGATCGTGGGCAGCGCCTGGCGGCTGAGGCTCAGGCAGGCAGGGCGGTCGTCCAGACGCATCACCACGCGCCAGGCTTCCGCGACCTCGTTGGCGTCGGCGGGCCGGAACACGTACATGCCGGGGATGGCGCGCAGCGTCACCAGCTGCTCGATCGGCTGGTGCGTCGGGCCGTCCTCGCCCACGCCGATGCTGTCATGGGTGAAGATGTAGATCACCGGCAGCTCCATGATGGCGGAAAGCCGGATGGGCGCCTTCATGTAGTCCGAGAAGATCAGGAAGCCGCTGGCGTAGGCGCGCAGGCCGGACAGCGCGAGGCCGTTGCAGATCGACCCCATCGCGTGCTCGCGGATGCCGAAGTGCAGGTTGCGCCCGCCATAGTTGTCCGCCTCGAACGACCCGGCGCCGTCGAACGTCAGGTTGGACTTGGTGGAGGGCGCGAGGTCGGCCGCGCCGCCGAGCATCCAGGGCACGTGCTTGGCGATGGCGTTCAGCACCTTCTGCGAGGAGTCGCGCGACGCGATGCCCTTCGCATCCGCCGGGAACACCGGGATCTCGCCGTCCCAGCCTTCCGGCAGCTCGTGCCGGTCGATCATGTCGATCTCCCGGGCCAGGGCAGGGTATTGCTCGCGGTAGCGCGCCAGCAGGTCCATCCAGTCGTGCCGGGCCGCTTCGCCGCGCTTGCCCATCACCTCGGCGAAACGCTGATGCACGCCGTCCGGCACCAGGAATCGCGAGTCCTCCGGCCAGCCGTAGCTGCGCTTGGCGCCGCGGATTTCCTCGTCGCCCAGCGGCTCGCCATGCGCCGCCTTCGTGCCGGCCTTCTTGGGCGCCCCGAAGCCGATGACGCTGTGGACCACGATGATGGTCGGGCCGGCGGTGTGCGCCTTCGCCTGGTCCAGCGCGCCCGCCACCGCCGCCGTGTCGTTGGCGTCCGGCAGGTGGATCACGTTCCAGCCCATCGCGCCCAGCCGCGCGCCCACGTCGTCGCTGAAGGCGAGGTTGGTGGCGCCCTCGATGGTGATGTGGTTGCTGTCGTAGATCCAGGTCAGGTTGCCGAGCTTGAGGTGCCCAGCGATGGAGGCCGCCTCGTTCGACACGCCTTCCATCATGCAGCCGTCGCCGCACAGCGCGTACACGTGGTAGTCGAACAGCTCGAAGCCGGGCTTGTTGTAGCGCTGCGCCATGTAGCGCTGCGCCATCGCCATGCCGACGCTGTTGGACACGCCCTGCGCCAGCGGCCCCGTCGTGGTCTCGACGCCCGCGGTGAACCGGTATTCCGGGTGCCCCGGCGTCACGCTGGAAAGCTGGCGGAACTGCTTGATGTCGTCCAGCGTGACGGCGTACGGCCCCTTGTCCTCATGCTCCGGGTCGGAGGCCACCTGCGCCAGGTGCAGCAGCGAGTACAGCAGCATGGAGGCGTGGCCGACGGACAGCACGAAGCGGTCCCGGTTGGGCCAGTGCGGGTCCGCCGGGTCGTAGCGCAGGGCGTGCTGCCACAGCGTGTAGCCGACCGGCGCCATGCCCATCGGCGTGCCGGGATGGCCGGAGTTGGCCTTTTGAACCGCATCCATCGCCAGCGTGCGGATCGTGTTGATGGCGACCTCGTCGATGTCGCCCTGCGGCAGGTTGGACGCGTGGGTGGAAGCTGGCTGGTCCATCGCTTGATCCTCGTTCGTCGCCTGGCTGCGGCAGACACTAGCCTAAAGCCGGGACCAGCCATAGGTTCGCCGCATCCGGTTCATTGCCGGAATATCGTGTCCCCACCGGAGATAACACGTTCGTGAAGCCTTGGCCGGGAAAGTCAGCGGGGACCATGGCTGACGCGGGCGGAGCAGGGCGCGATAAGCGCTCCATGATGGCGCCAAGCTTGACCTCGCCGCTGCTGATGCGGCGCCCCTCCTTGCCTCCCGGGCTGGGCACGTCGCGCCGGGCTGCCTTGGCGGCGGTGGCCGTCGGCACCGCCTTGCTGTTCTGCATCGCGGCCGCATCCGTGTGGCAGGCGGACGCCAACCAGCGCAGCCTCAGCCAAGCCGAGGCGCTTCGCCAGCAGCTTGCCGTCGCCTCGGGCCTGCTGCTGGCGGTAAGGGAGGCGGAAACCGGCCAGCGCGGCTTCCTGCTGACGCTCGACCCTGCCTACCTGACGCCGATGGTCCGGTCGGAAGCAGCCTTGCCAGACCTGCTTGACCGGTTGTCCGCCGCCCGCCCATCCGACGAGCGCGTGACCGAGCTTCGCCGGACGGTCGAAACCAAGCTGGCCGAGCTGCAGCGCACGGTCGCGCTGGCCAAGGCCGGCCAGCTGGATGCGGCACTCGCCCTGGTCCGGGGCAACAGCGGCCTGGCGGAGATGCGCGTCATCCGCACGCTGGCGCTGGCGCTGGCGGCGGAGCTGGACGCCAGGCTGGCGAAGCGGGTCGCGGCGGTGAACCGGGGCGGCCAGCGCCTGGTCGGCATCGACGTCGCCGGGCTGGCCATGGTGGCGGGGCTGGCCGGGCTGATCGCCAACGGCGTCCGCCGCGCCATGGCGGAGCTGCGGGAAGCCCAGCGCCTCACCTCGCAGGCCTACGAGGCGCTGGAGCGCAACAACGAGCAGCTGGACGAGGCGGTTCGCGCCCGCACCGCCGACCTGACGGCGGCGAATGACGAGATCCAGCGCTTCGCCTACATCGTTTCCCACGACCTGCGGGCGCCGCTGGTCAACGTCATGGGCTTCACCGGCGAGCTGGAGCAGGCGGCGGCCACCCTGGCCGGGTATGCCGGCGCGGGCGGCGCCCCGGCCGAGGTGCAGGCGGCCGCGTCGGAGGACATCCCGGAAGCGTTGCGGTTCATCAAGTCCTCCACCGTCAAGATGGACCGGCTGATCAACGCCATCCTTCAGCTGTCCCGCGAGGGCCGCCGGGTGCTGACGGCCGAGCGGCTGGACATGGGAGCGGTGTTCGCCAACATGGCTGACAGCATGGCGCACCAGGCGTCGAGCAAGGGGGCCGAGGTGGCGATCGGCCCGGTGCCGGACCTGGTGGGAGACCGGCTGGCGGTGGAGCAGGTGTTCGGCAACGTGATCGACAACGCGCTGAAGTATCTCCAGCCCGGCCGTCCGGGCCTGATCCGGATCGAGGGCCGCCGGGAGGCGGGGATGGCCCGCTTCGAGATCAGCGACAACGGCCGCGGCATCGCGCCCAAGGACTTCGAGCGCGTGTTCGAGCTGTTCCGCCGCGCAGGCGACCAGGCGGTGCCGGGCGAGGGCATCGGCCTGGCGCACGTGCGGGCGCTGCTGCGCCGGCTCGGCGGCACCATCGAGTGCCAATCGGCGCTGGGCGTCGGCACCACCTTCACCATCCGCCTGCCGGCCGTCGCCGCCGGCGTGAAGGCGGCGGCATGATCGCCAACCCCGTCACCATCCTGCTGATCGAGGACGACCCGGGCCATGCCCGGCTGATCGAGAAGAACGTCCGCCGCGCCGGCGTGAACAACGCCATCGTGCCGTTCACGGACGGGACCTCCGCCCTGGCCCACCTGTTCGGCACGGATGCGGCCGGCCGGCGCAGCGTGCCGCTGCCCATGCTGGTGCTGCTGGACCTGAACCTGCCAGACATGAGCGGCACGGACATCCTGGCCCGCATCAAGGCGGACGAGCTGCTGCGCCGCGCCCCGGTGATCGTGCTCACCACCACGGACGACAGCGTCGAGATACAGCGCTGCTACGACCTCGGCTGCAACGTGTACATCACCAAGCCGCTCGGCTACGAGAGCTTCTCCACCGCCATCCGGCAGCTCGGCCTGTTCCTGGCGGTGATGCAAGTGCCTGGCGAGCCATGAACGCATCGCCGGCTGCCGTCCGCGTCCTCTACATCGACGATGACCCCGGCATCTGCCGGCTGGTGGGCCGCCATCTCCAGCGCGAGGGGTTCGCGGTGGAGGCCGCGCACGACGCGGAGGCCGGGCTTGCGGCAGCCCGGGCGCGGCGGTTCGACGCCATCGCGCTCGACCACTACATGCCGGGGCGCGACGGGCTGGATTTGCTGGCCGACCTGCGCGCCTTGCCGAACCCGGCGCCCGTCATCTTCGTCACCGCCGCCGGGGAGCCGCGCATCGCCGTCTCCGCCCTGAAGGAGGGCGCGTTCGACTACGTGCTCAAGGACGCCCAGGGCACCTTCATGGAGTTCCTGTGCAGCTCCATCCGCCAGTCGCAGGTCCAGTTGCAGCTGCGGCGGGAGCGCGAGGCGGCGTTGCAGGAGCTGCAGGAAAGCCGCGACCGGCTGGAGCAGCTGGCCGCCCAGCAGGCGCTGCTGCTGCAGGAGGTCAACCACCGGGTCGCCAACAGCCTGCAGCTGATCGCCTCCTTGATCGACCTGCAAGGCCGCAAGGTCGCCGACCCGGACGCGCGCGAAGCGTTGCAGCGGGCGCGGGAGCGGGTGGAGGCGGTCAGCCTGGTGCACCGCCGGCTTTACACCAGCAACGACGTCGAGTTCGTGGCGATGGACCAGTACCTCGAAGGCCTGCTCGACGAGCTGCGCCGCGCGGTGGCGACGGAGGAGCGCCAGGGCTGCATCACCCTGGCGGCCGAGCCGATCCGGGTGGAGACGGACCGCGCCGTGTCGCTCGGCCTGATCGTGAACGAGCTGGTGACCAACGCCCTGAAATACGCCTACCCCGGCCGCGGCGGCGACATCCGCGTCGGCTTCGGCCGCGAGGCGGGCGCCATCCAGCTCGTGGTGGAGGATGACGGCGTGGGCTACAGCGAGGGTTCGGCGCCCAAGGGCAGCGGCCTCGGCTCCACCATCGTCAAGGCCATGGCGCGGACGGTGCGGGCGGTCGTGGAGGTCGACAGCGACGGCACGGGAACGCGGGTGGTGGTCAGCCTGGACGCTTGAGGGTGCCGCAGGCTGACTCAAGGGCGTCAAAGCCGTATCGCGCAACTCTCTTCAGCTGAGAGGCCGTCAACCTGAAGAAATCGAACAGGAACTTGATCGCGCGCTGGTTCAAGAGGGAGGCTGGCAGAAGGGCCGGAGCAGGGATGGCAACGGCGTCCGTTACATCGACGGGAAAGGCGGTTTGGCGCTGATCAACAACGGCTACGAAAAGAGCTTGGCCATGGGTGGGAGCGATGCCGTGCATCGCGGGCCGTACGTGAAGATCGAGCCTGGAGCCATTCGAGTGCCGCTTGCAGGCAACCCGGAGTTGAAGGCATGAACGTCAACGACGACACCCAAACACGAGCTTCAAGCATCGAGCATCACATCTTGAGAGATGTTCTCGACCAAACCGCTGTTGGAAGCATCATTGACGACTGTCGCGTCCTGTGTGGGGTGGATGCGGAAGCGGCTTGGGCCGTCATTCAGTCGCAAGCTGCGCTTGGCCGGTTGCGCGCCTATCGGGGACGTGGCCCGTTCGAGACCGTTGTTCTGACTCAAGCCTCGCTGGCCGAAGTGCAAGGCAACTATGAACTCTGGGTCGAACCTACGGCCAAAACCTTTGAGCGGCTCAACGAAATCAATGCTGGCGGCAGCAGTTGATCTCCGCCGCTTCGTCCCCGTTCCGCGTGCCTGCATCAAGCCAGGCCAATGCAGCTTCTCCGGCCGCGAACCCGGTGCTGAACGCCGCTTGCAACAGATAGCCTCCAGTAGGCGCCTCCCAGTCCAGCATCTCTCCCGCCGCGAACACGCCGGGCCTGAGCTGCCAGCCGTCCAACGCCCCCAGCCGCAGCCCGCCCGCGGTGGAGATGGCGCGGTCCAGCCCCGTCGTGCCCGTCAAGCGCAGCGGCAGCGCCTTGATGGCCGCCGCCGGGTTCTCCGGCTGCCCGGCACATTCCCGCAGCAGCGCCACGGACACGGGCGGCACCCCTCCGGCCTTGCGCAGGAAGGTGGACCATGACTGCGCCCGCCGGGGTGCGGCCAGCCGCCGGCCGAGTTCCGCCGCGTCCAGGTCCGGCCGCAGGTCCAGCGTGGCTGTGGCTTGCCCATCGGACGCGATGGCGTCCCGCAGCGCGGCGCCCAGGGCGTAGAACGGGCCGCCCTCCACGCCGGCCGCTGTCAACGTGGCCTCGCCTGGCACCCGGCGACCGCGGAAGCTGACCGTGATGCGCTTGAGCGGCGTGCCCGCGTGCCGGGCCATGTGCGGACTCCATCCGGCCACAAAGCCGCAATTGGCCGGGCGGAACGGCGCGAGCAGCCTCGGCGGCAGCGCTGCGGCCCATGCCCCGTCCGAGCCGAGCCGCGGCCAGGATGCGCCGCCCAGCGCCAGCACCACGGCGCCGGACGGCACGGAGGCCGCCGGGTCGAACAGCGGCGCGCCGTCCGCGTCCCATCCCAGCCGGCGGTGGCGGAGGCGGAACTGGACGCCGAGCGAGCCGAGCCGCGCCAGCCAGGCGCGCAGCAGCGGCGAGGCCTTCATGGCGCGCGGGAACACGCGGCCGGTGCTGCCGGCGAAGGTCGGCTGGCCCAGGCCGTCGCACCAGGCGCGCAGGGCGGCGGGCGGGAAGGCGCGGATGGCGGGGGCGAGCGCTTCCCGTGCGGCGCCGTAGCGGTCCAGCAGCGCGTCAAGCGGCTCGTCGTGCGTCAGGTTGAGGCCGCCCACGCCCGCCATCAGCAGCTTGCGCCCCGGCGAGGCCATCCGGTCGAACACGCTCACCCGGACGCCGCCCAGCGCCAGCCGCTCCGCCGCCATCAACCCGGCGGGACCGGCGCCGATGACGGTGGCATCCGCGGCGTTTACGCTCGCGCGCGGCGGGGAGATGTCGGATGCTGCGGGCATGGTCGAGCGGGTCGAGGCGGTGGTCCTGGGTGCTGGCGTGGTCGGCCTCGCGGTGGCGCGGGCGCTGGCCGTGGCGGGGCGCGAGGTGCTGGTACTGGAGGCGGCGGGCGGCATCGGCACCGTCACCTCCTCGCGCAACAGCGAGGTGGTGCACGCAGGTATCCACTATCCCGCCGGCAGCCTCAAGGCCCGGCTGTGCGTGGCCGGGCGGGTGGCGCTGTATGAGTACTGCGCGGCGCACGGCGTGCCGTTCCGCAAGCTGGGCAAGCTGATCGTCGCCAGCGACCCGGCGGAGGCGCACCGGCTGGATGCCATCGCGGCGCAGGCGGCGGCCAACGGGGTGGAGTTGGCGCTGCTGTCCGGCGAGCAGGCTCGCGCCATGGAGCCGGCTCTACGGGTGGAGGCTGCCCTGCACTCGCCGGAGACGGGCATCGTGGACAGCCACGCGCTGATGCTGGCCTACCAAGGCGAGCTGGAGGATGCGGGCGGCACGGTCGCCCTGCACGCGCCGGTGGCCGGCGGCGCGGTGTCCGACGGCGGCATCCGCCTGGACGTGAGCGGCGAGCAGCCGATGCAGCTGGAATGCCGCATCCTGGTGAACGCCGTGGGGCTGCACGCGCTGGACGTGGCGCGCCGCATCGCCGGCATCCCGGGCCAGGCCATTCCGCGGGCCTACCTGTGCAAAGGCAGCTATTACGGCCTGCAAGGCCGCGTCCCGTTCAGCCGGCTGGTGTACCCGGTGCCGGAGCCGGGCGGCTTGGGCGTGCACCTCACGCTGGACCTCGGCGGCCGGGCGCGGTTCGGCCCGGACGTGGAGTGGGTGGAGCATGAGAACTATAACGTGGACCCCGGCCGCGCCGCCGGGTTCTATGCCGCGATCCGCCGCTACTGGCCCGGGCTGCCGGATGGCGCGCTGACGCCGGACTACGCGGGCATCCGGCCGAAGATCAGCGGGCCAGGCGAGCCAGCGGCGGATTTTTCCGTGCTCGGCCCGGCGGAGCATGGCGTGCCGGGCCTGGTCAACCTGTTCGGCATCGAAAGCCCCGGGCTAACTGCTTCACTCGCGCTGGCAGACATGGTGGGGCTGTGCCTAAACTATGCCTGAGCAAGCCAAGCGCACCGAAGCTGGAAGGTGGCGATGAGCAAACCACCCATCTGGGATGCCGCGCTTGCCGACAGCCTGATTGGAGCAACCGTCGTGGTGGGCATCACTTACGCCGATGCAACAGGTGACCGGCTTGAGCAATTCTGGGGAATAGTTGAAGAGATAGACCCGGCAAAGGGCGTAGCGCTTCGTTTGCGTGGCGAGCGAGATGGCGAGGTTTACCGGTTGCCGCCCTACCTTTCGGCTTTCCTTCCAGCAAAGCCAGGCTCCTATCGACTGCGAACTACTGGCGAGACGGTCATCGACCCGGACTACACTACGACCTGGACCATTCGTCCGCCCCGCAACTGATGCATTCTACCGCTTGAGCTCCAGCACCACCTTGCCCACGCTCCCACGGCCTGCGAGGGAGGCCAGTGCGGCCTGCGCGTCCGCCAATGGGAAGCGTCCGCGCACCAGGGGCTTCACCTTGCCCTCGCGGTACAGCGCCAGCAGGGCGGCGTGGGCACGGCCGCGCAAGCCTGGGTCAGCCGCGTCCGCCGCCCCCCAGAACACGCCCACTGCGGACGACTCCTTCAACAACAGCCGGTTGGCGGCCAGGCTCGGGATCGGCCCGGCGGCGAAGCCGACCACCAGGCAGCGGCCGTGCCAGGCCAGGCAGCGCAGGCTGCGCTCGCCCACCTCGCCGCCCACCGGGTCGAAGATCACGTCGGCGCCGCGCCCCTTGGTGTGGCTCCGCACGGCCTCCACCCAGTCCTCCGCGCCGTAGTCGATCGCCAGGCCGGCGCCCATCTCCCGCGCCACCGCCACCTTGGCCGGGCCGCCCGCGGTGGCCAGCACGGGGCAGCCATGGGCAGCGGCCAGCTGCACCGTGGCGGAGCCGACGCCGCCGGCCGCCGCATGGACCAGCACGGTCTCGCCCGGCTGCAACGCGGCCCGGTTGTGCAGCGCGTGCCAGGCGGTGCAGTACACCACGCCGAACAGCGACACGGCCTCGGCGGCGGGGATGTCCTCCGGGATGGCGCTGGCCTTGCTGGCCACCATGCGCTCGGCATAGGCGCCCTGGCCGCTGGCCGCCACGCGGGTCCCCACCGGCAGCGGAGCGCCCTCACCCTGCGCCACCACCCGGCCGACAGCTTCGACGCCCGGAGTGAAAGGCAGGGACGGCTTCACTTGGTACTGGCCGCGCAGCATCAGCGAGTCGAGGAAGTTCAGCCCTGCCGCCTCCACCGCCACCACATGCTGGCCCGGGCCGGCCACCGGCTCCGGCAGGTCGGCCAGGCGCATGGTCCCTGCCTCCGTGATCGCCTCGACGGTCCAGCCCTTCATTGCAGCCCCTGCATCTCGGCCAGCAGGAAATCCCGGAACACGGCGACCCGTTTCGAGTTCCGCAGCTCCTCCGGATACACGAAGTACACGTCCATCTTCGGCGGCTTCAGCTCCGGCAGCAGGCTTTGCAGCCCTTCCGCCTCGTCGCCCATCCAGGCGGGCAGCGCCGCGATCCCGACCCCGGCGCGCACCGCCACCGCCATGGCGTGCAACGAGTTCACCTCCAGCACCGCCCGGCGCGGCTGCCCGGCGCGGCGGCCGGCGTGCGCCAGCCAGTTGATCTCCGCCACCGGCGGGCGGTAGTCGCCGAACAGGATCAGCGCGTGGTCGTCCAGCTCCTCCGGACGGCCCGGGATGCCGCGCTGGGCCAGGTACTGGCCGGACGCCAGGATGGTCCACCGGATGGTCATCAGGTGGCGCTGCACCAGGTCCGGCTGCTTCGGCGCGTGCATGCGGATGGCCACGTCCGCCTCCCGCATCGCCAGGTCCAGGTCGGAATCATCGAGCAGCAGCGTCATGGTCACGTCCGGGTAGGCGGCCAGGAAGCGGCCCACGCGGGAGGACAGCCAGTGCGAGCCGAACCCCACGGTGGTCGTCACCTTGAGCCGGCCGGTCGGCTTCTCCTTGCTTTCCGTGAGCAGCGCCTCCGTCATCGCCAGCTTGGCGAACACGTCGCGCACCGTGCGGTTCAGGCTTTCGCCCTGCTCCGTCAGGATCAGGCCGCGGGCGTGGCGGTGGAACAGGGCGACCTGCAGGTTCTCCTCCAGCGCCGAGATCTGCCGGCTCACGGCGGACTGGCTGAGGTTCAGCGCATCCCCGGCATGGGTGAAGCTGCCCGCCTCCGCCACGGCGTGGAACACCCGCAGCTTGTCCCAATCCATCGTCGGCCCTCTTCCCGGAGTCGCTGCCATGCGGTGCAGAGTAACAGCCTCTGCCCGCATGTCTCGCGCAAATCCGGGCTGAATCAGTCCCACGCGCCGATCATTTGCTCCGTGCGGGCCTCCCGGGCGCGCAGGGCGGGCAGCGGGGAGTGCTCGGCCAGGAACTTCTCGGCCTCCAGCGCCGCCATGCAGCCCATGCCGGCGGCAGTCACCGCCTGGCGGTAGCGCGGGTCCGCCACGTCCCCTGCGGCGAACACGCCGGGGACGTTGGTGGCGGTGGACCAGGGCGCGATGCGGACGTAGCCGGTTTCGTCCAGCTCCAACTGGCCGCGCACCAGGGCGGTCGCCGGGTCATGCCCGATGGCGATGAACACCCCGTCCACCGGGATGTCGGTGACGGCGCCGGCGCGGTCCCGCACCCGCACGCCGGTCACCGCCTTGGGGGACGCCGTGCCCAGGATCTCCTCCACCGCGCTGTCCCACACCACCCGCACCTTGGGGTTGGCGAACAGCCGGTCCTGCAGGATGCGCTCGGCCCGGAAGCTGGCCCGGCGATGGATCACCGTCACGCTGCGGGCGTGGTGGGTGAGGTAGAGCGCCTCCTCCACCGCCGTGTTGCCGCCGCCGACCACCGCCACGTCCTTGCCGCGGAAGAAGAAGCCGTCGCAGGTGGCGCAGGCGGAGACGCCGGCGCCGCCGAACGCCTTTTCCGACGGCAGGCCGAGCCAGCGGGCCTGCGCGCCCGTCGCCAGCACCAGCGTGTCGGCAGTGTAGCTGTCCCCGCCATCGCCGGCGGCGCGGAACGGGTGGGCGGAGAGGTCGAGCGCGGTGATCACGTCGTCCACCATGCGGGTGCCGACATGGGCCGCCTGCGCCGCCATCTGCTCCATCAGCCACGGGCCTTGCACCGCTTCGGCAAAGCCGGGGTAGTTCTCCACCTCCGTGGTGATGGTGAGCTGGCCGCCGGGCTGCATCCCCTGCACCAGCAGGGGGGACAGGCTGGCGCGGGCGGCGTAGATCGCGGCGGTGTAGCCGGCGGGGCCGCCCCCCAGGATCAGGACGCGGCTGTGGGTCGTCTGCGGCATGGGGTGCTCCGCGCCATGAGGTGAGTGGGCCGGGATATCTGCCCGGCGGCGGCCTTGTGCAAGCTGGCGCTTGCCGGTAGGGGCGGCTGCAACATTGTTGCGCCGCCTCACGCCCCACAGCAGCGACAGGCCATGCAGGACGCATGAAGCACCCACCCGCCGAAACCCCCGAGCTGGACGGCATCGACCGCCGCATCCTCGGCGAATTGCAGGAGGACGGCCGCATGACCAACGTGGAGCTGGCCCGGCGCGCGGACATCTCCGCCCCGCCCTGCCTGCGCCGGGTGCGCCGGCTGGAGGAGGCGGGCATCATCCGCGGCTACCACGCCGACACCGACCCGGCGAAGCTGGGCTGGCCGGTGGAGTTCTTCGCCATCGTCGGCCTGGACAGCCAGAAGGAGGCGGTGCTGGCCGCGTTCGAGCGCATGGTGGCCGACTGGCCGGAGGTGCGGGCCTGCCACATGATCCGTGGCGGCGGGGACTTCCTGCTGCGCCTGGTGGCGCGGGACACGGCGCACGAGAACCGGCTGACGCAGGCGCTGACCGGGGCCGAGGCGGTGGCCCGGGTGCAGACGCTGCAAACCATCCGCACCAGCCGCAACATCGCCGGCGTGCCAGTCTGACTTTGTTGACGGGCCTTGCGCCGCCGCCGCAGATTGCTGGCGCGCAAACAATCAAACGATGGGACATGGAATGACCGATATCACGCTCTGGGGCTTCAGCGGCTCGACCTACGTCCGCACGGTGCGGATGCTGCTCGCCGAGAAAGGGACGACGGGCTACCAGCAGGTGCCGGTCGATGTGCTCAAGGGCGAGCCGAAGACCCCCGAGCACATGCAGCGCCACCCGTTCGGCAAGGTGCCCGTCGTGGACGTGGACGGCTTCCGCGTCATCGAGACGCCCGCCATCGCGCGCTACCTCAACGCCGTGCTGCCCGGCGCCTCCCTGGTGCCGCAGGACGCCAAGGACGCTGCGCGGATGGACATGGTGGTCAGCATCATCGACAGCTACGGCTACCTGCCGATCATCGGCGGCATCGTCGCCTACCACCTGTTCCCGGACTTCGTGGGCGGCAAGAACGCCGAGATGCACCACGCCGGCCTGCGCGACGGCCGCAAGGCGATCACGGAGATCATGAAGCTGAAGGCCCAGTCGCCCTGGCTGGCCGGCGAAGCGTGCAGCATCGCCGACCTGTACTTGGCGCCCATCATGGCCTACGTCGCAATGACGCCGCACCAGGACGAGTTCCTGGGCCTGCCCGGCGTGCGCGGCTGGTGGGACGCGGTCTCCGCCCGGGAGAGCTTCAAGGCCACGCAGCCCTGAATTCAATTGCTAGCCGGGGCTTTCTCCCCGATGCCTTTGAAGAAGGTGTAGCAGAATACTCCGTCCGGCTGTGCGGTCCTAAGAAGTGCTTGGATACCGGCGTCGAACGTCTCGGCGTCGGTAATTCCAGCCTCCAATGCCGGGCCGCGGACTCCCTCGATCATGGCCGTGAACGTCTTTACGATGAAGGACTCTAAAAGCTCCGGCTTGCTCCCATCGACATACATCATGCGAGGGAAAACACGGACAGCTTGCAGGCCGGCACCGACCATAAGCGGGTAAACCTGCCGTCCAATCATCGCATCCCCACCGGCTATCCGCTGCAATTCAACTTGGCATTGAATGGCATTGCGTGCTTCGTGACTGTCTGGGTGGAAGTAAGTGGAGCCATGATCGCCGTCGATAACGGTCATTGTTCCGCCCGGCTTCAGCACCCTGTTCAGACTGGCCAAAGCTTCCAAAGGGCGTTCCAAGTGCTCCAAAACGAAACAGACGAAAATGTGGTCAAAAGACTCTGGGGTGAATGTCAGCGCGTAAACATCTGCTTGTTGAAAGCGCACGTTGGTCAGCCCTGCTGCCTCGCACGCCTGCCGTGCCGACGCGACCGAGGTTGCGGAAATATCGACGGATGTGAACTGAGCGCCGAGGCTGCGACGCGCTAGGGTCAGGGTCTGCGCCCCAACCCCACATCCTGCTTCCAAGACGGAGCAACCTGCCGGGTATGTTGTGTCGGAGTGCAACAACTCGACCAACGCCCCAGCCTGGTCCTGCAATCGCTCAGCTTCGCGCTGCTGGTAGCCGTGCACATAGGACTGGCTCACGCTGGCCTCCATCCTGCCTGCCCCAATGGTAAACAGCCGGCGTGAGGCCGTCCAATCCACCATGAGCTTGACGCAGCATTCGATGCGGCTGACTGACCCTCGCATCAAGCCCGCCCTGCTCCTGCTCGGGCTGCTGACGGCCGTGCGGCTGCTGGTGGCAGGCTGGACGCCGCTGTCAGCGGACGAAGCCTATTACTGGGTGTGGTCGCGCGCCCTCGCGCCGGGCTACCTGGACCACCCGCCGATGGTGGCGCTGTGGGTGCGCGCGGGCACGGCCCTGGCCGGGCAAGGCGCGCTCGGCATCCGGCTGCTGGCGCCGCTGGCCGCGGCGGGCGGCTCCGTGCTGCTGGCGCAGGCGGCGGAGGACTTGTTCCCCGGCCGCCACCTGGGCGTGCCGGCGGCCGTGCTGCTGAACGCCACCCTGCTGCTCGGCGCCGGTGCCGTCACCATGACGCCGGACACCCCGCTGCTGTTGTTCTGGACGGCGGCGCTGTGGGCGGTGGCGCGGCTGGTCCGCGCCGGGCGGGGCGCGTGGTGGCTGGCGGCGGGGCTGCTGTCCGGCGCGGCGCTGGACAGCAAGTACACCGCGGCGCTGCTCGGGCTGGGCCTGGCCGGGTGGCTCCTCGCA
>CAXTNC010000015.1:23514-28390 GCA_964245495.1 uncultured Acetobacteraceae bacterium
CGGGCGGCGCACCCCATGGCCCTGGGCCGGCGCGCTGCTCGCCGCCGGGTGCTTCGCGCCGGTGGCCTGGTGGAACGCGGCGCACGGCTGGGCCAGCTTCGCCAAGCAGGGCGGGCGCACCGGCGATTGGCGCCCGGCGCAGGCGCTGGGGCACGTGGCGGAGCTGCTGGGCAGCCAGTTGGCGCTCGGCACGCCGGGCGTGGCCCTGCTCTGCGCCGTCGGCATGTGGCTGGCGGCGCGGCGCTGGCGGGAGGGAGCGGCACCCGCCTTGCTGGCAGCGCTGACGGCGCCGGGGGCGGCGGTGTTCCTGCAGCACGCGCTGGGCGACCGGGTGCAGGCGAACTGGCCGGCCGTGCTGTTCCCGGCCGCCTGCATCGCCGCTGCCGCCTACGCGCCGCAATTCTGGCGACCAGCGGCCGGTCTCGGCTTTGCCATGACGGCGCTCGTGTACATCCAGGCCACCACCGCCGCCTTTCCCCTGCCGCGCCGGCTGGACCCGACGCTGATCCGGCTGGGCGGCTGGCCTGGCTTCGCCGAGCAGGTGGGCGCACAGCACGCCGCCTTCGTCGCCGCGGACAACTACGGCATCGCCGCCATCCTCGCGCACGAGCTGCCCGGCCCCGTCGTCGGGGCGGAGCCGCGCTGGCGTCTGTTCGCTCTGCCGACGGCGCCCATCGCCGGGCAAGTTGGCCTGCTGGTCCGCAGCCACCGCCGCGCCGGCCCGCCTGACCCGGCACCGTGGCTGTCCGTGGTCCCCGCCGGCTCTATCGCCCGCAGCCGCGGCGGCGTGGCGGCGGAGGAGTACGACCTCTTCCGCGTCACCGCGCGCGGGGACATGGTGCAGCTTCCCAGCCGTTGAGGAGCCTGCGCCATGGACTTGCCGACTACGGAGGACGTGCTTGACGCCCAGGCCCGCATCGCCGGCCGCGTCGTGCGCACCCCGCTGCTGCGCAACGCCCACCTGGACGAGCGCACCGGCGCCGCCGTGCTGGTGAAGGCAGAGCCGTTGCAGCGCACCGGGTCGTTCAAGCTGCGCGGCGCCGCCAACGCCATCCTGCGGCTGACGGAAGCGGAGCGGGCGAGGGGGCTGGTCACCCATTCCTCCGGCAACCACGGCCAGGCGGTCGCCTGCGCCGCGGCGGGGGTGGGCGCGCGCGCCACCGTGTTCATGCCGGCCGACGCGCCCGCCATCAAGGTCGACAGCACCCGGCGCTGGGGAGCGCAGATCCTCCGCTACGACCGTCAGACGGAGGACCGCGAGGCGTTGTCCGCCGCCTTCGCCGCCCGCACCGGCGCGCAGCTGGTGCCGCCGTACGACCACCGCGACGTGATCGCCGGGCAGGGCACGCTGGGGCTGGAGATGGCGCAGGACGCCCCGGCAGCGATGGACGCGCTGCTGGTCTGCACCGGCGGCGGCGGGCTGGTGGCCGGGTGCGCGCTGGCGCTGGCGGGCGTCTCGCCGGGCACGAGGGTGGTGGCGGTGGAGCCGGAGGACTCGGACGACACCGCCCGCTCCCTGGCCGCCGGGCGCCGGGTGGCCAACGCGCCCGGCGGCTCCCTGCTGTGCGACTCGCTGCTGACGCCCATGCCGGGCGAGCTGACCTTCCCGGTGAACCAAGCCCATCTCGCGGGCGCGGTCGCCGTGTCGGACGCGGAGGTGCTGGCCGCGATGGCGTTCGCCTTCACGCATCTCAAGCTGGTGGTGGAACCCGGCGGCGCGGTGGCGCTGGCCGCGCTGCTGTCGGGGCGGTGGCAGGCCCGTGGCCAGGTCGTCGGCATCGTGCTCAGCGGCGGCAACGTGGACCCGGCGGTGTTCGCCCGCGCGCTCGCCGCCTGATATGGCCCAACGAGGCAAAGCCTGCTACCAGCGCCGGCCAAGCTAGGATGACCGATGAAGCAGAAGGTTCTGGTGGTCGGCGCAGGGTTCGCCGGCGCCTGCTACGCGCGCGAGCTGGCCGAAGCCGGCCACCACGTCAGCCTGATCGACCGGCGGCCCCACGTCGCCGGCAACGCCTTCGACGAGGTGAGCGCGGACGGCGTGCGCGTCCACCGCTACGGCCCGCATCTGTTCCACACCAACAACGGGGACGTGGTCGCGTGGCTGCGGCGCTTCGGGACGCTGGTGCCCTACGAGCACAAGGTGGAGGCGACGGTGCCGCCGGGCCGCCGGGTGCCGCTGCCGGTCAACCGGCAGACGATCAACGCCGTGTTCGGCCTCAGCCTGGCGGACAGCGACGCCGTGGCCGCCTTCCTTCTCAGCCAGGGCGAGCCGATCGCCGAGCCGCGCAACGCCGGGGAGTACCTGCGCAGCCGCATCGGCCCCGTGCTGACGGACCTGTTCTTCCGGCCCTACACCCGCAAGATGTGGGCGCTCGACCTGGAGGACCTGGACGCCGCCGTGGTCAAGCGCATCCCGCTGCGCGACGACGACGAGGACCGCTACTTCCCGAACGACCGCCACCAGTACCTGGTGCAGGACGGCTACACGGCGCTGTTCGAGCGGCTGCTGGACCACGGGCGCATCGAGGTGACGCTCGGCCAGGACTTCGAGCGCGACATGCTGGGCGGGTTTGACGCCTGCTTCAACTCCATGCCGATCGACGTGTTCTTCGACGACGCGTTCGGCCCGCTGCCGTACCGCTCCATCCGCTTCCACCACCGCAGCGAGCCGGACTGCTACGGCGGCGGCCACGCCTCCGTCACCAACTTCACCGATGCCGGGCCGTACACCCGCGAAACCGACTGGGCGCGGCTGCCGGGCCACCGCGTGACGGAAAGCGGACGCAAGACGGTGACCCTGGAAGAGCCGTGCGACTATGCCGACAACGATTACGAGCGCTACTACCCGGTGAAAACCAGCGACGGCCGCTATGAGGCGATCTATGCGCGGTACAAGGACCTGGCCGAGCGGACCGGCGCCTGCCAGTTCATCGGGCGCTGCGGGACGTACAAGTACCTTGACATGCACCAAGTCATCAACCAGTCCCGTGCCGGAGCGCAGCGATGGCTGGCCCAGGCAGGCTGAGCAGGCCGGGTGAACCGGAACTGGCGGGTTGCGGGCGCATTGACGCCGTGCGGGGGCGCTGATGCTGTCAACGACCAATTGGAAGCCCGCTTCGACGCGACGTTCGGGCAGCGGCAGCCCATGCTGAGCGGGCGAATGGCGGCAGGAGCGGACGCGCGCTCCGCACGCTGGAAGAAGGCGCGCCGCGTCGTGGCGGAGCAGGACGGCATGTCCACCACCCCGGAAGGCAGCCGGTGAGCGCCGCACTCCAGACTGACATCCCAGCTCGGCTGGACCGCCTGCCGTGGAGCGGCTTCCACGTCCTGGTGGTGGCCGCGCTCGGCATCACCTGGATCCTGGACGGGCTCGAGGTCACCATCATGGGATCCCTCGGCCCCGCTCTGCAAGACCAGCGCACCCTGGGCCTGACGGCGCAGGACGTGGGCAGCTTGGCCTCGTTCTACCTCATCGGCGCCGTGGCGGGCGCGCTGGGCTTCGGCTGGCTGACGGACCGGCTCGGCCGCAAGCGCATCTTCTACTTCACGCTCGGCACCTATGTCGCGGGCGTGCTGCTGTCAGCCTGCTCGTGGAATTTCTGGAGCTTCGCCGCCTTCCGCGTCATCACCGGGCTGGGCATCGGCGGCGAGTACGCCGCGATCAACTCCGCGATCGACGAGCTGATGCCGGCCCGGCTGCGCGGGCGCATCGACGTCATGGTGAACGGCAGCTACTGGCTGGGCGCGGCAGCGGGCGCGGCAGCTTCGATCCCCCTGCTCTCAGGCGCCTTGGTGCCGCTGGATTGGGGATGGCGGCTCGGCTTCGCCGTCGGCGGCGTGCTGGGCGCCGGCGTGCTGTTCCTGCGCCACCAACTGCCCGAAAGCCCGCGCTGGCTGGTGACGCACGGCAAGCCCGAGATGGCTCAGCAAACCATGACCGAGATCGAGACGCGGGTCAGCCGGACCGGCGGAGCGCTGGCCCGGGCGGAAGGCAGCCTCACCATCCACCCGCGCAAGAGCTTCGGCTTCGGGCTGATCTTCTCCGCCATGCTGGGCCGCCGCTACCGCGGCCGGTCCATGCTCGCGCTGACCTTGGTCGTGGGGCAGGCGTTCCTGTTCAACGCGGTGTTCTTCACCTACGGCCTGGTGCTGCAGCACTATGAACATGTGCCGGAGGCCTCCGTCGGACTCTACATCCTGCCGCTCTGCGCCGGCAACTTCGTCGGGCCGATGGTGCTGGGGCATTTCTTCGACACGATCGGGCGCAAGAAGATGATCGCAGGCACCTATGCCGTGTCCGGCGTGCTGCTGATGGCGGTGGCCGTGCTGTTCGGCCTGGGCCTGCTCACGGCGACCACGCAGACGCTGTGCTGGGTCGTGGTGTTCTTTTTCGCGTCCGCCGCGGCGTCCTCCGCCTATCTCACCTCCAGCGAGATCTTCCCGCTTGAGACGCGCGCGCTGGCCATCGCCGTGTTCTTCGCGCTGGGCACCCTGATCGGCGGCGCGGCGGCGCCGTACCTGTTCGGGTGGCTGATCTCCGCCGGGTCAGCCTGGGCGCTGGCGGCCGGGTATGGCGTGGCCGGGCTGCTCATGCTGGCGGGGGCGGGGATGGAGCTTTGGCTGGGGATCGACGCCGAGGGCAAGTCCCTGGAGGACATCGCCGAGCCGCTGTCGGCGTGAGCGGGCCGAAGGCCGTTCCCCGACGCCGGGGCGGAGGGCCAGCCCTGCGCGCCGGTTCGGATGGCCGCTGGACAGGCGGCGCCGGTCCAGTTAGGACACCGGCCTGGCCGCACACGGGCCGGGCGCGTAGCTCAGCGGTAGAGCATTCGCTTCACACGCGAAGGGTCACAGGTTCAATCCCTGTCGCGCCCACCAT
>CAXTNC010000016.1:0-27572 GCA_964245495.1 uncultured Acetobacteraceae bacterium
GGGGTGCTGGTCAGGTAATTGAAGGCCATGTCGAGGGTCTGTCCGGGCTCGATCTGGTCGAGGCTCCAGAGGAGCTTGCGGGACTCCTTGACGAAGCTCGCCCGGTCGGGCAGGGCGACCAGCCGGCCCCCCTCAAAAAGCAGCAAGTGGCTGACGGGCGGCCGGGGCCGGTGGTAGTCCACGTGGTACAGGATCACGGCCCGGCCCGACGGGAGGGCGATGCGCCCCCAGTACCAGTCGCGGACGGCGGCGGCGAAGGGCAGGGTCCCCCAGTTGTGGTCGTGGTAGCCCTGCCCACTGAACGCCACGGCCTCCCCGCCGTGGTTGCGCGCCTCCCGGAGCGTCAGGCGGGCCGTCACGCGGCAGGCGGGCGCCGCCGGCAGCCAGGCGGCGCCCGACACGCCGTAGGGCGAGCCGAGCGCCGCGGACAACGCCGCCACCCCCGCCGCCGCGTCCAGACCCGGCAGCACCAGCGTGCCCGTGCACTCTGGCGCGGGCAGCACCTTCAGGGTCACTTCCGTGATGACGCCGAGCGTGCCGTGGCTGCCGGCCAGCAGCTTGCACAGGTCCAGCCCGGTGACGTTCTTGAGCACCCGGCCGCCGGAGTGGAACACGTCGCCCGTCCCGTCCACGGCGCGGATGCCCAGCAGGTGGTCCCGCATGGCGCCGGACGCGATGCGGCGGGGGCCGGACAGGTTGGTGGCGACCAGGCCGCCGATGGTCTGGCCGCCCTCGCTGCCGAGCAGGGCGGACAGGTCGGGCGGCTCGGCGATGAGGTGCTGGCCATGCTCGGCCAGGGCGGCCTCGATGGCGGCGACGGGCGTGCCGGCGCGGGCCGAGATCACCAGCTCCTTGGGCGCATAAAGGGTGATGCCGGCCAGGTTGCGGGTGGACAGCGAGCGGGCGGCCTGCACCGGGCGCAGCATCAGCCGCTTGGTGCCAGCGCCCTCGATCAGGATCGGCTCTCGGGCGGCATAGGCGGCGGCCACCGCCTGCGCCACTCCGGCCTCATCGGCCGGAGCCTCGGAAGGGCGCAGGGCCATGGCGACGCTCACGGGGCTGAACGCACGCTCAAGCCGCCAGCCGGGGCGTCTCCGCCTTGAGCGGGAACACCTTGGCCGGGTTCAGCAGCCACTCAGGGTCGAACGCCGACTTCAGCTCGCGCTGCCGCTCCAGCTCCGCTTCGGAGAACTGCACGCCCATCAGGTCGCGCTTCTCGATGCCGACGCCATGCTCGCCGGTGAGGCAGCCGCCCACCTCCACGCACAGCTTCAGGATGTCGGCGCCGAACGCCTCCGCCGCATGGAAGCTCGCCTCGTCGTTGGCGTCGAACATGATGAGCGGGTGCAGGTTGCCGTCGCCGGCATGGAAGATGTTGGCGACCTTGAGGCCGTACTGGTCGCTCATCTCGCCGATCCGGCGCAGCACGTGCGGCAGCTGGCTGGTGGGGATGGTGCCGTCCATGCACAGGTAGTCCGGGCTGATCCGCCCCACGGCGCCGAACGCACCCTTGCGGCCCTTCCAGATCGCCAGGCTTTCCTCGGCGGACTGGGACACCTTCATGCTGATCGGCGCGAACGGCTCGCACAGCGCCTTGATGCGGTTCAGCAGGTCGTCCTGCTCGGCCACGCTGCCCTCCACCTCGATGATGAGCATGGCCTCCGCGTCCAGCGGGTAGCCGGCGTGGGCGAAGGCTTCGCAAGCGTGGATCGCCGGGCGGTCCATGAACTCCAGCGCCACGGGGATGATGCCGGAGCCGATGATGGCGTCCACGCACTGGCCGGCGACCTCGTTGGAGCTGAACGCGGCCAGCATCGCCCGCGCCCCCTCCGGCGCGTGCAGGATGCGGACCACCACCTCCGTCACCACCGCCAGCTGGCCCTCGCTGCCGGTCAGCAGGCCGAGCCAGTCGTAGCCCGCCGCGTCCACGTGCGCGCCGCCGATCTGCAGCACATGGCCTTCCATGGTCACGGCGGTCAGGCCGAGCAAGTTGTTTGCGGTGACGCCATATTTCAGGCAGTGCGCGCCGCCCGAGTTCATGTTGACGTTGCCGCCGATCATGCAGGCGAGCTGGGAGGACGGGTCCGGCGCGTAGAAGAAGCCCTTTCCCGCCACCGCCTGGGTGATGCCGATGTTGGTGACGCCGGCCTGCACGGTGGCGCAGCGGTCGGCGTAGTCGATGTCCAGGATGCGGTTCATCCGCATCATGCCCACCACCACCGCGTCCGCCAGCGGCATCGCGCCCCCGGCCAGGCTGGTGCCGGCGCCGCGGGGCACCACGCGCACCCCCATGCGGTGGCACAGCGCCAGCACGGCCGCGACCTGCTCGGTGGTCTCCGGCAGCGCCACGGCGAGCGGCGCCTGCCGGTAGGCGGACAGCCCGTCAGTCTCGTAGGGCCGCAGCAGCAGCGCCTCGGCGATCACGCCGCTGTCCGGCAGCAGGGCGCGCAGCCCGGCCACGATCTCGCCCCGCCGCGCGAGCACGTCCGGCTTCGGTTCGGGCAAGGCGAGCATGGCGGTCTCCGGCGTTTCTTGTCCCCCGAACATGAGGGTTCGCCCCCGGCCCGGCAAGCGCAACCAACCCCGCAAGCGAGGCGTTCGCGCCGCCACCTGAACCGGAGCCTCCATGACCCTGCGCGCCCTCCTGCTCGGCACGGCCTTGCTCACCGCCCCGGCGCTCGCCGCCAGCATCATGCCCACCAAGCAGGATCCCCGCCTGCAGCCGGCGTTCCATGCGGACCGCATGTGGAACGCCGTCACGGCCACGGCGGACGGGCGCGTGTTCGTGGGCTTCCCCGGGGCGGACAACAAGCCCGGGCCGGAGCTGGAGGAACTGTCCCCCGACGGCAAGGGCCATGCCTTTCCGGACGCCGCCTGGAACCAGCCCGCCAACGGAAACCCGGCCCACGCCTTCGTGCGGGTGAACTCGGTCCGCGTCGGGCCGGATGGCGCGCTCTGGGTCATCGACGCCGGAGCGCCGGGCATCGGCAAGCCGGCCGTGCACGGCGCGGCGCGGGCGTTCCGCATCGACCTCAAGACCAACCAGGTCAGCCGCGTTTATGCGCTCGACGCGGCGGCCAAGCCGCTCAGCTACATCGACGACATCCGCTTCCATGGCCGCACCGCCTACCTCACCGACGCGGGCGACCCGGCGCTCGTCGTTCTGGACCTGGACAGCGGGGCGGCGCGCCGGGTGCTGGAAGGGGACAGGAGCACGACGGACGCGCGGCCGATGTACGCCGACAACCGCAAGCTGGTGAAGCCGGACGGCAGCGACCTGCTGGTCCACGCCGACCAGCTGGAGGTCTCGCCGGATGGCGGCTACCTTTATTACCAGCCCGCATCCGGTATGCTGTCGCGCATCGAAACGCGCTGGCTGGACGACGCCGCCCTGCCGCCGGCGGAGCTGGCCGGGCACGTGGACGCGGGCTGGGTGGACACGCCCACCACCGGCGGCACCGCCATCGCAGCGGATGGCACGATCTACCTGAGCGACACGAAGCTGCGGCGCATCCTGAGGATCACGCCGGCCGGCCAGGTGAGCACGCTGGTGGCGGACCCGCGGCTGGTCTGGTCAGATGCGATGTGGATCGACGATGCCGGGTTCCTGTGGATCCCTGAAACCGCCCAGAACCTGACGCCCGGGTTCAATCACGGCCGGATGGAGGCGCGTTACCCAGTCTGGATCTATAAGATGGCGATCGGCGCCAAGCCTTCGGCGATTGATCACCCGTAGCTTGGAAGCGCTCGGGCGGTCAGCCCTGCCGGGCCTTCATGCGGGGGTTCTTCTTGTTGATCACGTAGACCCGGCCACGGCGGCGCACCACGCGGCAATTCTTGTCGCGGAGCTTGGCCGACTTCAGGCTGTTGCGAATCTTCATGACTCAGAACTCAGTGGAACGGGAAAACGTGCGGATACCGGCCATGCCCCCCCCTGTCAACCCGGCGGCCCGCCGTTGACGCCGCAGGCCGTGAAGCGGATGACGGCGCCTTCCTCAAGGACCCGGCGATGAAGCGCAACAGCGCGACCTGGATGGCGTTCCTGGCCATGGCGTTCGCCGTGGTCGGGCTGATCGGCACATTCGCCAGCTACGCCGCCCCGCTGCCGCTGCAACGCGCCATGGCGCGGGACGCGGCGCTGGACCAGGCGCTGGCCACGGACGGCGGCAAGGCCGCGCTGGAGCCGCTGCGGGACCGGCTGGACGACAGCGCCGCCACCGTGATCGACGGCGGCGGGCCGCTCGCGGACAGGGTGGCGGCGGCGCGGGCAGCCATGCACGCGGAGCTTGGGCACGAGGCGGAGGCGGTCGGCTTCCGGCTGCGGCTGGAGCTGCTGGTGGTCACGGCCGTGGCCGCCGGGTTCGGCATGGTGATCGTGGGGGCCGCCGCGCGCCAAGCCTGATCCGGCTCAGAACAGGCCGAACAGCCGCCGCATGAACCCCGGCGCCAGGGCCGAAAGCGGGTTGACGGACACCGCCGGGTCCGTGAGCGCCCCGTGCAGCCCGTAGGTGGCCGCGAACACGCCGCCGCCCTGCTCCGGGCTGAACAGCTTGCCCAGCAGCGGCAGGCGCCCCGGCAGCGAATTGAAGAAATAGGCCGGCACCACCGTGCCCTGCAGGTTCACCAGCTTGCGGCCGAAATCGAACGAGCCGTTCGCCGTGAGGCCGAGCGAGGAGCTGAAGGCGCGGGCGTTCTCCACCTCCAGCACCGGGCCTTGCAGGCTGAACGAGGTCGCCATCCGGTCGAACACCAGGCCCGGCCCTTGCAGCGCATCGACCAGGCCGTAGAGCGTGACCGCCTGCAGCACCTTGCCCACCACGGGGGCGCTGCGGACCTTGAACCCCTGCACGTCGACCTTGCCGTTGAACGGGGCCGCCGGGAGCCGATCGTTGAATGCGCCTTCCAAGGCCAGGGCGCCGCCGTCCATCTCCGTCGCGAGGTCGGTTTCGCGCAGCAGCAGCCCGAGGTCGGCCACCGTCATGCTCAGCCGCCGGGATGTCCCGGCATCCGCAAGGGTGAGGCGCAGCCGCTCCGGGCCGTCGGTGGCCAGCCGCGCCGCGCTGACCCGGCCGCTCACGCCGTTCGCCGCCAGCGTCGCCGGACCCAGCTCCCGGTCCCGGCCGAACAAGACGCGCTCGAACCGCAGGTCCACCGTGTAGGGTGTGCCAGGCCCGGGCGGCCTGCCCTCCTTGTCGGGGGCTGCGGGCGCATCCTTGGAGGCAAGCCGCCCTTCCAAGTCCAGCCGGGGGCCGGCGAGCGTGATGCGGTAGGGCTGGCCTTCCTTCTCCGGCAGCGCGATGGTGCCCGTGGCGTCGGTGCGGCCGATCTGGCCGCGCAGCAGGTGCACCACCGCCAGGCGCCCGTCCACCAGGGTACTGCGCGCCTGCACCGAGAGGCCCGGCGCCTCCGCCCGCAGTTCCTCCAGGCCGACCACCCGGCCATGGTCCAGCAACGCCTTGCCCTCGATGCGGCCCGGCGCGCCGGCGGCCTTGGACCAGCCCAGCGGGGTGACGAACGCCGCATCCTTCAGGTCCGCATCGAGTTGCAGTTCCGCGGCGCCGTCCCGGCGCTCCGCATAGTCCATCGCGGCCGCCACGCGGCCGCCGGTCAGCCCGGCCGCGCCCAGCCCGGCCGCCTTCGCCTCCTTCGGCGTGATCCCGAGACGGACCGCGACATGCTCCGTCACTTCCGTGCCCGGGCCGTCGCGGAAGTCCAGCTGCGCCGCCACGCTGCCTGGGATGCGGCCGAACTGCCCTGGTCCGCTCAAGGTCATGCCGGCGTTGGTCACGTCGAACGCCAGCTGCCCGTTGTCCAAGTCCTGTCCGCCCGCGACATCCCCCAGGTGCGCGTCCGCCACCTGGCCGCTCACGTGGATCGCCACCTGGTCGGCAGTCATCTTGGTTTCCAGCGGCAGCTGCACCGTCACGTGGGCGGCCAACGTCCCGGCGGGGGCTTTGAACGCTGCCGCGCGCTCCCGGGCCATCCTGAGCGGCGAACTCCTCATCAGGGCGAACACGCCGGCGAGCGGCCCTGCGAAATCAAGGCTGATCAGCCCTGTCTGGTCGTGCACGCTCATCCCGTCGATCCGCATGGCGCCCGACTTCAGCTGCAACCCGGCGTCGCGCCCCGCCGTCGCCGTGATCGTCAGGATGTCCGGCCTGGGCCAGGCGACGACGGCGTGGACGTGCTCAACCGGCGGGATGGGCCGCAGCCACCAGATCGTGACGTCGTCCCCCACCACGGAGCCGCCCGACTCGGTCACGGCCAGGCCGGTCCCGTCCTCCGCGCCTTCCAGGGTGAAGGTGAAGCGGCCGTCATGCGCCACCCCCTCCGTCAGGTTCTTCGCCAGCCAAGGGCGCGAGCCGCCGCCCACCCGCTCCGGCCAGATGGAACCCAGGTCGGCCAAGGCGAGGCGGTCCGCGGTGGCCGTCATGCGCGCCTTGAACCGGCCTTCGGCGCGCTCGGCCGCGCCGGACAGCACCACGGTGGTCGGCGCCGCGCCGGAGGGCGGCTGCACGACGACGCGCAGCGCCTGCAAGGTGGCGGCGCCGGGCGTGCCGTCCGCATCAAGCGCCAGGGCGGCGAACTGCGCGGCATTGGTGCCGCCCCCTTTGGCCGGCAGGTTGACCAGGCCCGGCCCGGCCTCGGCATGGACGGCGGCGTGCAGCAGGTCCAGGCCCGGGCCGAACGTCGCCTCCGCCCGCACCGCCACCGGCGCATCCAAGGCGGACAAGGCGTGCAGCGCCGGGACCGCAGCGGCCAGGGACGCCGGCGAGACGGGCGAAAGCGTGGCCTGCACGGACGCGCCGGACTCGCCGCAGCTGCCCTGCGCCGCCAGTTGCGCCGACACCGCGCCGGCGGCGGCGATCGCTGTCCCGTTCCCGGCCAGCGCGCCGCGGGCGTCTCGTTGCAGCTGCACCGCTCCGTCGCGGATATCACCCCATTCCGGGATGTCCACCTGCACGTCCGTGATGCTGAGATGGCGCAGGCCGGCAAGCGCGCGCCGCAGCCGCGGGTCCAGGCCGGCGGACGGCCCGGTGGGCTGCGCCACGCGCAGCCGCAGACCGTCCATCGCCGCGTCCTCCGGCTCCACCCGGCCCAGGAACAGCGGATGCAGCGCCAGGGTCACGGCCAGCGACCGCACGGACTGCGGCGGCAGCGCCCCATCCGTCACCGCGAGCCGCAGCACGCTGCCGCCTTCCGCCCGGTCCAGGCCGAGCGTGACGCGGCCCACGGCGAGGCCGGGCACGGCCAGCGGCGCCAGGCGCCGCGCCAGCCAAGTCACGTCCAGCGGTCCCTCGGACAGCCGCCAAACCAGGCCGCCGGCCGCGGCCAGCGCCAGCAGCACCGCGCCCAGCGCCAGGCCCAGCAGTTGGTGGGCCAGCCCGGAAGCGTGCCTCAGCACCGGTTGACCCGGCAGCCCGGCGGGACAGAGTGAGGGGCATGACGCCCGCGCACGCCTGGCCCCTGCCCGCCGACCCCGCTGCCGCCGCCATCCTGCTGGACCGCTTCGCTGGCGCCGGGCAGGCGGAGGCCAGGCTGCTGCGCCGGCCGGAGGCGGTGGCCATGCTGCGCGCGCTGGGCGGCAACAGCCCGTTCCTGGCGGACTTGGCCGTGCGGGAAAGCCAGGCCGTGCTCCGGCTGTGCCGCGACGGGCCGGGCGCAGTGGTCGCCGCCGCGTTGCGGGAGGTGGCGCGCAGCCCCGCCGGAGCGGACCGCCCGGCGCTGGCGGCCACCCTGCGCCGGGCCAAGCGCCGGGTGGCGCTGGCTGCTGCCCTCGCCGACATCGGCGAACTGTGGACGCTGGAGCAGGTGACGGGCGCGCTGTCCGACCTGGCGGAGGCTGCGCTGGACGCGGCCCTGGCGCACGGCCTGCGCACGGCCCAGGCTCATGGCGCGCTGCGCCTGCCGCCGGGCCGCCGGTTGCTGGCCGGATGCGGCCTGGCGGTGCTGGGCATGGGCAAGCTGGGCGCGCGCGAGCTGAACTATTCCAGCGATATCGACCTCGTCCTGCTCTACGACCCCGCACGCCACCCGTCCCGCAGCGAAGGGCTGGGCGCGGTCTTCACCCGGCTCACGCGGGACCTGTGCACCCTTATGGAGGCGCGGGACGCGGACGGCTACGTTTTCCGCACCGACCTGCGGCTGCGGCCGGACCCGGGCGCCACCCCGCCCGCCATCGCCCTGCCCGCGGCGCTCGCCTACTACGAGACGGCCGGGGAGAACTGGGAACGCGCCGCCATGATCAAGGCGCGCCCGGTGGCCGGGGACCGCGCCCTGGGCGAGCGCTTCCTGCGCGAGATCCGCCCCTTCGTCTGGCGCCGCCACCTGGACTTCGCCGCCGTGGCCGACATCCGCGCCACCAAGCGCCGCATGGACCACCACCACGGCGCCGCCCTGCGCACCACCGGCAGCCCCCTCGCGCGCGTGGCGGGCCACGACGTGAAGCTGGGCGAGGGCGGCATCCGCGGCGTGGAGTTCGCCGCCCAGACCATGCAGCTGGTGTGGGGCGGGCGGAACCCGGCGCTGCGCGTGCCCGGCACGCTCGCCGCCCTGGACGCGATGGCGCAGGCCGGCCACCTGCCCCGCGAGGCGGCGGACGGCATGGCAACGGCCTACCGCTTCCTGCGCACGGTCGAGCACCGGCTGCAGATGGTGGCGGACCGCCAAACCCACTGCCTGCCGCCCGACCCGGCCGGGGTGGAACGCTTCGCCCGCTTCATGGGATACGGCGCCGGGGAGGCCTTCGCCGCCGCGCTGCTGGCGCACCTGGAGCGGGTGCGCGGCCTGGACGCGCACCTGTTCAACCAGGCGGACCCGCCGGAACGGGCCACCACTTTGGACAGCCTGCGCGCGGACGGGTTCACCGAGCCGGAAAGGGTCCTTGCCGCCATCCAGTCCTGGCGCGCCGGCCTGCCGCGCATGTTCCGTTCCGAACGGGCGCGCGCGCTGCTGGAACAGGTGCTGCCCGGCCTGCTGCGCGCATTGGCCGCGCAGCGCCAGCCGGACGCCGCGTTCACCCGCGCGGACATGCTGCTGAACCGGCTGCCCGCCGGGGTGCAGCTGCTGTCCCTGCTGCACCGCCAGCCCGTGCTGCTCGACCGCATCGCCTCCGTGCTGGGGGCGGCCCCGTCCCTGGCGGACCACCTGGCGGAGGCGCCGGCGGCGCTGGAGGGCCTGCTCGCGCCGGACGATGCCTGCCTGGACCCGGCGGCGCTGCTGCGCGGCCAGCTGGCGGACGCCCGCGCCCTGGACGACGCGGCAGCCATCGTGCGCCGGACGGTGCGGGGGGAGGAGTTCCGCCTCGCGGTGGCGCAGATGGAGGGCCGCATGGACGCCGACGCCGCCGGGCTGGCCCGCACGGCGCTGGCGGACGCCGCCCTCGGCGTGCTGCTGCCCCGCGTGCTGGCCGATCACGCGGCGCGGTACGGCGCCGTGCCGGGCGGCGGGCTGGCGGTGGTACTGCTGGGCAAGGCCGGCGGGCGGGAGATGATGGCCGGGTCCGACCTGGACCTCATGCTGGTCTATGACCACGCACCGGACGCGGCGGAAAGCGACGGTTCGCGCCGCCTGCCGGTCAGCCAGTACTACATCAGGGCCGCCCATGCCGTGGTGGCGGCCCTGACCGCGCCAGGAGCGGATGGCGCCTTGTATGCCGTGGACATGCGGCTGCGTCCGTCCGGCAACAAAGGCCCGGTCGCGGTCAGCCTCGCCTCGTTCCGGCGCTACCACGCGGCTGAGGCCTGGACCTGGGAGCGCATGGCGCTGACCCGGGCGCGCGTGGTGGCCGGCCCGCCCGCGCTGTGCCGCGGCCTGGAGGCCGCGATCACCCAGGCCATCGCCGCCGCCGACCCGGCGCGGGTTCGCCCGGACGCCGCGGCCATGCGGGCGCGCACCCTGCGCGAGCTGCCGCCGCACGGCCCGTGGGACGTGAAGCTGATGCCGGGCGGCCAGGTGGAGGTGGAGTTCATCGTGCAAACGGCGCTGCTGCTGCACCCGGCCGCGCTGCCCGCGCAAGGGGTCCGAACGGCCGTCGCCCGGCTGGCCGCGCTCGGCGTCCTGGACGCGGCCGACCAGGCGGTGCTGGTCGCGGCGGACCGGCTGTGGCGCACCGTGCAGGGCCTGCTGCGCATCACCGCGGGGCCGCGCCCGCCGGACGCGCTGCCGGAGGCGCTGCTGGCCGTCACCGGCGATGGCGGCGAAGCCGCGTTCCGCGCCAGGATGCAGGCGATGGCGGCACGGGTCCGCGCGGTGTTCGAGGCGCGGGTGGGGGCGGTCGGATGAGCGTGGCGGCAGGCGACAAGGCGCCGGAGTTCACCTTGCCCGCCAGCGGCGGCCGCAGCGTCAGCAGCGCGGAGCTGCGGGGGCGCCCGTACCTGCTGTATTTCTATCCCAAGGCGGACACCCCCGGCTGCACCGTCCAGGCCGCCGGCATGGAGGAGGCGCTGCCCGGGCTGGAGGGCATGACCGTGATCGCGGTAAGCCCGGACCCGATGGGGGCGACCGACAAGTTCGCCGCCAAGCACGGCCTGACCTTCCCCCTGGCGAGCGGCGCGGACCACGCGGTGGCCGAGGCCTGGGGCACGTGGGTGGGGAAAAGCATGCATGGCAAGACATGCATGGGGATGGAACGCACCTCCTTCCTGGTGGACGGCGACGGGGTGGTGCGGCAGGTATGGCGCAAGGTGAAGCCGGCGGAGCACGCGGCGCAGGTGCGACGGGCGGCAGAAGGGCTGCACCGTCCATAGCGCCGTGGAAACCCGCGCAAGAGCGCAAAGCCCGGCGCGACCTGGCGGACAAAGGTGTTGCCTAACCAACTGACAACGGAATCGTTTCATGACCCCAGCCGACATGCAGCGGGACGCTGGCCCCGCCCTGGCCCCCCGCGCCGTGCGCCTCGCCGACTATCGCGCGCCAGACTACCTGATCGACCAGGTGGAACTCGACTTCGCGCTCGACCCGGCAGCGACGGTGGTTGCCTCCCGCCTCGCCGTGCGCCGCAACCCCGCAGGACAAGGCGGCCCCTTGCTGCTGGACGGCGAACAACTGGAGCTGCTCTCCGTGGCGCTGGACGGCGCGGCGCTGGGGCCGGACCGCTACAGCCAAACCGACGACGCGCTCGCCATCCCTGACGTGCCGGACGCGTTCACGCTGGAGGTCGCCGTGCGCATCTCGCCGCAGGACAACACGGAGCTGTCCGGGCTGTACCTTTCCGGCGGCAACTTCTTCACCCAGTGCGAGGCGGAGGGCTTCCGCCGCATCACCTATTTCCCGGACCGCCCGGACGTGATGGCGCGCTACACGGTGACGCTGCACGCCGACGCCGCCGCCTGCCCGGTGCTGCTGTCCAACGGCAACCCGGACGGCGCCGGCGAGGCGGACGGGCGGCGCTGGGCGCGCTGGGTCGATCCGCATCCCAAGCCGGCCTACCTGTTCGCCGTGGTGGCGGGGGACCTGGTGGCCGTCACCGACAGCTTCACCACCCGCTCCGGCCGCCCGGTGGCGCTCGGCATCCACGTGCGCCGCGGCGACGAGGGCAGCTGCGGCCACGCGATGCGCTCGCTCAAGCTGAGCATGGCGTGGGACGAGGCGGCGTGGGGCCTCGAATACGACCTGGACGTGTTCAACATCGCCGCCGTGTCCGACTTCAACATGGGCGCCATGGAGAACAAGGGCCTCAACGTGTTCAACACGAAGTACGTGCTGGCGCGTCCGGACACGGCGACGGACGGCGACTACCAGGGCGTCGAAAGCGTGATCGCCCACGAGTACTTCCACAACTGGACCGGCAACCGCATCACCTGCCGCGACTGGTTCCAGCTCTCGCTCAAGGAGGGCCTGACGGTGTTCCGCGACCAGGAGTTCTCCGCCGACCAGGGCAGCCGCGCGGTCAAGCGCATCGGCGACGTGGCCGGGCTGCGGGCGGGGCAGTTCCCGGAGGACGCCGGGCCGCTGGCGCACCCGGTCCGCCCGGAAAGCTACATCGAGATCAACAACTTCTACACCGCGACCGTTTACCAGAAGGGCGCGGAGCTGGTGCGGATGATCCAGACGGTCATCGGCGCGCCGGCGTTCCGGCGCGGCATGGACCTGTACGTCGCGCGCCACGACAACCAGGCGGTGACGATCGAGGACTTCGTGGCGGCGATGCAGGACGCCTCCGGCACGGACCTGACCCATTTCAAGCTCTGGTACAGCACGCCGGGCACGCCGGAGGTCGCCGTGGCCGAGGACTACGACCCGGCGGCGCGGCGCTACACGCTCACCCTTCGCCAGAGCCTGCCGAAGCTGCCGGGCCATGCGCCGCTGGTCATCCCGGTCGCCATGGGCCTGCTGGCGCCGGACGGCGCCCCCTTGCCGACCCGGCTTGACGGCGAAGCGGGAGCGCAGGACGGCACGCGCACCCTGCTCCTCACGCAGGCCGAGCAGAGCTTCACGTTCCTCGACGTGCCCGCCCGCCCGGCGCCCTCGCTGCTGCGCGGCTTCTCGGCGCCGGTGAAGCTGTCCGGCCTGGCTCCGGCGCAGCTCCGCTTCCTGGCGACCCATGACTCCGATCCGTTCGTGCGCTGGGATTGCGGGCAGCAATACGCAGCCGGCGCGCTCCTGGGCATGGTGGCCGCCGGCGGCACGGGGCCGCTCGACCCCGGGGTCATCGAGGCCGCCGCGGCCACCCTGGCCGGCGCGGATGCCGACCCAGCCTTCGCCGCCGCTGCGCTGGCCCTGCCCAGCGAGGCGTTCCTCGGCGACCAGATGGCGGTCGTGGATGTCGATGGCATCCACGCCGCCCGCCAGGCAGCCCGCCGCGCCCTGGGCCATGCGCTTGAAGGCCGGTTGCAGGACGCCTGCAGCCGGCTGGCCGCCTTGGATGAGACTGGCATCGACATGGCGGCGATGGGCCGGCGCTCGCTGAAGAACGCCTGCCTTGCCCTGCTGGCCGCCGCCGATGCCCCGGGCGCCGTGGGGCTGGTCCATGCGCAGTTCCAGGCAGCGCGCGGCATGACGGACGTGCTCGCCGCGCTTGGCATCCTGGCGCAGACCCGGACTCCGGAACGCGATGCGGCGCTGGCCGCCTTCCACGCCCGGTGGCGGCATGACGGCCTCGTGCTCGACAAATGGTTCGCCATCCAGGCCGGCTCCGCTGCACCGGGCACGCTTGCGGCGGTGCAGGCGCTGGCGCGGCACCCGGACTTCGAGTGGGGCAACCCCAACCGGGTGCGCGCGCTGGTGGGCAGCTTCGCCGCGAACCGTGCGCAGTTCCATGCCGCGTCCGGCGCCGGCTACGCGTTCCTGGCCGACACGGTCCTGGCGCTCGACCCGCGCAACAGCCAGGTCGCGGCGCGGATGGTGACGCCGCTCGGCGCCTGGCGGCGCTATGGTTCCGGCAGGCAGGCGAGGATGCAGGCTGAGCTGCGCCGCATCCGCGACGCGCCGGGCCTCAGCCGCGGCACGTTCGAGATGGCCTCGCGCAGCCTCGGATGACACGGCCAGCCAGGCTTGCCCGGGTCCTGCCCGTTGATGGCCGCTGGCCCGCAAGCCAGGCCTTCCCAGGCGACGGGCACGCAAGCAGGCATGTCTCGCAGCGACCTCACATGCCGCTGCCCTCGATGCATTGATGCGGACGCCCGCAGGATGCACAAGGCGCAGCCTTATTTCTGTCATGCGGGCCGGGCACAAGGGCTGGCCGCCATCGGCGGAGCATCGCGGCGGCGGCTGCAGGGTGGTGAACTCGGCTTCAGCCCATGCGGTTGTCGACTCGATGATCAAGGAGACGCGACGCCATGCCTGACCTCATGTCCTGGGACGGCCGTCCCGACGACCCTGAGCGGACCGCCTGGCACTGGGTCGAGGACGCGGACGGCTTGCGGCCGTTGCTGTGGCGGGGCGACGACTGGCCGGAGGCGATGGACCGCGACGAATGGCAGGATGGTTTTGCCGTGCTCAGCGCAAGGGACTTGAGGCGGGCGCAGTATCACGGCCCGGTCGTCGTTCCCCCCCGGATCGCGGCGCTGATCCGCCACCGCCTGCTCGGCGCCGTGACATGACTGCCGGGTGATTTTCACGGCACGCCGGTGGACAGTTGTTTCGCGCTGTTTCACCCAATCGAACGCTGTTTGTTGCAGTATTCAGCTTGCAATCCGCATCCTCGGAAGTCCTAACGTGACCGAACCGTTACACATCCGTTGGACGTTAATAAAACGTTAAATATGGATATTGCCGGCTATATTTTGTAACTGCGGATGTCAGCCCGATTATCTGCACTCCAAGGCTGCGACATGATCTCGTACTGTGTCGGCAGCAGCACCGCATCGCGCGGGAAGTTGCACCCTCAGGAGAGCAAGCATGACTTTCTGGTTTCCCAACCCCGTCCCTGCCGAAGCAGGGAAATCGACCACGGCCATGCTGGCCGCAAATCCGCGGCTGGCCATGCATGAGCGGCTGCCGGGCTGGATGCAGCCCTTCCTGACCTGGCTGACTGCTCAGCCCGCGCCAGACGAGCAGCGCCGGGAGCGCTCGCCGTCACGGTACGTTGCGGCTGCCCTGCTGCAAGTCTCGCTGGGCGCCGCCCTCAGCATCGCGGCGCTGCATCTCTGTCCCGTTCTGGTGCCGTTCGGCATGTTGCTGACCACCGCCGGCATGGGCTTGCTGCAGGTCGTCGTGTTCCACCACTGCTCCCATGGCACCGTGTTCAAGAACCGGGAAACCAACGTGCGGGTCGGGCGGCTCGTCTCCGCCATCCTGCTGTTCAAGCACTTCGACAGCTACAAGCACGAGCACATGCTGCACCACAGCAACAACAAGCTGCTGACAGAGGAAGACGAGTTCGCCGACTTCGTCTTCAACACGTGCGAGCTTGAGGCTGGCGTGGCGCTGCCGGTGCTGCGGCGCCGGGTGCTGCTGGGGCTGGTGTCGCCCTCGTTCCATGTCCGCTTCCTCGTGCGGCGCATGCAGGCGGCTTGGCGGTCGGAGGATCGGCGGCACAACCTGATCGGCATGGCGAGCTGGGGCGTGCTGGCCCTGCTGGCGCTGGCGACTGGGCAGTGGCTCGGCTTCGTGCTGGCGTGGATCGTCCCGGCCACCGTGCTGCTGCAGGCCGCGACGGTCGGGCGCATCCTGTGCGAGCACAGCTTTCCCGACATCGAGATCATCGCGGCCCGCGGGCGCGACCTGACCTGCCACGCGACCTCCGGCGTGTTCCCTGGCGTGATGCCCCCGTCGTCGCCGGCCAAGTCGGCGCCGGGCGCACTGGCTTGGCTGGGCTGGTGGGCCAACATGCTCACCGTGCAGATGTTCGCAAGGATCGTCGTGCTGGTCGGCGACGCGCCTTGCCATGACTACCATCACCGCAAGCCGGCCAGCCGGCGTTGGACGAACTACATCCACGCGCGCCACGACGACAAGGAGGCTGGTTCCAAGACGTTCCAGGCCGGCTACTCCGAAACCTGGGGATTGTTCAGGGCCGTTGACGCGACCTTGGCCAGCCTGTCGCGCCTGCCGCCCGGCACGCCGTTCTGACGCCGGGCCGCCCTTCCCGCCTTGGGGTCCAGTCCAAGGCGGGGTCAGGCCGGCTCGTCGTACTCCCGGGCGATGTGCGCGGGAAGGATGATGCGGGCCTGGGTCCCGCCGCTTCTCCGGGCCTCCGTGACGAGGACGCCGTCATGGGCCTCCACGATGCGTCGCGCGGTGGAAAGCCTGTCAGCCCCCAGTTCATGCAGGTGCAGCGCCTGGGCGGAGTCGCTTGAGGCGACCGAGTCCACCACGTGGGCCGCCGCGATCTCGGTCGCGCAGCTCACGAGTATCTCCACCGCCCCGTCCCCCCGCCGGGCAGCCGAAAGCTTCACGGCGGAACGGGGCAAGGCCCGCATCAGGGAGTCGCTCACGATCGTCTGTATCGCCCGGTGCATGCTTTCGCGGTCCGCGCAGATCGAGACGTTGCGCCGGGGCAGGCTGACGTCGAGTTCCACGTCGGTCTTGACGCTGACCGGGTAGCTCGATCGGAACACCCGGCGCACGACCTCGCCAAGGTCGATCCATTGCACGTCCGGCAAGGCGAACTGCTCGATCGGCGTGGCGAGGCGGCCAGCGTCGTTGGCCAGGCGCAGCAGCTCGCGCGAGCAGGCGGAGAGCTGCTGCATCGTGGCCCGGAGCGGCTCCGCATCAGCCGCGCCGTCCAAACGGGTCGGCATGGAGCTTACCAGGCTGGCGATGCATTCAACGGGACTCTTGATCTGCTGGGAAAGCGTCTTGAGGAAGCGGGCCTGGCTGCGGGTCGCCTCCTCGGCGGCTTGCTTGGCTTGGCGCAGCTGCACTTCCGCGTACTTGCGGTAGATCACGTCGAGGTAGACGGTCAGCGCCGCTTCGATCAGCTCCTGGTCGCCGGGCACGAAGGCGCGGGTGACGTTCCCTTCCGAGCGGTTGCCGATCACGAGGGCATGGCCGCTCGACTTGTCATAAGCCCAGAGCACGAACGGCAGGTGCAGCGCGTCGAGCAGGCCGGGCGGCGTACGGTCGAAGCGCAGGGAGCTGGTGAAGAAGAAGCTGGGCGGGTCCGGGATCGTCACGGCCTCGTCCGCCTCGACGCTCATGCCGCCGATGGCATGGGCGATGAGGAAGCGGCCGCTGCCGAGCGGCTCCTCCCGCAGCAGGGCGGCGCGGTCGCACAGCGCGTTCTCGACGATGACCTGCAGCACGGCCCCGCCGACGTCATGCATCGCCTGGCTCGGCTCCGCGAGGAGGTAGGCTTCCCGCACCAGCCGAACCACCGTCCGGCTGCGGCGCGCTTCCAGGAAGGCCTGGCTTTGCTCTTCCTGCAAGCGCAGCAGCCGCCCGCCCAGGTCGTTGCATTCGCTTCGGTAGTACTGAAGCTCGCGATCCTGCGGATCGCCGATGCCGGGCCGCTCGGTCACGCTCAGTCGACCCGCAGCAGGGCAAGCACGCCGGTCCAGTCCAGCGGCCGGCTGTAGCCCTCGAACGGAGCGATCTCGACTCCCGAGTAGAAGCCCAGCAACGGAAACGACAGGTCCAAGGATTGCATGACGAGTTCTGCCTCCTCCTGCACGGCGCCGCTGCGGGCGCTGGCTCTTCCGGCGCAGTCTATGTAAAGGCCCAGCACCGGCCTACTTGATATGCACCTGGCCCGCAACGCAGCCGTTCCGTCACGCACCGACTGCAGCATGAGCGAGTTGTCCCGCGCCATGATCTGCACCGTCGTGCCTTCGCGGAAATCCGGCTCGAACAGGGTGATGGAGCCAGTGGCCCGGTTTGCCCCAAGGATCAGGCGGTTGACGTACGTGTTCTCGTCATACGGCGCGAACGGGTCGCCGTGCTTCTCGCCCAAGGTGGCGATCAGGGATATGTCCGTGCCGTCCGTGCTGCCGAGGCGAAGCCCCAGCATCCGCTCGATGACCTCGAGCGCGGGCTTGCCGTCCAGCTCGAACACTTCGGCGCCGTCGATGCGGGTGATGTCCATGAAGCTGCTCACCGGGCGGCAGCCATGCAGCACCGCCGTTTCCGCCCTCACGCTGGCCGGGAACACCAGCGCGACCGCAGCGTGCTTGCATACCCCCTCGCCATCGAACACCCAGCCGTCTGAGAGATTCATGTCGGTCAACAGCCCGCCGCCGATCAGGTTCACTTTCTTTCGGCCAAGCCCGGCGTGGAACCCATCAACGAGCGCGCTGGCGTGGTGCAGCTGCCGCGGGGTGGTCGAGGCGACGCTGTCGAAGAACAGCAGCACCACCGCCCCGTCGGAGGCTTGCCCCGCCACCTTGCGCGCGAGCGCCTCGCCGGCCTGGCTCTCGCCGCCGAGCAGGTCATGGGTGGTGTGGACGTGCGGCAGGACCGGGGAGGCGCTGAAGGCGATGACGCCAAGCTCAAGGCCGCTGCAGCCGAACCCGCCGCAGCCGATCGCCCCGGCGGCCGAGCCGCCGACGATGGGAACGGGGCCGAATGCCGCGCGCAGGGCGGCAAAGGCGGCAGCCGGGTCATGCTTGCCGCCGCAGAACACGAGCAGGAGCGCGGGCTGGGCGCCGTCCAGCAGCAGGCGGCAACGCTTGACGGCGGCGGTTATGTCATAATGGCTGGCGTATGCGACCCGGATCATCTGGCGTCAACCAAGACCGGAACCGCTGGCGAGGATGCACATGGCATATCATTAACATGAAGCTGCACGGCCTACACCCGCATTCGTGGAACTGTCTTGCACAGGTCCTGCCTGATACGGCCGATGCCATGCTTCGGAGGCGCTGGCGTCAGCTGCCGTCGTAGCTGCATTCCTCGCCGGTGCTGTCCCGGTAGAGCGTGACGCGGGCCAAGCGGGGCAGGCCCGGCGACAGGCGGCGCCAGATCCAGCTGCACAGCCCTTCCATCGTCGCCGGGCCAAGGTCCGGCACGTGGTCCAGGAAGCGGTGGTCCAGCCCGTCCCGCACCCGGTCCAGCGCGCGGTCGAACAGCGCGTAGTCCAGCAGCATCTGCGTGCGCGGCTCCGGCACGCCGCGGATGGTGACCCGGGCGCGATAGCTGTGGCCGTGGATGCGGCGGCTCGGCTCAGCCTCCACCGTGCGCTCCAGGGTGTGGGCGGCCTCGAAGCGGAACTGCTTGCTCAGTTCGTGCATTTGCTCATCACGCGCATCAGTCGATCCCTATGATCTTGTGGGTCTGCAAGCTCAGCCGCCATCGCGGATGGCGCAGGCAATACGCGACGGCGGCGCGGGTGTTGCGGGCGGCGGCCGGCCCGTCCATGGGCTGGAGGAAGAACCGCTCGAACGCCATGCCGGCGAACTGCGCCGGGTCCAGGCCAGGCTGGGGATAGACCAGCTTGATCTCCTGCCCCGCCCGGACCCGCAGCGGCGCGCCGGCCTTGGGGCTGACGCACAGCCAATCGACCCCGTCCGGCACGGGCTGCGTGCCGTTGGTTTCCACCGCCACGCGGAAGCCGCGGGCATGGACGGCCGACGTCAGCGCCCCGTCCAGCTGCAGCAGCGGCTCCCCCCCGGTGAACACGACGAGACGGTGGTCCGCCCCGCCTTCCCAGCGCGCCTCGATATGGCCGGCCAGCGCGTCCGCCGTTGCGAAACGGCCGCCGTTCTGGCCGTCGGTGCCGACGAAGTCGGTGTCGCAGAACCGGCACACGGCGCCGGCACGCTCCGCCTCCCGCCCGGACCACAGGTTGCAGCCGGCGAAGCGGGCGAACACCGCCGCGCAGCCGGCCTGCCCGCCCTCGCCCTGCAAGGTGTGGAAGCACTCCTTGACCGAGTAGGCCATGCATCATCCCTTCAGCCTGGCGCCGGGTGTCCAGGGCCTGGTCCGCAAAGGTCAGACGGCGAGTCCCGCGACCAGCGGCAGCGCCAGGCAGACGGCGCACGCCACGTCCAGCGCCAGCCTGGCGCGCGGCAGGCTGGCGCGCAGCAGGCCGGCGCGCAGCAGGCCGAGCGCCGCGCCCGCCGCCACGAAGCCGAGCGCTGCCTGCCACAACACCCAGGTGTCCGGCAACCAATCGTCCGTCAGGTTGAACGCGAAGGCCAGGGCGGCCACGATCGCCGCCCCGCCGGCGTAGAGCGCCACGCCGAAGCCGGCGCTCCGCCGCAGCGCGTCGCGGCGTCCGGCCCAGGACAGGACCGCCGCCAGCGTCAGCGCCAGGCACGCCAGCAGCACCTGGCCGGCCGGGTGCGGGCCGTAGGCGAGGTTGGCCTCCGCCGCCACGGCGCGCAGCGGCGGGATGCGGGTGGCCAGGGCATACCAGGCGTATTCCAAGCCCACCGTCAGCGCCGCCGCGCCCAGGCTCAAGGCCAGCAGCGAGGGCGGCCCGCGGTCCGCGCCGGACGGCAGCAGGCGCCAGCCGAGCAGCCACAGGAACAGCCCTGCGGTCAGCGTCGCCCCTGCCGCGTCCGCCTTGGATTGCAGGAAGTAGTGCAGCAGGGCGATGGCGGCCAGCCCGTAGACCAGCCTGTGCAGCCGCTTCCAGGCCGCCCCGAGCCGGCGCAGCGCGCGGTCGGTCGAGGTGACGCCGAGCACGGCCAGCCCGACCAGCGCCGCCAGCCCGGCCTCCAGGTAGGACCGGCGCAGGATCTCGGCGGCGGCCGCGCGCATGTGCCAGCCTTGGTCCCAGCCGTAGAGCACGAGGTGAGCCAGGGCGTAGAACAGCGCGGCAAGCCCCAGTTGCCGCCGCACCAGCGCGAGGCGGGGCCATTGGAACAGCGCCCGCGCCGGCGACACCAGCAAGGACGCCAGCACGAAGCGGATCGACCACAGCCCGGTCTGGTGGATGGCCGCGGTGATCGGGCGGGCACCGAAGCGGTGCGCCAGCAGGGCATAGGCGATCCAGGCGGCCGGGGCCGCTTCCCCGAGCAAGGCCGCGGCCTTGAGCCAGGAAAGCCGGCCGGACCGGTCATGCCAGGGCCAAGGCCAGCGCACCGGCGGGGCGGCGCGCCGCGGGGCCTCCCCACGGACCGGCGCGGCCGCGCTCATGGCGCGTCGCCCGACACGTGCCGGAAGCCGTCAGGCGGAACGAACGCCGCCGGGTCCTGCGCGGCGTAGCTGACCGCCACGGCTTCCAGCAGCACGTGCCCGCCATGGCTGGCGCGCAGCATGACGCCATCGGCCGTCAGGCACAGCATCGTTTCCCGCCCCCCGGCGTCGGCGGTCTGCCAGTTGGTGCAGGGCAGCCCCGCCACGCTGGCGGCATCCCGCCGCGTGTAGGCGCCCGGCGTCCCCGGGTCGGCCGAGGCCACGTCCAGCACCGCCCGGTCGGCCGGCTTGACGACGGCCATGCGCTTGGCCCGGTAGTCCACGATCATGTACAGCCCGGGCGTCGGCGGATCGACCCGCAGCCGCCCGGTGCTCGCCGACCAGCGCTGCCGCTGGGTCATCGCCGGCGCGCCGGGGGGCGTCTGCAGCAGGCGGTACGTCACGTCCACGTCGCGCTGCGGCAAGATGGGCGGATGGTCCGCGGCGGCGGCGGCGGGCGCCGCGAGCAGCAGCAGGGCCAGCGGGCGGATCACCGCCCGCCCGCCAGCGGCAGGCGGAAGTATCCCTCCGGCGTCTGGAACGCCGCCGGGCTGACCGGGCCGCGCGCGACGGCCGTGGCCACGGCGCTGCCGAACCGCCCGTCGAACGATCCCTCCGCCCGCAGCACGATGCCATCCGCCGTCACGCAGCCGGAGCCGTCCACGTGGCGGGCCTGGATGGCCCAGTCCGTGCACTCCATGCCGAGCACGCGGGACGTGCCGCGCCGCGTGAAGCGCGCGTCGCTGCCGGCCAGCAGCGCCTGCGGGTCGCCGCCGCGCAGGGGCAGCTCCAGGATGGAGGACTGGGCCGGGAACACGATGTCCGCGACCCGGCGCTGCAAATCCGTGATGGCGTACGCAGCGCCCCCCACCGGCTCCGCGCGCAGGCGCTGGCCCCCTGCGTCCCATCGCAGCCGCACCCCGCCCGGCGCGCCGCCGGGAATCTGCTCCGCCGCCGCGCCGGACAGCCGGTAGGTCACGTCCACGTCGCCTTGCGGCACCAGCCGGGGCTGCGCCGCCGCCAGGCCCGGCCACAGCAGCAGGGCAAGCGCCAGCCTCATGGCCGGGCCATCCGCCTGATCTCGGCTTCCAGCGCCGCCTCGTCCGCCTCCCATCGCGCCCGCTCGTCCACCGCGGCGGCGAGGCATTCCTTGTAGCGGTCCCGGGGCACGTCCTCCGTGCCGAACTGCTGCAGGTGGCTGGTCACGAACTGGGTGTCCAGCAGCCGGTAGCCGCCCAGCCGCAGCCGCGCCACCAGGTGCACCAGCGCTACCTTGGAGGCGTCCCGCGCCGTGCTGAACATGCTTTCGCCGAAGAAGGCGGCGCCCAGGCTCACGCCGTACAGCCCGCCCACCAGCGCGCCGTCCAGCCGGCACTCCACGCTGTGGGCGAAGCCGGCGGCGTGCAGCTCGCCGAACAGCCGCTCGATGTCGCGGTTGATCCAGGTTTCCTCCCGCTCCGGGCCGGGTGCTGCGCAGGCGGCGATCACGCCGGCGAAGTCCCCGTCGGCCGTCACCTTGTAAGGGCCGCGCAGCACGGTGCGGAGCAGGCGCCTGGGCAGGTGGAACCGGTCGAGCGGCAGCACGCCGCGGTGCTCAGGGTCCAGCCAGTAGAGCCGCGTGCCGCGCCGGGTCTCGGCCATGGGGAACAGCCCGGCGCGGTAGGCGCGGAGCAGCAGGTCGGGCGTGACCTCCAGGGTGCGGCGGGACATGGCGGGAGGATAGCACGAACGGCGGCCGGTCAGAACACCTGGCGGAAGATCACGAACAAGGACCCGGCGATCACCATGGCGGCGGGCAGCGTCATGACCCAGGCCAGCGCCATGTTGCGCAGCGTGCCCCATTGCAGGCCGGAGCCGTTGGCCGCCATGGCGCCGGCCACGCCGCTGGACAGCACGTGGGTGGTGGAAACGGGCAGGCCGAAGATGTCCGCCAGCCCGATCGTCGCCGCGGCCACGATCTCGGCCGAGGCGCCCTGCGCGTAGGTCAGGTGGGTCTTGCCGATCTTCTCGCCGACCGTGACCACGATGCGCTTCCAGCCCACCATGGTGCCGAGGCCGAGCGCCAGCGCCACCGACACCTTCACCCAGGTCGGGATGTAGCGGGTGCCGCCGTCCAGCGCCCCGCGCAGCGCCTTGAGGCGGCCCATGTCCTCGTCGCTGTAGCCCTCGGGCTTGGCCCCCATCGCCCGCACCGCGTCGGAGGCGAGGAACATGTCGTTGCGGACGTTCTGGGTCGCTGCCGCCGGGATGGCCTTCAGCGCGCCGTTGGCCTGGACCTGGCGGGCGATGTCGCCGGTCAGCGCGGCCAATGCCGCGTTCACGGCAGGCGTGTTGACCTGCTTGGTCTTCAGCGCCTCGCCCACCGCGTCGCGGGCCGCCTGCGCGCTCACGGGCGCGGCCCCGCCGGCATGGGCCTGGAACACGCCCTGCGCCTCGTGCGTCGTTTGCAGGAAGCCGGGCGTGGCCGACTCCGGGATGGCGCGGTTCAGCGCGTAGGCGGTGGGAGCGGCGCCGATCAGGATGAGCATGATGAGGCCCATGCCCTTCTGCCCGTCGTTGCTGCCATGGAAGAACGAGACGGCCGTGCAGGTCAGCACCAGCAGGCCGCGGATGGGCGCGGGCGGCGGCTCCCTGCCTTCCGGCGCCTGGTAGAGCGCCTTGGACTTGACCACCGCCTTCATGGCCAGCAGCAGCCCGGCCGAAAGGATGAAGCCGATCACCGGGCTGAACAGCAACGCCTCGAACACGTTGACCGCCTGCCCCCAGTCCACGCCGGAGGTGGCGCCGCCGCCCGTGGCGCCGAGCAGCTGGTTGGCCACGCCCACGCCCAGGATGGAGCCGATCAGCGCATGGGACGAGCTGTTGGGCAGGCCGAGCGCCCAGGTGCCGAGGTTCCAGATGATGGCGGCGATCAGCAGGGCGAAGATCATCGCGTAGCCGGCGCTGCTGCCCGCCTGCAGGATCAGCTCGACCGGCAGCAGGTTGACGATGGCGTACGCCACCGCCCCGCTGGAGGTGAGCACGCCGAGGAAGTTGAACGAGCCGGACCAGACCACGGCAACCAGCGGCGGCATGGCGTGGGTGTAGATCACGGTCGCGACGGCGTTGGCCGTGTCGTGGAAGCCGTTGACGAACTCGAATCCCAGCGCGATCAGCAGGGCCAGGCCCAGCATCACGAGGGTGCCGATCGCGAGGTTATGCTCGCCGACCTTGCTGATGTCGGTCGCGATGCTGAAGGCGGCGTAGCCGAGGCCCGCGACCAGCACGAGGATGAAGGCGACGGCGCCCGCCTTGCGCGGCTTGCCGTCCAGCTTCGGCAGGCTGGCCGACGGGCCGGCCAGCCTGTTCATCATCGTGTCGGACATCACGTTCCCCGCAAGGCAGCCGCCCGGTGCTTAGCCAAGTTGGCCGAGGCATGAGATGTCGTTTCCATGACATTGACGCTCCGGCGCGCCGCTACACGTCCAGCGTGACCGCCACCGGCACGTGGTCCGACGTGCGCGGCCAGTCCCGCGCCTCCTTCAGCACCGCATGGCTGCGCAGGGCGGGCGCCAGGTCCGGCGTGACCCACACATGGTCCAGCCGCCGGCCGCGGTCCGAGGCGCGCCAGTCCTGGTTGCGGTAGGACCACCAGGTGTAGAGCTTCTCCCCTGCCGGCACGAAGTGGCGCAGCGCGTCGTGCCATCCCGCGCGCAGCCAGGCGGCCATGTGCTCCACCTCCACGGGCGTGTGGCAGACCACGTCCAGCAGCTGCTTGTGGCTCCACACGTCATGCTTCAGCGGCGCGATGTTGAGGTCCCCCACCAGCACGCCGCGGCGCAGCCCGGGGCGTGCGGCGAACCAGTTCGTGGCCTGCGACACGAAGGCGAGCTTGTGGGCGAACTTGGCGTTGAGCGCCGGGTCCGGCACGTCGCCCCCGGCGGGGACGTAGAAGTTGTGCAGCTCCAGGGGTCCCGAGGGCAGGTGCAGCGCCACCTGCAGGTGCCGGCAGTCGCCCTTGCCGCACCAGTCGGGCGCCGCATCCTCCACCGCCAGGGGGATGCGGGACAGGATGGCCACGCCGTTGTAGCCCTTCATGCCGCGCCGGGCGACGTGCGGGTAGCCCAAAGCGGGCGGCCCGGCATCCGGGAACAGCCCGTCCGGCACCTTGGTCTCCTGCAAGCAGATCACGTCCGGGCCGAGCGCGTCCGCCAAGCGCTGCAGCAGCGGCAGGCGCAGGCGCAGCGAGTTGATGTTCCAGGTGACGATGCGCAGGGACGGCATGACCCCGGGATGCCCCGGCGCCGGCGGCGGCGCAAGCGCCCGCGCTCCTCCGGAACCAGGACAAAGACGCGGGAACGTGACCGCTCTTGTTGCAAGCCTGCCGCAAATCGGCCATGGTGGGCCTCTATGCCGCCGTGCATGGCGACGGACGCTCCGTCCGTCCCGCTCTTGTCTGGGAATGCATCATGAGCCCGAAGGTCAGTCTCCTGGTTGCTGTTCCGGTGGCGTTCGGCCTGCTCGCGGCCTCCACCCCGGCCAGCGCCTACTACTACCATGGCGGCTACGGCTACCACGGCTACGGGCACCGCGGGTTCGGCGTCGGCCCCGCCATTGCCGGCGCCATCGTCGGCCTGGGCGTGGGCGCCGCCATCTCCGGCGCCTATGCGCCGCGCTACTACGCGCCGCCGGCCTATTACGCCCCGCCGCCGGTCGTGTACGCGCCGCCGCCGGTTTATTACGGCGCTCCGGCCTATGGTGCTCCCGGCTACTACCCCTGAGCCAAGGCCCCTCCGCCAGAACGGCGGAGGGGCCTGCTAGTCCGCGGCAGCGCCGACCGCGCCGGCCCGTGCCCGCACGGCCTCGCCGAACGAGGCGAGTATCCCGCGCGACACGCCGTCCGTGGCCCAGTCGTACTCCGGGTGCCACTGCACCCCCACCGCGAACCCGGGCGCCGTCGCCACCCGCACCGCCTCGATGGTGCCGTCCGACGCCACGCCTTCCACGGCAAGCCCGGCGGCAAGCCGGTCCACGCCCTGGTTGTGCAGCGAGTTGATGGCGATGGCCGTGCCGCCGGCGACCCGGTGCAGCCATCCGCCCGGCGTCACGCTCACCGAATGGGCCTTGCCGGTCCGCACCCGGCTGTTCGGCTGCATCGGCGTCGAATGGTCCATCCGGCCCGGCAGGTCCTGCAGGCGCTGGTGCAGGGTGCCGCCCAGCGCCACGTTCAGCTCCTGCATGCCGCGGCAGATCCCCAGCAGCGGCAGGCCGGCGCGGAGGGCGGCGCGGATCAGCGGCAAGGTCACGCTGTCGCGCGCCGGGTCCTCCGGCGTGCCCTCCGCATGGGGCGGGCCGCCATACAGGCAGGGCTGCACGTTGGAGCGGCTGCCGGTCAGGATGATGCCGTCCAGGCGGGACAGCAGCGCCCGTACGTCGCAGGCGTTCCCGCTCGCGGGCAGCAGCACCGGCACGGCGCCCACCACCTGGTCGGTCGCGCGGACGTAGGTGTCGGAGGCGGCGTGGTTCGGCATCCCGAAGGTGCCGAACAGCTTGGTGCAGCACGAGATCCCGACCAGCGCCTTCATGACGGGATTATGGTCAGCCATTGCGACATTTTGAAGTCAAATGTGCAGGTGCAACGAAACCGCCCGCGGGCTACTGGTTGTTGCCGAAGAACTTGGGGTCGATGAAGGTGAACAGCGCCTGGTCGAACGTTCCGCCCAGCTGCGGGTCGATCAGGCTGACGCGGGTTTGCTGCCGCTGCGCGTCCAGCACCACCCAGGACCGCAGCACCAGCGGCGCGTCGGCGAACACCAGCGTCAGCGAGCCTTCCGCCGGCGTCGCCGTGCGCAGCAGCGTGACCTGGAGCTGGCCCGGGTAGCGCGTCACCTGCGTCACCGTGACATCGCCCGCCAGCTTCAGGTTGTCCTGCAGCAGCAGGCCGAGCGGGGTGCGGGTCAGCGGGATGTTGCTGGTCTGGTTCAGCTTGGAGTCGTTGAACACCAGCAGGCCATGGCCGGCCACCAGCAGGAACGGCGCCGGCGGGTCGTACTGGAACCGCATCCGGCCCGGCCGCTGCAGCCAGGCGGTGCCGCCGCTGGCGCCGCCGTTCGGGGCAAGCTGCTCGAAGCGGGCCTTCAGCGTGCGGATGCCGTTCAGGTAGGCCTCGACCCGGGTGATGTCCGCCCGGTCCTGCGGCGTCTGCGCCGGCTGGGCCTCCGCACCGGCGGGCAGCAGCGCGGCGGGCAGCAGGGAAAGGAAGGCTCGGCGGTTCATGGGGCGGCAGTATGCCATTTCCGGGCCGTCCCTACCAGGGAGCAACCCTGACGGCCTCGATGGCGACCGACTTCACCAGGGCCAGCACGGGCGCGCCCGGCGCCAGATGGAGACGCTCCACCGCGTCCGGCGTGACGCGGGACAGCAGGGCCGGGCCGCCGAGCGCGACCTCCACCAGGGCCGAGCGCCGCGCCGGGTCGGGCAGGATGGCGCGCACGGCGCCGGGCAGCACGTTGTGCAAGCTGAGCGCCCCGGACACCGCCGCGGCTTCCGGCCCGGCCAGGATGACCTCGCGGGCCGCGATGCGGACGCGGATGGCCGCGCCCTGCGCCGCCGCCAGGGCAGGAACCAGCAGCGCCAGGCCGTCCGCCTCCAGCCGGGTCAGGCCGCGCCCAGGGTCGTGGCCAGCCACCCGGCCGTCCAGCACCGCCGCCGCGTCGTCCCGGGCCGCCAGCGGCAGGTCCGCGCGGGCCGACAGCGCGGCCAGCGGCCCGGCCGCGACCACCCGGCCGCGCTCCAGCAGCACCAGCGCGGCGGCGAGCTGCACCACCTCGTCCATCGCGTGCGTCACGTAGAGCATCGGCAGGGCGAAGGCGGCGCCCAGGCGGTGCAGGTAGGGGATGATCTCCGCCTTGCGCGCGGCGTCCAGGCTGGCGAGCGGCTCGTCCAGCAGCAGCAGGCGCGGCTGGGCGAGCAGGGCGCGGCCGATCGCCACCCGCTGCCTTTCCCCGCCGGACAGGGCATGGGGACGCCGCCGCAGCAGGGCTTCCAGGCCGAGCAGTCCCACCACGTCGTCGAAGCGCACGGGGCTGGGC
>CAXTNC010000017.1:0-12856 GCA_964245495.1 uncultured Acetobacteraceae bacterium
GCCGGCGATCCAGCGCTTGCGGGCGGAGCGGCCTTCCGGCGCCGCCAGGAACCAGGTGCAGCGGGCGCCCGCCGCCATCGCGGCCACCGGGTGGGGGGCGCTGCCGAGTGCTATGGCCATGGCGCAACCGGCTTGGGTGGCGATGCGGGCGGCGGCCAGCTTGGTCTTCATGCCGCCGGAGGAATAGCCGGGCGGCGGCTCGCCGGCCATGGCGTCGATCGCGGCCGTGATCTGCGGCACCACGGGGATGTGCCGGGCCGCCGGGTCCGTGCGGGGGTCGGCGGTGTAGAGGCCGTCGATGTCGGACAGCAGCAGCAGCCGGTCCGCTCCCACCATCTCGGCCACGCGGGCGGCCAGGCGGTCGTTGTCGCCGAAGCGGATTTCCGCGGTGGCGACGCTGTCGTTCTCGTTGATGACAGGGACGCAGCCCAGGGCCAGCAACGTGGTGAGGGTGGCGCGGGCGTTCAGGTAGCGGCGGCGGTCCTCGGTGTCGCCCAGGGTGAGCAGCAGTTGCGCCGCCGTCAGCCCATGGGCGGACAGCGCTGCCGCCCAGGCCTGCGCCAGGCGGATCTGGCCCACGGCGGCGGCGGCCTGCTTCTCCTCCAGCCTGAGCCGGCGCTGGGTGAGCCCGAGAGCGTGCCGGGCCAGGGCGATGGCGCCGGACGAAACGAGGATCACCGCCGTGCCGCGGGCGCGGGCGGCGGCAACATCGGCTGCCACGCCGTGAAGCCAACCGGTGCGCGGGGCCGCGCCATCGACCACCAAGGCGCTGCCCATCTTGACGACCAGAAGTTTGGCGTCTCCGACGCCGGGCAGCTTGGCGTCTCCGACGCCGGGCAGCGTCATGCGGCGATGCGGCGGCCGTGCACCGTGTTCATCAGCCGGCGCAGCAGCTCCGGCACGCCGGCGCCGGTGGCGCCGGACAGCAGCGCCACCTGCTGGCCGGAGGCGCGGGCCAGGGCCGAACGGCGGGCGGCGGTCTCGCGCGGGGTCATCGCGTCGGACTTGTTGAGCACGAGCAACTCCGGCTTCTCGGCCAGGCCGCCGCCATAGGCCGCCAGCTCCTCCCGCACGGTGCGCCAGGCTTCCACCACGTTGCCGGCCGCGCCATCGACCAGGTGCAGCAGCACGGCGCAGCGCTCGACGTGGCCCAGGAAGCGGTCCCCCAGCCCAGCGCCCTCGTGCGCCCCCTCAATCAGCCCCGGGATGTCGGCGATGACGAACTCCTCCGAGTGGGACAGCCGGACCACGCCCAACTGGGGGTGCAGGGTGGTGAACGGGTAGTCGGCGATCTTGGGGCGCGCTGCGGACACCACGGACAGGAAGGTGCTCTTGCCGGCATTGGGCAGGCCCACCAGGCCCACGTCGGCGATCAGCTTGAGCCGCAGCCACACCCAGCGCTCCTCGCCGGGCCAGCCCTTGTCCGCCCGGCGCGGCGCACGGTTGGTGCTGCTCTTGAAGTGCGCGTTGCCATGGCCGCCATCCCCGCCGCGGCACAGCACGATGCGCTTGCCGGGGGCGTCGAGGTCGGCCAGCACCAGTTCACGGTCGCCGTCATCAATGATTTGGGTGCCGATGGGGACGCGGATCACCACGTCGTCCGAGCCGGCGCCCGTGCGGTCCTGCCCGGCGCCGTTGCCGCCCTTGCGGGCGCGGAAGTGCTGCGTGTAGCGGAAGTCGATCAGCGTGTTGAGGTTGGGAACCGCCTCGAACACCACGTCCCCGCCGCGGCCGCCGGTGCCGCCGTCCGGGCCGCCGAACTCGATGAACCGCTCCCGCCGGAATGCGATCACGCCGTCCCCGCCATCGCCGGAGCGGACGTATATCTTGGCTTGGTCGAGGAACTTCATGACAGCAGGGTCCAAACGCAAAAGGGGCCGGCTCGCGCCGACCCCCGTGTCACAACATCGGCGGCGGGCCTACTCGGCGGCGAGCGGCACGGTCTCGACGGCCACATGGACCCGGCTGTCGGCCCGGCGATAGAACTTCACGTTGCCGTCCACCAGGGCGAACAGGGTATGGTCCTTGCCGACGCCGACGTTCACGCCGGGCTTCACCTTGGTGCCGCGCTGGCGGATGATGATGTTGCCGGCAATCACTGCCTCGCCGCCGTATTTCTTGACGCCGAGCCGGCGGCCCGCGGTGTCGCGGCCGTTGCGGGACGAGCCGCCCGCCTTCTTGTGTGCCATGCCTTGCTCTCCTTCAGGCTGCGGCGGCGCCGCTGATCTCGCCGATGCGCAGCACGGTGACGTGCTGGCGGTGGCCGTTCTTGCGCCGGCTGTTCTGGCGGCGGCGCTTCTTGAAGATGATGACCTTGTCCAGCCGGTCCTGCGCGATCACCGTGGCGGTCACGGTGGCACCGGGCACCAGGGGCGCGCCGATGGCCACGCCTGCCTCGCCGCCGACGGCCAGCACGTCGGTGAAGGTGATGGTCGATCCAGCTTCCACCTCAAGCTTCTCGACCTTGAGCACCAGTTCGGGTGTGACTCGGTACTGCTTCCCGCCGGTGCGGATAACTGCAAACATCGGGCGTGGTCCTGTGGCAACGGCGGTGGGGCAGCAAGTCACCCTGCTGCCAGAGTTGGATGCTACAGCGCGGCGTGCGGTGCAGTCAAACCGTCATAGCCCCGTCTTGGCCTCCAGCCCGGCTGCCGCCACCCCCGCCAAGGCGCAGGTTTCATCGTTATCCGAGTTGTCGCCGGAGATGCCCACCGCGCCGATCACCTCGCCACCCGACAGGATCAGCACGCCGCTCGGCACCGGCACCAGCCGGCCGCCGCTGATGGCGGACAGCGCCGCCATGAAGGTCGGGTTGGCCTGCGTGCGGTTGAACAGCTCGCGCGAGCCGAAGCCCATGCCGAGCGCGCCCCATGCCTTGCCGAAGGCGATGTCGAACCGGAGGATGCCGGCGCCATCCTCGCGCTTGAAGGCGACCAGGTGGCCGCCCGCATCCAGCACCGCGACCGAGAGCGGCAGGAAGCCGTGCCCGCGCCCGGCCTTCAAGGCCGCGTCCGCGATGGTCGAGGCAGTCTGCAACGTCATGCGCATGGGCGTTGGTCCTGGCAGTGGGGATGCGGACGCTTCTGCCCCGTCTCGTCATGCCGACGCCATTGTCGCTCAAAAGCAACACTGTTTCGCGCTTACAACTTCGTGTTCCGCGGGAGAATTGCCGGAGCACGAGGGTCTGAGCAGTATCCTGCGACGATTCGTCCGTTTAACCCGGCGACGAGGAGGGTTGAATGCGCAAGTTCCTGCTGGCAGGCGCCGTGCTGGCCGCGTCGGCTCCCGCCATCCCTGCGCACGCCCAGGATGCTGACCCGTTCTCCCCCTCGCAGGGCCAGGTGACCGTGCGGCTGAACGGCCGGTTCCGCTTCTACGCCGACGTGACGCCCACCGACTCGGCGCGGACAAGCAACTTCGCAGCGCCGGCCTCGGCCGCCAGCACGGCGATCAGCTCGGCTGCCACGAACACCTCGAACGCGGGCTTCAACCGGCTCGCCAACGACGGCTTCCAGGATGATTTCCGCCTGTATCCCGGGTTCGACGGCATCGCGGCCAACGGCCTGAAATACGGCGCGTCGATCGAGATACGGCAAGACAACAACTTCGGCAGCGGCAACGGCGTCTACGGCCCGGCGGGCGCGCAAGTGCGCTCCCAGGGCGCCCTCTACGTGCAGCGTGAATGGGGCTATCTCGGGACCAACCGGTTCGGCACGCTCCGCTTCGGCAGCTCCGACGACCCGAACAGCCTGTATCTGACCGGCACGCTGGAGAACTTCGACGCGGGCGGGCTGAATGGTGACCTGCCCTTCGTGCTGCCGGGCGCCGTGCAGCTGACCTGGCCGTTCGCCGACGCCAACTTCAACGCCAACAGCTACAGCAGCGACAAGATCGTCTACCTGTCGCCGCAGTTCGAAGGGGTCGATTTCGGCGTGTCGTTCGAGCCGAGCACGTCCACGACCGGCGGCATCAACGCCGGCGATTGCGGCCCGACCGCCGCGCCCGGCGAGTACATCGCCTCGGGCAGCAGCGTGGCGACGCCGGGCTGCGCCGCGCTCAGCTCGACCAGCACCGGCGACTACACCCGGCGCAAGGACACCTACGAGGCGCTGGTGCGCTACCGCGGCGTCTTCGGCGGCGTGTACGGCGTGGCGGCGACTGCGTCCTACCAAGGCTCCGGGCGGGTGCAGGACAGCGGCATCGCCGGGTCTGCCAGCAACCCGAGGCACTTTCCGGAGGATGATCTGAGCGTCGCCGATTTCGGCCTCGCCGTGACGTATGCCGGCGTGGTGGTCGGCGCCAACTACCAGTTCGGGCGCTACGGCGGCCAGGGCGGCGCTTATGGCAACCTGATCAGCAAGGGCCAGCCGAACTCCTCGGCGCTGCTCCTCGGCGCCAGCTACACGATCGGGCCGCTGGTGTTCGGCGCGCACTACCTGCGGTCCTTCACGGAGGGCGACAACCAGACTGCCACCAGCCGCTCGCTCACCGGCGTGCCCTACGCCGGCCCCGTGATCGGCGGGCAGCGGTTCGAGGAGGGCGCGGCGGCGGGCGGCACCTACGCGCTGGCGCCAGGGGTCGCGACCTACCTGTCCTACGCGTGGGCGCAGCGTCGGCAGAACGGCTTCGACTTCCTGAACGACGTGTCCAACAGCCCCAACAACAACAAGGTGGACAGCTCCGTGCTGGGCATCGGCACCTCGCTCTCGTGGTGAGTTGGGCCAGCTTGCCGTCCCGTCCGCTGGTCATGGCGATCCTGAACGTCACCCCGGACAGCTTCAGCGACGGCGGCGACTTCCTCCACCCGGCTGACGCCATCGCCGCCGGGGAGCGCATGGCCGCCGAGGGCGCCGACATCATCGACATCGGCGGCGAGTCCACCCGGCCCGGCAGCGCCGCCGTGCCGTCTCAGGAGGAGCAGGCGCGGGTGCTGCCGGTGATCGCCGGGCTGCGCGGCCTGAGCGTGGCGCTGTGCATCGACACCCGCAACGCCGCCACCATGGCCGCGGCGTTGGACGCGGGCGCCGCCATCGTGAACGACGTGTCCGCTGGAAGCCATGACCCGGCGACCCTTGCCTTGGTCGCCGCCCGGCGCTGCCCCGCCGTGCTGATGCACATGCGCGGCACGCCCGCCACCATGGCCGGCCTGGCGCAGTATGGCGACGTGGCCGGGGAGGTCGCGGCTGAACTTGCCGCCCGCCTGCACGCCGCGGAAGCGGCCGGGGTCGCGCCGGAGCAGGTGGCGCTCGATCCCGGCATCGGCTTCGCCAAGACGGGCGAGCACAACGCGGCCCTGCTGCGCGGGCTGGGCCGGGTGGCGGCGCTGGGCCGCCCGCTGGTGGTGGGGGTGTCCCGCAAGCGATTCGTGGGCGCGCTGGGTGGGCAGGCGGCGCCGAAGGAGCGAGGAGCCGGCTCGCTGGCCGCCGCGCTGTTCGCCTTGTCCCGCGGCGCGCGGATACTGCGTGTTCACGATGTTGCAGCTACGGTGGAAGCCGTGCGGGTCTGGCACGCCCTGGCCGGCTAGGCTAGGAGCGGCGTCGCAAAAGCGGGTGGGCGGATCGATGGCAAACGGCAGGCGCCTGTTCGGCACGGATGGCATACGCGGCACCGCGAACGCGGACCCGATGACGGCCGAGACAGCGTTGCGCCTCGGCCAGGCGGCGGGTCTGCTGTTCGTGCGCGGCAGCCACCAGCACCGCGTGCTGATCGGCAAGGACACCCGCTTGTCCGGCTACATGATCGAGCCGGCCCTGGTCGCGGGCTTCGTGAGCGCCGGCATGGACGTGCACCTGGTGGGGCCGCTGCCCACCCCGGCCATCGCCATGCTGACCCGCTCCATGCGGGCCGACCTGGGCGTCATGATCTCCGCCAGCCACAACCCGTTCGAGGACAACGGCATCAAGCTGTTCGGCCCGGACGGCTACAAGCTGTCCGACGCAGTGGAGGCCGAGATCGAGGCCTTGATGGGGTCCAACCTGTCCTCCCGCATGGCCGCCCCGGCGGCGCTGGGCCGCGCCTCCCGCCTGACGGATGCGGCCGGACGCTACATCGAGGGCGCCAAGGCGACCTTCCCGCGCGGGCAAACGCTGGAGAAGCTCAAGATCGTCGTCGATTGCGCCCACGGCGCCGCCTACAAGGTCGCTCCCACCGTGCTGTGGGAGCTGGGGGCCACGGTGATCCCGATGGGCGTCACCCCCGACGGGGTCAACATCAACCGGGATTGCGGCTCCACCGTGCCGGCGCAGCTGTGCCGGGCGGTGGTGGAGCATGGCGCCGACCTTGGCCTGGCGCTGGACGGCGACGCGGACCGGCTGCTGCTGTCGGACGAGCGCGGCCAACTGGTGGACGGGGACCAGATCCTGGCGCTCACGGCGCAAAGCTGGCACCGGGCGGGCCGGCTGCGCGGCGGCGCGGTGGCGGCCACCGTCATGTCCAACCTGGGGCTGGAGCGGTTCCTGGCGGGGCAGGGCACCCCGCTGCGCCGCACCGCCGTGGGGGACCGCTACGTGATGGAGCGGATGCGGGCGGACGGGCTGAACCTGGGCGGCGAGCAGTCCGGCCATATCATCATGGCCGATTACTCCACCACCGGGGACGGCTTGGTCGCAGCGTTGCAGGTGCTGGCGGTGCTGGCGGAGCGGCAATGCCCGGCGAGCGAGGCGTGCCGCTTGTTCGACGCGCTGCCGCAACGGCTGCGCAGCGTCCGCTTCGCCGGCGGCTCGCCGCTGGGGGACGGCCGGGTGCAGGCCGCCGTTGCCAAGGCGGAGGCGAGCCTCCTGGGCACGGGGCGGCTGCTGCTGCGGGCCAGCGGCACGGAGCCGGTGATCCGGGTGATGGCGGAAGGCGAGGACGAGGCGCTGGTCAGCCGGGTGGTGGACGGGCTGTGCGCCGCCATCGCGGATGCGACGCAAGCCCGCGCTGCGTGATCCCGAGGGTCCTGGTGGTCGCCGGGTCCGACTCCGGGGGCGGCGCGGGGATTCAGGCGGACGTCAAGACGGCGATGGCGCTCGGCGGCTATGCCAGCACCGCCATCACGGCGCTCACCGCGCAGGACACGCATGGCGTGCATGGCGTGCACCCAGTGCCCCCGGCCTTCATCCGCCAGCAGATCGCGCTGGCGCTGCGCGACCCAGGGGCGGACGCGGTCAAGACTGGGATGCTCGGTGATGCTGCCGTCATCGCCGCCGTGGCTGACGAGTTGGAAGGCACTGGATTGCCGCTGGTGGTGGACCCGGTGATGGTCGCCAAAGGCGGCGCATCCCTGCTGGACCCGACGGCCTTGAGCACCTTGTGGGAGCGCCTTCTGCTGAACGCCGCCGTCATCACCCCGAACCTGCCGGAAGCCGCGATGCTGGCCGCCATGGAAATCCCGGACCTTGCCGCGATGCACCGCGCGGTGGCGGCATTGCTCCGGCGCGGCGCGCGGGCCGTGCTGCTCAAGGGCGGCCACCATGGGGGGGAGGTGGTGACCGACCTGCTCGGCACCGCGTCAGGCACGACCGTGTTCGAGCACCCCCGCCAGCGGACGCACCACACCCATGGCACAGGCTGCACGCTGGCGACGGCAGTGGCTGTGGGATTGGCTGGCGGCATGACGTTGCCCAAGGCCGTGAAACGGGCGTGCGGCTACGTGCAGGCAGCGCTGGCGGCGGCTCCGGGCCTCGGCTCCGGGCACGGCCCGCTTGGGCACAACGGCGCGGGCCCAGGATGCCGGATGCATCAGTAAGCCTTGAGCAGCCGGTCGATGTAATCCAGCTCCCCCTGCGGCCGGGTCCGCTCGCCCTCGCGGCGGCGCAGCTCGGCCTGGATTTCCCGGGTGCGCGCCTGCTCCATCTGGTCGGGCACGTGCACGCCGCCGCCGTCCGCGCGGCCGGAGGCGCCGTCCTTGGTCGGGCGGCCCAACGGGTCGCGCTCGCCATCGGCTTGCTGGTCGCCGGGCTGGCCGTCGCCTGCCTCCGCGTCGCGGTCACCACGGTTCTGGCCCTGGTCGTCGCCCTGGCCGTCATCCTGCGCCATCTGGTCGCCGGGGCCGTCGCCTTGGCCCTCGCCCTCGCCGGGCTGCACCGACACGCCGAGCGACTGGGACATCTGCTGGCTCATCTGCTGCTCGCCTTTCTGCAACGCGTCGATCGCGCGCTGCTGGGCGGCGCTGGCTTCCTTGTCGTGGCGGGCGGTCAACGCCTGGCCGGCCTGGTCCATGGCGATGTCCGCCTGGCCCAGCGCGTCCGGCACCTTGCCGGTGAGGTCGCCGAAGTTCTGCATCATGTCGCCCAGCGCCCGGCGCAGCGCGCGCTGCTGCTTGGCGTCCGTGTTGCGGCCCGCCGGGTCGTCGGCCGGCGGGGACTGGCCGTCGCGGCTGGCCGCGCGCTGCTTCATGGCGCCTTCGCGCTGCACCATATCCTCGGCGGCGCCCATCTGCTGCTGGCCGCGCTTGCGCTGCTGCTGCGCCTGCTGGCGGTCGGCGCCCGGGTTGGCCTCCGCTTGCTTCAACTGCTCCAGCATCTGCTCCAGCTGCTGCATCTTCTGCTGCGCCTCGTCGGTGCGGCCTGCCTTGGCGGCGTCCTTCATCTCCTGGGTCAGCTTGTCGAAATCCTGCTGGTTCAGGGTGCGCGCCGCCGGGTCGAACGGCATGAGCGTGCCGTCACGCTTGGCTTTGTCGGCCAGGGCTTGCAGGTGGCGCTGGATTTCGCGGCGCAGCGCCTCCGCCTTGCGGTCCATGTCGGTCTTGTCGCCCTTCTTCAGGCTCTGCTTCAGCGCCTCGCGCGCCGCCTGCACGGCCTGGGCGGTGCGCGCCACCGCATCGTTCTCCAGCTGCAGCGCGAGCGCCCACAGCCGGCCCTGCGCTTCCGCGATGTCGGCCGTGTCGCCGCTGCGGGCCAGGATGCCGGCCGTGCTGCTGAGCGCGAGGGTGGCGCCGGTGCTGTTGTCGGCGTCCGGCGCCTGGGCCAGGGCGTCCAGGTCGGAGGCGGCCTGGCCGTGCTCCTCCGGCGCCACGCTCAGGCGCTTGCGGATATCGAGCACCGCGCGGGCCAGCGGGTTCTTGAACGTCCGCTCCGGCAGGGTGAACTCCGCCTCGGCGCTGGCCGCGCGCTGGCCCGGCGCATCCTTCGCGACCAGCGTCGCCACCACGGGCAGCCCGGCCCAGGGATTGGCGGAAAGGTCCTGCGAGGACGCCCCGTGCGCCTGCTTCGGCGCGCCGCCGGGCAGCGGGATGGCCACCACCAGCGGCGGCGCGGCCGGCCGGTCCTTCAGCCGCAGCTCGGCCTGCACGGAAGCCAGGCCGTAATCGTCCGTGGCGGTCCAGGGCAGCCGTGTCTGCAACCGCTGCTGCCCGCGCTGCGCTCCCGGCGGCGCGGCCCAGGCGACCGTCGGCGGCGCGTCCGGGATGGCGGCCAGGGACCAGCGCCCCAGCTCGCGGCCGCGCCGGCGCACCACGAGGTCACCATCGCCCTTGATGTCGCCCTCGCCTTGCCAACTGGCCGCGTCCAGCGCGGCGAACGGCAGGGCGGCGCCGGCGAACTCCATGCTGGGGACGGCCGTCCCGCCCGTCAGGCTCACGGTCAGGTGAGCGCCGCTCGGGATGCTCACCACGGGGGCGTCGGGGTGCAGGAACACCGGCGCCATGCCCGTGTAGGAGGGCGGCGTCAGCCAGGCTTGCAGCTGCGGCGCCGGCGCCGGCGTGCCCTGCGGCAGGCCGGGCCAAATGGAGCGCAGCAGCCGCCCCGGCGCGTCTGGCCCCGCCACCACGAGTCCTGCCACCAGCAGCACCGCCAGCGCCGCCCGGGCTGCACGCACGTTCCGCGGCGGGTGCCCGGGGCGCGGCCAGCCGGCGCGCAGCCGCGCCACCTGCGCCGCCGCACGGTCCCTGTGCGCCTGCCACAGCGCGGACCCGGCGGCGTCCGTCGCGGCGGGGCGGTCTTCCAGCACGGCCAGCGGGCGATGGCGCAGGCCGGAGGCGCGTTCGAGCCGCCGGTCCACCTCCTCGTCCGTCGGGCGGCGCAGCGGGCGCAGCCCGCGCCACAGCAGCCAGCCCAGGCCCGCCATCGCCGCGGCGAGCAGGGCAAGGCGGCCCACGGGGGGCAGCAGCGCCGGCAGGTCGAACAGGGCCCCGGCCATCCAAGTCCCAAGCAGGGCGAAGGCGGGCCACAGCGCGGGCCACACCCGCTCCAACCACAGCACCCGCCGCGCCTGCGCCCGTCGGCCGGCGAGCCGCGCCTGCAACCCTGTCACAGCCATGCTGGCACCACCTCGTCCGCCCAGAGGGATTCCAGCGACTGCCGTGGGCGGATCATGGCCCAGCGTCCGCCGTCGGTCATCACCTGGGCGGCCAGCGGACGCGCGTTGTAGGTGGAGCTCATGACGGAACCATAGGCCCCGGCATCCAGGATCGCCACCCGCGCGCCGGCTTCCAGCAGGGGCAGCGCACGTCGCCGCGCGAAGGTGTCCCCAGTCTCGCAGACCGGCCCCACCACGTCCGTTGGCGTGACGGGGGCTGCGGCATCCGCCGCGCCCAATGGGACGATGCCGTGCCAGGACTCATAAAGCGCCGGCCGGATCAGGTCGTTCATGGCCGCATCCAACACGGTGAAGCGCCGGCCGGCTGCCTTGGCCAGCACCACGGAGGCCAGCAGCACGCCGGACGGCCCCGCCAGCCAGCGTCCCGGCTCGACCATCAGCTCCAGCTCCATCCCGCCGAACGCCGCCATGATGACCGCAGCCAGCGCGGCGGGGGACCCTTCCGGCTCGTCGCGGTAACGGATGCCGAGGCCGCCGCCGCAATCCATCCGCGCCACTGCATGGCCTTGCGCCCGCAAGGCGCGCACCAGCTCCGCCGCCAGTCCGTAGGCGGCGCGGTAGGGCGCCATGGCCGCGATCTGGCTGCCGATGTGCAGCGCCAGCCCGACCGGACGCACCCCGGGCAAGCTGGCGGCACGGGCATACAGCGCCGGCGCGTCGGCCAGCGCCACTCCGAACTTGTCCTCCGCCCGCCCCGTGGTGATCTTGGCGTGACCGCCCGCCCCCACGTCCGGGTTCACCCGTACCGCCACCGGCACTGTGCACCCGGCGGCCGAAGCGGCGGTCGAGACCATGTCCAGCTCCGCAGCGCTTTCCACGTTCACCTGGGCGATGCCGGCCTGCGCCGCGGCCAGCAGCTCGGCCGCCTGCTTGCCGACGCCGGAAAACACGATCCGCTCAGGCGCCACCCCAGCCAGCAGGGCGCGCCGCAGCTCTCCGCCGCTCACCACGTCCGCCCCGGCACCGCCCGCCGCCATCAGGCGCAGCACGGCCAGATGGTCGTTGGCCTTCACCGCGTAGTGGACGTGGATGCCGGCCGGGTCCATCGCCGCGCGCAGCCGCGCCAGCCGGGCGCGCAGCGTGCCGGCAGACATCACCCAGCAAGGCGTGCCCACAGCGGCGGCGATGGCGAGGAGCGGCGCGCCGTCCATCAGCAGCCCGTCCAGCGCGTGCATCCGCAGCATGGGCCGGTCCGCCAGCAGCTCGGCCGTGCCCGGGTCGTCGATGAGGCTGGCTGGGGCGAGGTCCATGGCGTGGATGTTAGGGGTGGCGGTTCGGTTCCACCAGTGTTGTCGCCTTCCGGCCACAGTGCGGCGCTGTCATCACGGCGTCACGGGAATGCCACGATAATTCAACTGCCGGCAGGCTAACGGAGCGCTGCACGAACGACGGAGACTTGACCGATGCGGCCTCAACCCTTGCGCGCGGCCTTGCTGGCTGCGACGGCGCTGCTGGGTGCTGATCCGGCGCTGGCGCAATCAGCGGACCAGATCAACAGCATCCAGGCGCAAATCCGCGCCCTGAATGCGGAGTTGGGCCGGGTGCGCCGCGACATGGCGGCCAAGGACGCCGCGGTGCGGGCCGCGCAGGAGGACGCCGCCAAGGCCCGTGCCACGGCGGAGCAGACGCAGGCGACGGTGTCCAACCTGCCGATTCCCGCCGGGTTCAAGGCTGGCACCGGCCGGCCGACCCCGCTCGACTTCGGCGTCGGCATCGGTCCGGCGCACCCGGAGTACCCGTCGCCGAAGACGGATTGGACCTCGACCAACATCAACGGCCCGAACGCCAGCGCCGGCGCCCAGAATGCGGGCAACACCGGGCCGGGGGGCACCTTCCACGTCGGCGGCCTGACCTTGCAGCTCGGCGGGTTCGCCGCATTGGAAAGCATATACCGCTCACGCAACGAGACCACCAGCATCGGCACCAACTTCAACGCGATCCCGTTCGGGCAGAGCCAAACCTACCACGAACCCGAGTTCCGCCTGACCTCGCAGCAGAGCCGCCTTTCGCTGCTGGCGCACGGCGACGTCAGCCCGGCCGAGCATGTCGAGGGCTACACGGAGGTGGACTTCCTGGGAGCTGCGCCCACCGCCAACAGCAACGAGAGCAACAGCTACAACCTGCGCCTGCGCCTGTACTATGCCAGCTACGACAACGACGACATCGGCCTCCACGCCTTGGCAGGCCAGAGTTGGAGCCTTGCCACGCTGTACAAGACGGGCGTGACACCGCACCAGGAGAACGTGCCCTACACGATCGACGCGCAGTACGTCCCTGGCTTCACCTGGCAGCGCACGCCGCAATTGCGCGTAGCCAAGGATTTCGGCGGCAAGTATTGGCTGGCTGCGTCATTTGAGACCCCGCAGACCGTCTATTCGCTCGGCACCGCCACCAACACCACGGGCAACCGCGGCACGGTCAACTACACCAACGCCGGCGTCTCCCAGCTCGACCCCAACGCCAACTACAGCACGGACATCGCGCCCGACATCATCGTCAAGGCCGCAGCCGACCCGGGCTATGGCCATTACGAGGTGTTCGGCATCGCGAAGTTCGCGCA
>CAXTNC010000017.1:12956-27475 GCA_964245495.1 uncultured Acetobacteraceae bacterium
GGCAACCCGCTCTACTCCAACGCCGGGTGCGACATCGAGCTGAGCACCGCCACCTGCACCGGCAACACGTCCGGACTTGTGCAGGGCACGCTCGGCGCGTGGTGGCGGTTCCTGAAGGGCAACTTCGGCACGGTGCAGAGCGGGATCCAGTATTCCTACACCCGCCGCGATGTCTTCAGGGGCCTGACGGCGCCGGGCGGCTCCGGCAATGCCGGCACGGACAACAACATCGTCCTGTTCAGCCTGCGCTACCTGCCGTTCCAGTAGGCCGGGCCTGCCACTCCGCCACCGAGATGCGCGGCGCCTCGAACTGGTCGTGGGTGCGGGCATACCAGCCGCCGCCGTGCATGCGGCCCACCAGGTCCAGCTTGGGGGTGTCGATGGTGCAGCGCGCCGCGTCCAGCACCGCCTCGTCCGCCACGTGCAGGCACAGGATGCGGCCGAGCACCAGGCTGCCGTTCGGCAGGTCGATGACCTGGTAGCGTTCGCACTCGAACGCGACGGGGCTGCCGGCGATGCGCGGGGGCGCCACCCGCACGGAGGGCACGGTGGCCAGCCCGGCTTCCGCCACCTCGCTGGTTCCGGGGGCGAACTCGATGGCGGTGACGACCATGGCGGCGGCGCTCGCCTCGTTGACCAGGTTGACCACGAACTGGCCGCCCTCGCGGATGTTGGCCGTGCTGTCCTTGTCCGCGCCGGGGCTGGGCGCCCCCATGCTGACGGACAGCAACGGCGGGTCGCTGCCGACGGCGTTGAAGAACGAGTAGGGGGCAGCGTTCACCGCCCCGGCGGCGGACTGCGTCACCACCCAGGCGATCGGGCGGGGGATGATTGTGGAGGTGATCAGCTTGTAGCGATCCTTGGCGAGGAGCGCGTCGAAGTCGAATTGCATGCGGCACCGGCTGTTGCTGCGGCAGCATCGTTCATGGCCGCCGCGGCGTCCATCGCCCCCCTTGCCGAAAGCGGCGCGATGGCCCATGTCGGTATCTTCCGAAACCTACTGAAAGGAGGTGATCCAGTGTCTCATTGTCAGATCGCTCAGTCCGCCGCCGTGACCTGGATGCCTGCCCTGCCGATGCGCGGGGCATAAGCGCCTCCTGTCTGACGGCGTGACCGTCCGGCAATGGAAAGGCCTCGGCAGCATACGCCGGGGCCTTTCGATTTTGTGGCCTGGTCCGACGCAACCAACAGGGCGTCAACACGTCATCCGGACGTGACATGCCTCGCGCCGGCCATCGCCGCCATCCCAGCCCGCGACGAAGCCGACCGGATCGGCCCTTGCCTGGAGGCGCTGGACGCCCAATGCGGCGCGCGCCTCGACCACATCGTGCTTCTTGTCAACAACAGCACGGACGGCACTGCGGATGCTGCGCGGTCAATCGCGCTGCAGCCCGGCACCCAGCTCCACGTGATCGAGCGAATCCTGCCGTCGGAGCAGGCCAACGCCGGCACGGCGCGCAGCTTGGCCATGCAGGCGGCCGCAGCCCTGGCCGGGCCGGATGGGGTGTTGCTGACCACGGACGCCGATGGCCTGGTGGACCCGGACTGGCTGGCGGCCAACCTTGCTGGCTTGCGCGCCGGGGCCGACGTGGTGGCGGGCTGGGTGGAGCTGCACCCGATCGAGTGGGGCATGATCCCAAACAAGCTGCACGAGGACGACGCGCGGGAATGCGCCTACGATGCCCTGTGCGACGAGATCCATTCCCGTCTCGACCCCGACCCGCACGACCCGGCTCCCAGGCATACGCAGCATTCAGGCGCCAGCATCGCGGTGACAGCGGAGGCCTATGCGCGCTGCGGCGGCGTGCCAGCGGTGCCATCCGGCGAGGACCGCGCCCTGATGGCGGCGCTGCGTCGGGTCGATGCCCGCATCCGGCATGCGCTGGAGGTCCACGTAACCGTCTCCGGCCGGATGGCCGGGCGCGCGCCCGGCGGCATGGCGGACACCATCCGCCGGCGCATGACCCGGCCCGACCCTTACCTGGATGACCGGCTGGAACCCGCGGCCGAGTGCGCGCGCCGGGCTTGGTGCCGCGGGGCCTCGCGGAGGCTCTACTGCAACCCGGCCGCCGATGCCGCGGACCTGGCCGCGCAGCTGCTGCTGCCGACCTTCATCTTGCGGCCATTGCTGCGCACGGCGACGTTCGGGGCGGCGTGGGAGGCTGTTGAGGCTGCCTCCCCCGCCCTGCGCCGCCGGCTCGTCCCGGTGTCCGACCTGGCGGCGCAGACTGCGGCGGCCGAGGCTATCCTCCGCCACTTGCGCCAGGCCGGTCGAGACGGTCGATGCGGTAGCCAGGCCCTCGAACCTGAAAGGCTGGACTAAGGCCGGAGGCGTCGATCAGCCACTCCGCCGCCTGGTCGCCGGTGCTGGGATAGTCGGTTTCGCCCAGGTAATGCACCGCGAGGATGCAGCCTCCCGGCTCCAGCGCAGTCGTCGCGTGCGCCACCGTTTTCCGGATGTCAGCCTCGTCCAGGTAGTAAAGCACCTCCGAGAGCACGATCAGGTCAAAGCGCCCTGGCGGCCATTCGCCCGGCACGGCCCTGCGCTCGAAGGCGACGCCGGGGCAGCGCTCGCGGGCGCGGGCCAACGCCGCCTCGGCCACGTCCAGGGACAGCAAGGCCGCGCACCGCGCCGCCAGCTGGCGGGTGAGGATGCCGATGGAGCAGCCGACCTCCAGCCCGGCGGCGAACTGCCGGGGCGGCAGCGCGGCCAGGGTGGCGGCGTACTTGTCCCGCTCGTAGTCGCTGGTGGCGAAGCGCCACGGGTCGGGGTCGGCGGCGTAGAGCGCCTCGAAGTAATCCGGCTCGATGGACTGCGTGCGGCGGCTCATGATCCCTCCAGGTAGAGTTCATGGTCAGTGTCGAACAGGGCCAGGAAATCCGGCTGCATCTGGAAGCCCGCCGGGTCGTCCGTGATCAGCCCGGCCCATTGCGAGCGGTGGCTCAGGACGGCACGGCGCTTGGCCTCCCGGTGCGCCGCCACGTCCAGCCGGACGGCGCGGGCCGCCGGGACGGGCGTGCCGGGCGGCAGGGTGCGGCCCCAGACGGGATACGCCCAATGCGGCACCCCGCCCCGCTGCGCCGCCGCCACCGCGATCAGCGATGCCGCTTCATGGTCGTGATGCGGGTCCTGCCGCCAGCTTGCCAGGAGGGCGCGCGCGCCGGTGCGGGCGAGCAGGCCTGCCACCTGGTCCACCGCGAGGTCGAACGCCTGCCCGGCTGTTGGCGCGCGCGTGTCCGGATGGCGCAGGAACACCACGCGGTCCAGCGGCAGACCGAGGCAGTGCGCCGCCGCCAGCGTTTCCGCCTCCCGCACCGTCCGCAGCGTGGGCGCCGAGTGGCTGCGGGACTTGGGGTGGGACCCGGCGCCGTCCGTCAGCACCGCCACCACCGGCGGCTCCCTCCGGGCGCAGCTTTCCGCGATCAGGCCGCCGCAGCCCAGGCTCTCGTCGTCCGGGTGAGGCGCCAGGATCAGCGCGCAGCCGCCGGTGATGGCGCGCACGGGCACGCAGGGGAAGGCGGTGGCCAGCAAGGCGCCAACCGTCGTCACGCGCGCATGGCGGCAGCGGCGGCTTCCGTCAGCACGGTGTCGGCCGCGGGCTGGCGCAGGTAGGTGGCCAAGTCCCGGCACAGCCGCTCCACCGGGTTGGAGCGCAGCAGGGCCGCGACGCCGAGGGAGCGCTGGGCCAGCTCCATCGTGTCCAGGCAGGCCCGCTCCACCGCCAGCCGGGCCAAGCCGACGTAGGCGATGGCTTCGGCTCCTGCCTCCGCGCTCTCAGCCCGGGCAGCGGCGGCGGCCATCCAGAGCCGGGCGGTTTCAACGGCGACCAGCGTTTCGCCGACGCGCGCCTGCTGGTGCGGGTCGTCCTGCCGGCCGCGGGCAACCAATTGGCGGCGCAGCTCCTCGGCCAGCGCCTGCAACCCGCCCAGCGTGACGGCGGAGGTGCGCCAGGCGCCGCAGGAGAAGTCGGGTTCGCGCAGGTAGTCGCCGGGTTCGCCGAACGGGACGGCGGGGGCGTGATGGAAGCGGACTTGCCCGGTGGCGGCGGCGCGCATCCCGGCCAGCCCGCCCGGCAGCGGGGCAGCGATGACGCCCTCGCTCAGGGCGGCGTAGGCGAGGCGGGTCTGGCCGGCCCCATCCTCCGCCGTCACCACGGCGCGGGTGACGTGCCCAGCGCCGGAGCAGAACTGCTTGCCGCCGTCCAGGACGCCGCAGAAGAGGCGTAGCCCGCCGTCGGGCGGATCAGTGACCCAGAGGCCGAACAGGTGGCCGTCCCGCGCATCCTGCGCCGCCTGTTGCCGGGTGGCGGTGTCGGCGAAGCGGGCGATGAGGCGCAGCGCGTTGACGTGCGCTTCCACCAGGCGGCCCAGCGCCAGGTTGCCTTGGCCCAGCAGGCCCAGCAGGGCGAGCAAGCCGTCGGCGCCGGCCGGCTCGGTTCCCAGGCCTGCGCCGCCGGCTTCGGTCGGCAGGATGGCTTGCAAGACGCCGGCGTCGCGCAGGTCAGCGATGTCGTCGGCGGGAAAAGCGGCTTCCGCATCCAGCGCCGGCGCCCTCGCCCGCATGGCCGGCACGAGTGTATAGACTTGGGCGAGCAGGGCGGGACGCGGCATGTCCTTTTGCGAACGTGATGGTGCGGCGCTGGTTGCGGGTTGCGGCGGTGCTTCTCGTTTTGTCTGGCGACCGATAGGGTCCACGACGCATCAAACCTGGAGCTTCCGCATGGTCCCGTTCCGCGCCGCCCTGGCCTTCGGCGCCGTCATGGCAGCCGCAGCGCCGGCGCTGGCCGACCCTGGCATGTGGACCTTCGACAAGCTGCCGCTGGAGCAGCTGTCGCGTGACCACCAGTTCGTCCCCGGGCCGGGTTGGGTGGATCACCTGCGCAGCGCTTCGGTGCGGCTCGCATCGGGCTGCTCGGCCAGCTTCATCTCACCGGCCGGGCTGGTGCTGTCCAACCACCATTGCGCGCGGGACTGCACGGAGGGCCTCGCGTCCGAGGGCCATGACTTCATGGCTGATGGATTCTACGCTGCCGCTGCCGCGGACGAGAAACGCTGCCCAAACCTGGAAGTAGACCAGCTGGAAACGATCACGCATGTGACCGACCAGATCAAGGCGGCGACGAAAGGGCGCAGCGGGCCGGCGTTCCACGAGGCCGAGGCCGCCGCCATCGCCGCCGCCGAAAAAGCCGCCACCACCGGGGACGACGTGCGCTGCGAGGTGGTGACGCTGTTCCACGGCGGCGTGTACGACCTATATAAGTACCGCCGTTATCAGGACGTGCGGCTGGTGTTCGTGCCGGAGGAAGCTGCGGCTCAATTCGGCGGCTCAAGCACTAGAGATTGGCCGTTTCATGCTTTAGACATGAGCCTGTTTCGCATATACGACCGCAATGTCAAACTTGACAGCAAATCTAACTATTTATCGTTCGCCGCCAAACCAGCCGTAATGGGCGATCTGGTTTTCGTCTCTGGAAATCCAGGTGATACGGAACGTCTGGACACTGTGGCCCAGCTTGAGTTTCAGCGCGATGTAGTTTTGCCAACCGATATGGCGGACTTTTCGGAACTGCACGGCATCATGTTGGAGATGTCGCGCGAAAACCCAGAACTGGCGAGGCAGGCAAACTTCCTCGCCTTTGTCTCTCAGTTGAACGCTTATCGCACGACGATTCAGCACCGCGTTCTATCAAATACAGGCCTGCTCGCAAATGCTACTCGGGAAGAGGCTGTACTCCGTACCCACGTAGCTGCTGATCCGGCATTGTCAGCCCAGTATGGCCGTGCATGGGATGCGATTGCCCTGGCTGTTGCTCACCAGCGCGTCATTGCCGAGCGTTGGAGCGTCCTAGAGCGCGCGCCGCGCGTGTCCTCGCTGATGCATAATGCGCTCGCCTTGGTGCGGCACGCGGCGGAGGCCTCCAAGCCGGACGGCCAGCGCCTGCCCGAATACACTGATGCCGCCTTGCCGCAGATGCGCGGGCAGGTGCTGTCTCCGGCGCCGATCTACCCCGAGATTGAGATCCGCAGCCTCGCGTGGCTACTCTCCCGCTTGCAGGCCCACCTGGGTGAAGCCGACGCTGCGGTGGCCGGGCTATCAGGCCACGAGTCGCCTGACGATCTGGCCAAACGGCTGGTTGGCGGCACCAAGCTCGCTGATGTGGAGCAGCGCAAGGCGCTGTTCGACGGCGGCGCGGCAGCGGTCGCGGCCTCCACCGACCCGCTGGTGGCCTACGTGCGCGACAAGTGGGAGCCGATGGCGCGCGCTGTCCGCCGCGATGACGACGACAACGTGGAGGCGATCATCACGGTCAATGCGGCGTTGATCGACCAGGCGCGCTACGCAGTTCTCGGCGCGTCCGCCGCGCCCGACGCGACGTTCACCCCGCGGCTCTCGTATGGCGTGGTGCAAGGCTATACCCTGGGCGGCGCGGCCATGCCGGCTATGACCACGCTGGGCGAAGCGTTCGCGCAGGACACGGGCCACGATCCGTTTCGCCTGCCTAAGAGCTGGCTCGACGCGAAGAGCGGCCTGGACGGGGCGACGCCGCTGGACGTGGCGACGACGGCGGACATCGTCGGCGACAACTCCGGCTCGCCGCTGGTGGACCGGGATGGCCGGTTGGTCGGGCTGATCTTCGCCGTCAACGACGCGGGAGAGGGTGGCACGTTTGGGTACGACGACGCGCAAGCCCGCGCCATCGCGGTGACAACGTCCGCAATCCGGACGGCGCTGGACAAAATCTACCACGCGGACCGGATCGTGAAGGAAATCGACGGCCAATGAGCCGGCCTCACTCCCCCGCTGCATGCGCCTCGGCCGCCCGCCGCCGCCGTGGGCGGCGGCGCTCCGGCTCGCGCAGCTCCACCACGCGCTCGAACAGCAGCACGGAGCGGCCCGTCACCACGTATTCATAACCAACCGGAACCTCCTCCTCGTGGTTCGGCGCGTTGGTGTCGAACACCAGCCGCCAGGCGGTGCCGCCCGCCACCGCCGGCAGGGTGAAGCCCACGCCGGCGTGGTGGGCGTTGAGCACGATCAGCATGGAGGAGTCGCTCGACACCCGGCGCACCCCCGTGGCGCGGGCGCGGCCGTCCAGCAGCATGCCGAAGCAGCGCAAGTTGCCGTCGCGCCAATCTGGCTCCGCCATCCGCGCGCCCAGGGCCGTGAGCCAGGTCACGTCCCGCACGTTGGAGCCTGTGTCCAGGTCGCCGGTCAGGTAGCGTCCTCGGCGCAGGATGGGGTAGCGGTGGCGCAGCGCCGTCAGCTCCTGCACGAAGCTGACCAGGCGCTGCCCGCGCTCGCCGATCTGCCAGTCGAGCCAGCCCACCTCGTTGTCCTGGCAGTAGGCGTTGTTGTTGCCGTTCTGGGTGCGGCCGAACTCGTCGCCGGCCAGCAGCATCGGCGTGCCCTGGCTCAGCAGCAGCGTCGCCAGCAGGTTGCGGATTTGGCGCTCGCGCACGTCGTTGATCGCCGGGTCGTCCGTGGGGCCTTCGGCGCCGCAGTTCCAGCTGATGTTGTGGCTGGTGCCGTCCTGGTTGTCCTCGCCGTTCGCCGCATTGTGCTTCTCGTTGTAGGTCACAACGTCGTTCAGCGTGAAGCCGTCATGGGCGGTGACGAAGTTCACCGACGCCCAGGGCCGCCGCCCGCGCCGGTTGAACTCCCCGGCCGAGGCCGACAGCCGCGCCGCCATGGCCGAGGCTGGCGCCTCCGCCTTCCAGAACGCCCGCGCCGTGTCCCGGTACTTGTCGTTCCACTCGGCCCAGCCCGGCGGGAACTGGCCCACCTGGTAACCGCCCGGGCCTACGTCCCAGGGTTCCGCGATCAGCTTGACGCCCGAAAGCACCGGGTCCTGCCGGCAGGCGTCGAGGAAGCCGCCACCCTCGTCGAAGCCGTGCGCCTCGCGCGCCAGCACGGTGGCCAGGTCGAAGCGGAACCCGTCCACGTGCATCTCGCTCACCCAGTAGCGCAGGCTGTCCATCACCATCTGCAGCACCCGTGGGTGGCTGATGTTGACGGTGTTCCCGGTGCCGGTGTCGTTGATGTAGAATCGGCGCTCCCGGTGCAGCCGGTAGTAGCTGAGGTTGTCGATGCCGCGGAACGACAGGGTGGCGCCGCGCTCGTTGCCCTCCGCGGTGTGGTTGTACACCACGTCCAGGATCACCTCCAACCCGGCGTCGTGGAAGCGCGCCACCATCTGCTTGAACTCGGCGAACGCGAAGTCCGGGCTGTAGGCGTAGCGCGGGTCGGGCGCGAAGAAGCCGATGGAGTTGTAGCCCCAGTAGTTGGTCAGCCCGAGCTGGTGCAGGCGCGGCTCGTCCACGAAGGTCTGCACTGGCAGCAGCTCGACGGAGGTGACGCCGAGCGAGCGGATGTAGTCCAGCACCTCGGGGCTTGCCAGGCCGGCGAAGGTGCCGCGCTGGGCTTCCGGCACCTGGGGATGCAGCTTGGTGAAGCCGCGGACGTGCGCCTCATACAGGATCGTGCGCTCCCACGGCACCATGACGGGCATGTCCCGGCCCCAGGTGAACGCCGGGTCGATGACGCGGCATTTCGGCATGAACGGCGCGCTGTCCCGGACGTCGAAGGACAGGTCCTCCGCCTTGTCGCCCACGGTGTAGCCGTAGCAGGCCGGTTCCCAGTCGAGCCGGCCCATGTGCGCCTTGGCATAAGGGTCAAGCAGCAGCTTGTGCGGGTTGAACCGGTGGCCCGCCTCCGGCGCGTAGGGGCCGTGGACGCGGTAGGCGTAGACCGTGCCGGGCCGGGCGTCCCGCAAGTAGCCGTGGAACACCTCGTCCGTGTACTCCGGCAGCTCGATCCGCTCCCGCTCCCGCGTCCCGCTTTCGTTGAACAGGCACAGCTCAACCCTTTCGGCATGGGCGGAGAACAGGGCGAAGTTCACGCCCAGACCGTCCCACGTTGCGCCGAGCGGATGCGGCCGGCCCTCGCTGATGCGTTCCCGGTTCACGGCAGTTGGCAAGGCGAGGCTCCCGTCAGGCGTGGCGGCATCATGGGCGGCGGCTGGCAAACGCGCTAGGCTGCGGCAGGTTGGCAGGGAGAGCGGCGATGATGGTGACTGGGTTCGAGCACTTCGCGGTCGGGCAGGTGTTCACCTCCGCGCCCCGCACCATCGACGCGGCGGCCATCAAGGCGTTCGCCGCCCAGTTCGACACCCAGCCGCAGCACATGGACGAGGCGGCGGCGGAGGGCACCCTGTTCGGCACCCTGGTGGCGAGCGGCTGGCACACCGCGGCGCTCACCATGCGGCTCATGCTGGACAGCGCCATGGCGGGCACCAGCGGGCGCGGCCTGGGCGTGCGCATGGACAGCGTCACCTGGTCCAACCCGGTCTACCCGGGCGACGCGCTGCATGCCGTCAGCGAGGTGATGGAGCTGCGTCCGTCCCGCTCCAAGCCGGACCGCGGCCTGGTGCTGCTGCGCACCACCACCCGCAACCAGCACGGGCAGGCGGTACAGGAGATGAACGGGCTGGTCATGGTGCTGCGGAGCGATGCCGTGATCAGGAAGGCTCACTCCGCGGCATGATCGAGGCTGCGTCCGGCCAGCATCTCAAGCTGCGGCGCCAGCGTGCCGAGGTCGCGCTCCGCCACGCAGCACAGGTACTCGCAGGAGAACGGGGCCACGTCCTCGCTTTCGGGCAGCAGCTGGCCATCCGGCCCGAGCGCCAGCGCAGTCAGCCCGAGGTCGCCGTAAATCTTCAGCAAGCCCGGGCCTGCGCGCCACACCGCCGGGTCAAGCCCTTCCTGGGCCGCCAGGTCCCGCAGGCGCCAGATGGCGGAGATGCGGTCCGACGGCGCGCCTGCCGGGTCGCCCAGGCCGAGCATGACGCCACCTAGGCGGCGGAACGGGATGCCGGACCGGCCGGCCTCGCCCATCACCATGCCGTCCGCGTTCGCCGGCGGGCGGGCGCCGAGGGCGGCATAGGCGGCACGGCCCTCGCCCGCCCAGGGGAGCCAAGTGACGCGGCTGGGGCGCAGCATCCGCCACAGCGTCGCGGCAGCCAGCAGCACGGCCAGCGCCATCATCACCCGCAGGCCGTTCGGCAGGTCGCGCGAAAGCACGATCTCCCACCACGAGTTCCCGGACATGGTGCGCACCCGCGGCTCGAACACGGCCAAGCCCACCACGCACACGCCCAAGGCGACCAGCGGCATGATCACGTCGGCTTGCAGCGTGCCGCTCAGGATGCGGGCGTGGCGGTAGAACGCATCCCGGAACGGCGCCACCAGGATGGCGGACAGCACCAGCGCGGCCGATATCCACAGCTGGTCGCCCTGCACCGCCACGTAGGCGGCGGCGGCCAGCAGGAGCGTGATGGTGGCGCCCCAGGCAAGCGTCACCCGCTGGGACAGGCCGATGGCCAGCACCATCAGCGCCGCCCCGATCAGGGAAGGCACGAGCTGCCCGGCGCCGGCCGCGGCGTCCGCATAGTCCGGGTCGATCCAGGAGAAGTCCGGCCGGTCGTCCAGCACGCCCAAGGACAGCAGCAGCGCGCCGCACATCGCCACCGCGCCGGTGGCCGCGCCCACGGCGAAGTCCGGCTCGCTGAGCCGCGCCAGGGACTGCGCGCCGCGCGCCAGCGCGCCGCGCTTCAGCAAGGCGCCGCCGCGCAGCAGGACCTCGTTGCCGGCGAACATGGCGCCTGCCAGGAACAGCGGGATGATGTAGTAGTACAGCCGGAACACCAGGATGGCGCCCAGGACCACGGGCGCAGGAAGGTAGCCGTCCAGTCCCAGCAGCATGGCCGTGTCGAACACGCCGATGCCGCCGGGCAGGTTGGCCAGCAGCCCGGCGCTGTAGGAGGCGAGATAGCACGCGAGGAAGCGGAGATAGGTCAGCCCGTGGGTGGCCGGCAGCAGCGTGAAGAAGATCGCCGCCGTCACCGCCACGTCCAAGGAGGCGAGCGACACCTGCAGGATCGCCATGCGCCAGCTTGGCAGGTCGAACTCGTGGCCGCGGAACCTCACCCGGCCAGCGACGCGGGAGATCACGACGTACGCCGCCACCAGCAGCCACATGGCGCTGCCGACCACTGGGAACGCCCAGTGCGGCAGCACGCCGCTGAAGAACGGGATGGATCGCGGCTCGAAGAACAGGATGCAGCCGCCGAGCACCAGGCCGCCCAGCCCGAAGGTGAGCGAGCAGAAGCCCACCACCTTGGCGATCTGCACCGGTGTCAGCCCCCAGTGCGAGTACAGCCGGTAGCGCACCGCCGCCCCCGACACGGCCGCGAAGCCCAGGTTGTGCGACAGCGCGTAGGCGCAGAACGAGGCGAACGCGACCCGGCGGTAGCGCACCTTGTGCCCGGCGTAGATCGTGCCCAGCCGGTCATAGAAGGTGAGCACGCCGTAGGACACGACCGTGGCGCCCGCGGCCAGCAGCAGGGCCTGGGACGGGATGGCGGCCAAGGAGGCGCGGATATCCGCCAGCTTGAGGTTGTGGAACTCCCGCTGCACCACGTAGATGGCGCCGAACAGCAGCAGCACCCCGAGCAGCGCCGGCAGGTGGCGAAGGTTGGGCTTCAAGCGGCTGCCGCCGTGCTGTCCAAGGGGGGGCGCGCCAGGGAGGCGCGGATCAGCGCCACCGTCTCAGCCACGCCGTACAGGGCCACGAAGCCGCCGAAGCGCGGCCCCTCCTGCTGCCCCAGCAGCACCTGGTACAGGCACTCGAACCATTGCTTCAGCGCCGGGAACGGGTGGCGCTTGCCGACGGCGTACACCTCGTCCTGGATCGCCTCGGGCGTGCTGTTCATGGGCAGGGCGGCCAGCGTGTCCGCCAGGTCGGTGAGCGCCACGGCCTCCATGGCGGTCGCCGGGCGGAAGCGCTTGGCCGGGCGCACGAAGTCCCGGTAGTAGGCCACGGCATGGTCCACCAGCCGGGCGAGGAACGGCGTGCCGTCGGGGCCGGCGCCCGGATGGTAGCGGCGGATGAAGCCCCACAGCATGTCCGGCGTGTCCGCGTTCACCACGCTGGCGAGGTTGAGCAGCATGGTGAACGGGATCGGGCTGCCCGCCTCGTTCGGGATGCGCCCGCCGCCGATGTGCCAGGCGGGGTTCGCCGGGTCATCGCCGCCGCGGCCCAAATTGGCGAGATAATCGTCCACCGCCCGGGGGATCACGTCGAAGAACAGCCGCTTGGCCCGCTGCGGCTGGTGGAACATGAACTGCCCCAGGCTTTCCGGCGGGGCGTAGCGCAGCCACTCGTCCACCGTCAGCCCGTTGCCGCGGCTTTTGCTGATCTTCTGCGCCGCCTCGTCCAGGAACAGCTCGTAGGTGAAGCCCACCGGCGGGATGGCCCCCATCACCTGGCACACCCGGCCGGACAGCCGCACGCTGTCGATCAGGTCCTTGCCGCTCATCTCGTAATCGACGCCGAGCGCCGCCCAGCGCATGGCCCAGTCCGCCTTCCATTGCAGCTTGCACGCGCCGCCGGTGACGGAGGTGGTGAACCGCTCCCCCGCCGGGTCCGTCCAGGTGACGGTGCCGGCCGCCGGGTCCGTGGCCTCGATCGGCACCTGCATCACCTGGCCGCTCACCGGGTGGATCGGCAGGATGGGCGAGTAGGTGGCCCGGCGGTCCGGCCCGAGCGTCGGCAGCACGACGGCGCGGATCTCGTCATGCAGCGCCAGCACCCGCAGCAGGGCCGCGTCGAACCGGCCGGACTGGTAGTACTCGGTGGAGGAGGCGAACTCATAGTCGAAGCCGAACCGGTCCAGGAAGGCGCGCAGCCGGGCGTTGTTGTGGGCACCGAAGCTTGCATGGGTGCCGAACGGGTCCGGCACACGGGTAAGCGGCTGGCCGATGTGCTCGCGCAGCATGACGGCGTTGGGCACGTTGTCCGGCACCTTGCGCAGGCCGTCCATGTCGTCGCTGAACGCGAGCAGGCGGGAGGGCTTGCCGGTCAGCGCGGTGAAGGCGCGCCGCACCCAGCTGGTGCGCGCCACCTCGCCGAACGTGCCGATGTGCGGCAGCCCAGAAGGGCCGTAGCCGGTCTCGAACAGCGCCTCGGCCTTGGCGGACGCTTGCAGGCGCGCGGCGACCTTGGCCGCCTCCTCGTAGGGCCAGGCCTTGGGCAGATCGTTGCGAACTGTGTCAGACATTGCGCGCAAGCTAAGAATTGTGCGGGGAGTGGTCAATCTGCCACGCCCGCCACGCTGGCCGCGAGCGGGTTCAGCAGCCGTCCACGGCCGAGGCGGAGGGAGTGGGGCGGCTTTCGCGGGCCGCGCGCTCCAGCTCGGCCGTGATGCGGAGCATGTGCCCGGCCAGCCACCGCGGCGGGTCCGGCGCCTCGTGCAGCACCCGGCCGCGCTCCACGATCAGGACCTGCCTGTGGACAGGGCCGGAGTTGTCCAGCAGCACGGAGCGGTCGGCGATCGCCATGGCTGCCGGCAGGTTCTCCAGGCTGCTGGCGACGCGCCGGCGAACCGTGTCGGGGTCGATCCAGTGGCCACCTTGCACGACCCGGGCCTGCACGCGGTCTATGTTGATCGTGGCATCGTTCACAGCGACATAGCGCAACGTCACCTCATAGCCTGCGTCCTTGGCTGCCTGCATCCGTCCCAGCACCGTGCGGCCCGTCAACGTCGTTTCAAGCGACAGGGAGCGGCCTTCATGCAAGGTGCGGTCGAAAAGGCGCAAGGCTTCCTTGCCGGCGGCAAAATCCACGGAGCGGGGATCGGCTGGGTTGATCTGCCGGGCAATGCGGTCCGGGTCTATCTCGACGTCAACCGCGTCCGCGCCGCCAGCCCGCAGGCTGCTTTTGCCGGTTCCGTTGGCGCCGGCATAGACAATGAGCCGCTTCAACGTGAGGGAGGCGCGAAACTGGGGTAAGGGAAGTCCTGGTTCCTGTACTCACTGATGGAAGCCAAGCGCTCAATGCGCCGCCCAGGATGCTCCCGAACGACCCAGCCATCCAACTCGTAGGTCAGGACTTCACCGCTGGCGCGGCGCTGCGCCAGCGCCTTGAGGGATGCCGCCTCCAGGGCGGCGCATTCCGCTTGCATGGTCGCAGAGCCTGCAACGGGCGTTAGTTCGTTCATGGTGCAGCCTTCCAAGCACAAGCGTCGGCAGAACAGCAGCCCAGGGTTCTCCATCGCATGGAGGCGCATCGCCTGGCCAAGCGGCTCAGCCCCAGCAGCACGGCCTCGTCCAGCCCGCTCACCGTCAACTCGCCCACAAGCCGGCCTCCCTTGCTCGCAACCCCCGTCCGCCACGACATATAGCACGCATGACGCCGCCGCCCGCCACGCACCCCGCTGCCGTCGTCGCCGGGCATGGCCGGGCCAGCGTCCTCACCGGGGACGGCGAACTCGCGTCCGGCACGCCGGCGCAAGCCGTTGCCTTGCTCGGCGACGACATGCCGCTGCTGGTCCACGCCCCCGCCACCCTGCGCCGTCTGGGCCTGCGACCGCGGCCCTGCCTGGATTTGCTCGAACTCTGGGCCTTCGTCCGCCCGGCCTGCGCCAGGTCCGGCAGCAGCGCGGCGGCGGCCTCCATGTCGG
>CAXTNC010000018.1:0-27401 GCA_964245495.1 uncultured Acetobacteraceae bacterium
GGCGCGGGTGGACGGGCTGCGCCGCATCGGCGCGTTCAGCCGCCGCCTCGGCCAGGCGGCGACGGAGCCTGAGCTGCTGACGGAGATCGCGCGCCAGGCGTGCGAGCTGGCTGGGCGCGGGCTGGTGCTGGCGCCGGTCGCGGGCGAGCTGGACATCCGCGCCGCCGCCCCCAGCGCGGACACCATGGACGAGGGCGCATGGGCCGCCGCACGCTGGTGCTGGGCGCATGGCGAGCCGACCGGGCGCGGCACCGCCACCCTGCCCGGCGGCGCATGGCGCTTCCTGCCGCTGCGCACCGTGCGGGCCACGCTCGGCGTGCTGGGCATCCGCGGCGAGCCGCCGCCCTCCTCTCCCGCGTTGCAGGCCATCGCCGCCTTGGCGGACAGCGCCGCCGTCGCGTGGGAGCGCGTGCTGCTGGCCCAGGCCGGCGCGCGCACGGAGGCCATGGAGGAAACGCAGCGGCTGCGCACCGCCCTGCTGGCCTCCCTCGGCCATGACCTGCGCACCCCGCTCACCGGCATCGGCGGCGCGGCCGGCACCCTGCGCGCCGCTTGGGACCGCATGGACGCGCCCACCCGCGCCGACCTGCTGGACAGCATCGAGCAGGACGTGGCGCGCATGGGCCGCTTCCTCGGCAACATCACGGAAATGACCCGGCTGGAAAGCGGCGAGGTGGCGCCCCGCCTGGCCTGCGTGCCGCTGGCCGACGCGCTGGACGCCGTGGCCGCCCGCTTGCCGCCCGGCCCGCACGTGGCGGTGCAGCTGCCGGACCCGCTTCTTGCCGTGCGGGCCGACCCGGCGCTGCTGGAGCAGGCCCTGTTCAACGTGCTGGAGAACGCCGTCAAGTACGCGCCCGGCGGCAGCCTCGTCTCCGTCCGCGCCGCCGCGGACGGCGCGCAGGTGGCGGTGGCGGTGGCGGATGCCGGCATCGGCATCCCGCCGGAGGACCTGCCCCGCGTGTTCGACAGCTTCTTCCGCGCCGGCCGGGGCGACCGCGGCCCGCCCGGCACCGGCCTCGGCCTCGCCATCGCCCGCGGCCTGGTGGAGGCCATGGGCGGCAGCGTGACGGCGCAAAGCCCCCGCCCCGACCTGCCGGCGGACGGCCTGCCCGGCACCGTCATCACCCTCCGCCTGCCGGCCTTCCGGGCATGACGGAGCGCACGATCCTGGTGGTGGACGACGAGCCGCAGGTCCACCGCTTCCTGCGCCCCGCGCTGGAAGCGGAAGGCTACGACGCGCTGCGCGCCGACACCGCCGCCAAGGGCCTGCAGCTTGCCGCCACCCGCAATCCAGCCGCCGTGCTGCTGGACCTCGGGCTGCCGGACATGGACGGCCAGGACGCGCTGCTTCGCCTGCGGGCCGTGGTTGCCGTGCCCATCATCGTGGTGTCCGCCCGGGACCGGGAAGCGGAGAAGGTGCGCGCCCTGGACGGGGGCGCTGACGACTACGTGGAAAAGCCCTTCGTGGTGGGCGAGCTGCTGGCCCGGCTGCGCGCCTGCCTGCGACGCGCGCTGAAGGAAGAGGGCGCGGACGCGGTCTGGCGGCGGGACGGCGTGGAGGTCGACTTGCTGCGCCGCCGGGTCAGCGTGGCGGGCGCGGCCGTGGACTTCACCCCGCTGGAGTACGACCTGCTGGCCATGCTGGTGCGCAGCGCCGGCCGCGTGGTGACGCACCGCCACCTGCTCACCTCCGTTTGGGGCAAGGCGCACGCGGAGGACGTGCAGTACCTGCGCGTCTACGTCGGCCACATCCGCCAAAAGCTGGGCGCCGCCGGCGGCGCGCTGGTGCGGACGGAGGCGGGGGTGGGCTACCGGTTCGCGGAAGCGGAGCGGACTTGAAACCATGAACTGGGCCGGAGGCATGGGCCGCCGACCCCCCGCAAACCTCATTCAGGACCGGCCGCCGGAACCCGATCCTCGTACTGCGGCCAATGCTCCAGGATCTCGTGCACCACGGGGGCGCCGACGCGGTAGTTGGCCTCGAACGCGACCAGCTGCCCCGGACCCTCGTCGCCCACGCTTTCGGCCGCGGCGGTCCCTGGCGGCGGTTCGGTCTGGTTGCTCGCCGTGCGCAGCATCATCACCCGGTTGAGGTCCACCAGGCCGTCCTTGGACAGGACGTTCAAGGCGCCGGCAAGCGACTGGCTTTCCATGTTCGACATCGCGAACACGCCCTGCCCGCCGGTCCACAGGCGCACCCAATCCTCGGCCCACCGCGTGCGGCGCTCGCCGTGCCAATAGCGTGCCGACCCAAGCGTCTCGCCCAGCAGGACGAAGGGCGGGCGCTGCGCGTTGGGGTACCCCGTCCAAGCCGCCCGGTCCTTCTGAAGGTCGGGCGTGTCAGGGATGACGACGCCCTTGGTCATGCCGTACGCCCACCGCGCAAGGCCCTGGTTCAGCGGCAACGCCATGCTCAGCTTGCCAGGGTCGAGCACGCCGCTGAAGCTGTGCGGGTCGTTGGGCAGCTCGTTGGGACGCTTCGCGCCGATGGCGAACAAGCCATACGGCCAGCCCGCCGGCAGCTCCCGGTCATCGAACTCGCGCAGGGTGTCGCCCTGCACGACCCAGCGCGCCCAGGCGGCGCTGCCCACGGAGGCGACGTTCGGATCGGTCCCGGAGATGCCGGTGAACAGCCAGTAGGTTTTCCGGAAATCGAATCTCGGGTCCAGCACGAGCGCCGCCAGCTGCTCGGCGACGCCGCTCACCATGGTGTCCGGCTCGCCCCAGACGATGCCGAACAGGCCGCGGTTGTTGCGCTTGAGCGGGTGGAGCGCGCCCCGGACGGGAATCGCCTCGTCCAGGTGCTCGCGCTCGGCCCAAAGCTGGAACTCGCCCGGCGCGTCGCCCGTGTCGGCGCCAGGCTCGAAGTTGGCCACGACGATGACCTTCACGGCGATGCGGTCCGCGGCCGGCTCCGGCAGGGGCGGCACGGGCGGCTCGGCGGCCAGGGCCGACCCAACCGCGAATGCAAGGGCCGCTCCGGCCCACCAGCTTGCCCGCGGGCTACCGAGCATCGCCATCCGACCTTTCCATCAATGCCGTCAGGAGGATTTTCCGCACGGCATCCCCTCGCTCGTCCAGGCACGCGCGCGCGTTCGGCTCGCCTGGCCCGGCGCGCGTGAACCCTCCCGCGTCCACTGCGATCCTGAGCGGCCGCACGGCGCACACCGCCGGGTCCGCGAGCCAGGCGACCGGGACGACGTCGAACAGCGTCGGCGTGGCCTGGCCCCAGGCGTTCCCGGCGCGCCATTGCAGGCACAGCGACCGCAGCGCGTCTGAGGCCGCCGACCCTTGCGCGAACAGGCGGTCCAGCGCGGCCTGCCCCAGGGTGACTTGCGTCGCATCCAGCGGGAACATCGTCACCGGCACGCCGCCGTCCAGCACCGCGGCCAGCGCGCCCGGCGCCTGGGCCGCGTTGTACTCGGCGCTGGGCGGCCCCGGGCCGGACCCAGCTGCGCGGTAGCCGGCGCCGATGGACCCGCCCATCATGACAACCTGCTTGAGCCGCCCGAAGGACGCTGGGTCCCGGCGGATCAACGCCTCGATGTTGGTCATCGGCGCGAGCGCCAGCAGCGTGACCTGGCCCGGGCGCGCCGACGCCGCTGAAGCGATGAAGCTCACGGCATCCGGGGCGGCCGAGCGGTCCGCTTCCGCCTCCGCCCAGGCCCGCTGGGTGAACGGGGTCGGGTCGGGGGTGGCGATGCCTTGCGCGACGGGGATGTCGGGCCGCGCCATCGCCCGCAGCAGGCGCCGGACCAGCGGCACCCGCATCGCCGTGTCGCCGAACGCGGTCGTGACGCCCACCACGTCCAGCCGCGGGTCGCGCACGGCCAACGCCAGCGCGAAGGCGTCGTCGATGTCGTCGCCGATGTCGGTGTCGATGATGACCGGGACCGGCGCCGCCTTGGCGGCAACTCCAGCGCTTGCCAAGCCGGCGGCGATCATGCCTGGCGCCAACGCAAGGAGACGGCGCGGCGTCCTAGAACTTCGCACTGACCTGGACGCCTGCGATCAATGGCTCGTTGATGTAGCCGGTGAGGTTGTTGAAGTCGATCCCGCCGATCGCCTTGATCTGGTTCGCGCAGTTGCTGCAAAACGCCGAAGCCTCATAGCGGTCGGAGTTCCAGCGGTAGCCCGCCCGGAGCTTGAGATCAGCCAAAGGCTGCCCGGTGAACTCCTTGGAGGTGTACAGGAAAAAATTGAGTTTGCTGCGGAACGCGAGGTCGCCGTAGAAGAACACCTCGCTGTCGTATCCGACCGGCCGGTTGTAGCGCACCGAGGGGTCCACGATGAAGCGCGGCGCCTGCGGCAAGGAGTTGCCATTGATCAGCGCGTTGCCGGATGCGTTGAGCGGGTTGGTGACGGTGCAGGCGGCGCATACGGCGACTGCGAGCGTCGGGTCCTGGATCTGCGTGAAGTTATAGCTCGCATCGACCCGGAAAACCAAGCCGCTCGCCACGTTGACGTCCAGGCTGGCCTCGGCGCCCTCGCCGAGGGTGTTCCTGGCGTTGAGCAGGTGGGTGGCGTTGACTTGCCCTCCCACAGCCGTCAGCTGCTGGTTGCTCACGTCGAAATGGTACAGGTCGAAATTGAACTTCGCCCGCCGGTCGAACAGGTAGGACTTGATGCCGACCTCTTCCGAGACGACGTCCTCGGCCCTTGCGACCTGGATGCCGACCGTCGAGGACGGCGAGCCGAACGAAGGGGCGCGGAACCCCGTCGCGAAACGGCCGTACACGCTGACATCCGGCAGCACATGGTACGTCGCGCTGAAGTCGCCGCTCAGGTTGCGCCCCAGCGCCACCGCGCTGGTGCTGCCCGCGAAGCTCTGGTTGACTGCGGACAGTATCTTGAAATGCTTGTCGTCGTAGGTGAAGCGGGCGCCGCCGCGCAGCTCCAGGTCTGGCAGCACGTTGTAGGTGACGGAGCCGAACACCGCGGGCGCGTAGTTGATCTGGCGGGCGACGTTTGAGTCGGTGATGATCGTGCCGGTGCGGTCAAAGTCGATGTTGGGAGCGGTCACTGTCTCATAGAAATAATACGCGCCCGCCAGCCAGTTGAATGGCCCGGTGTAGTTGGACTGGACCCGGAATTCCTCGGTGAACTGGTTGTGGTCCGTGACGCCGCCGCCGGTGTCGACCGGGAACGGGATGCCGATCACCCGCCCGTTCGCCGCCCTGACGGTCGGCCCGTTGGCGCCCGAGGGCAGGTTGAACCCGCCGTCGATGTCGCCCTGCGTGTAGTAGCCGAATATCTTCTCGAACCCGGTGATGGACACCACGGTGAGATTGCCCAGCTCCCAGGTGAGTCGCGCGTTGAAGCCGCCGGTGCCAAGCTGCTGGGTGTTGCGCCCGTCCGTGAAGATGGAGTCCGCCTGGAACCCGGCCACCAGGTTGTCCGTCCCCGGCTGGATGATGTTGGCGCGGAACAGCTGCGCGGATGCGTCAAGGTTGCGGCCATGGACGTTGAGGACGGCGGTGAAGTTGTCCGCCGGCTTGAGCAGCACCTGCGCGCGCACGGCGAAGTCGTTGTAGCCGTTGATGAGCGTGCTGGTGATCGGGTCGCTCACCCAGTCGCTGCGGCGCTGGTCCTGCACGGACAGCCGCACCGCGATGCGGTCGTTGACCGCCCCGTTCACCACGCCGACCAGGTTGGCGGTGTTGTAGGTCGCTTCGGACGCGGTGACCTGCACGCTGTTCTGGCCCAGGACCGGCTGGATGGACTGCACGCTGACGACGCCCGCCGGCGCGTTGCGGCCGAACAGCGTGCCCTGCGGCCCGCGGTAGATCTCCACGTCCTGCACGTCGAAGATCGGGAACCCTTTCAGCACCGCGTTCTCCTGGTCGATGTCGTCGTACACGAACTCGACCGGCTGGGAGGCGAAGGTGTTGAAATCGGTGTTGCCGTAGCCGCGGATGTAGAACCGCGGGAACGTGCGGCCGTTCGACGACTCGACGTTCAGGCTGGGAGTCTGCCCTGCAAGGCCGGTGACGGACGAGCCGTTGCTGAAGATGTCGTTGAGCTGCAGCGGACTCAGGACGGAGGTGGAGACGGGAACATCCTGGTCCTTCTCGCGCTGCCTCGTCGCGGAAACGTAGACATCGGCGGCTGCATTGTCGCTCCCGCCGGCGGCTGCCTGGCCGGCCTGCGCCGTCGGCCCCGGGTCCGGCCCGCCCGTTTGGGGCGCGGCGATGCCTGGCGATGGCACGCCTGCGGCCGCGAAAGCCAGCAGCCCCGCCACACACCACCGTCCTGCCGCCGACATCAAGCTATCCGTGCTGGCCGGCATCATGCGTCCTCCATGCAGGATCGGATCACCGGTCATGGCAATCCCCTGGCGGCGTCGTGGACCAGCCCGTCCACGAATCGTGCCTGATCGACTGCGGTGACGATGCGGACCTTCTGCTCGCCCAGGCCCGGGCGCAGCGCCTCGGGCCAGACGTGCACGCGCCCGTAGTTCATGCCCTCGCCAAAGTCGATGTCCATGAACGCTTCCGCCTCCCCCGTCACCAGGGTCGGGTCGGCGGCGACCGCGGCGGCCAGCTCGTCCCACAGCGGCAGGCCCAGCTGCGCGTGGCGCGCGAGGAAGCGGCCGAGCGCTCCGCCCTGCGCCGCAAAGCGCCCCGCGATCTCCTCCGTCATCAGCGTGCCGTTGGACACGTTGCCGATCACGGTGATCCGCGCCCATGGCGCCGTCAGCACGATGTGCGCCGCCTCGGGGTCGAACAGCATGTTGAAGTCGGATGCGAAGTTCGCGCTGCCGGTGACCTGCGCCATGTTGGTGTCGATCAGGCCGCCCATGAACACCAGCTCGCGGGCAAGAGAGGCGAATTGCGGGTCGATGCGCTGCGCGAGTGCCAGGTTCGTCATCGGACCGGCGGCCAGGATCGTCACCTCGTGCGGGTGCGCGCGCACCTGGCGGACCAGGAACGCGACCGCCCCCTCGTCGGCGGGCTTGGCCTCCGGCGCTCCTTCCGGCATGGCGGGAACCAGGAACGGCTCGCCAGGGTGGAATCCAGCCCCCATCTCGGGACCGTTCCACGCGCCCTTCCAGGGAATCTTGCCGTATCGCGCTTCCCAGGCCGCCATCCTTTCCGGAGTGTTGACCAACGGGTAGACCGCGCCGTTCAGCACTGGGATGGAGGTCAGGCCTCCCACCTCCAGCGCGCGCAGCAAGGCCGCCGTCTCCTCGTCCCGCCAGCCGTCGCCGGTCACGACCGTCAGGCCCAGCACCGTAATGCCGGGCTTCGCGAGCAGCGGCAGGACCGACTGCACGCCGGCGGGTCCGTCATAGTCGTTGTCCGCGATCACCAGCTGCTCCGCGCGGGCGATGGCGCTGGTCAGCAACAGTCCTGCGACGGCGATCGCTTTCAACATCAAATCCCGCATCCCTCGTTTCCGTCACGGCACACATGCCGGCAGATGTTGCGGAGATGAAGCAACTTTCATGCCATGTGGTTGTTCACAATCCGCCGCAAATCTTGCGCAATCAGCTTATTTTACGGCTGCTTCCGCGCATTTGCCCAAAAATAGAGCACGTCAGGGTTCGCTCACCGCGCGCCTGGCGCGGCTAGAACGGTGCGGCGACGATCCAAGCCTCGAACGCGGCCAGGTCGCGCTCCAGCCGCCATTGCGCGCGCGCCTTGTCGCTGCGGGCCAGCAGATCGGAACAGGGCGGTTCCACGCGCGCGTTGCCCGGCATGGTGCTGGCGCATTGCGGGATGAACGTTCCTGGCGCACCAGGCTGCCACAGGCTGGCGCCGGACAGGAACGCGTATTCCAGGCTCGCGCGCGCCGCCGCCTTCAGCTCCGCGTATCCCAAGCCTTGCTCCTCCACGGCGCGCTCGTACTCGCGGGTCATGTCGGTGCGCGACACGCCCTGGTCATCTGTCGAGAGCACGAACGGCACGCCCGCCGCGCGGTATAGCGCCAACGGGTGCTCGGACCCTTTCACGCCAAGGATCACGTCGTTGCTGGTCAGGTTGACCTCCACGGCGATGCGGGCTGCCGCCATGCGCGCGAGCACCGAGGCCGCGTCCGCCTCGTGCGCGATGTCCACCCCGTGGCCGATGCGGAGCACGCCGGGGATGGCGACCGCCTTGGCGATGTGGTCGCGCATCGCGCCGGGCGGCACCAGGCCGAGCGCCAGCTCGCCCGCGTGCGGCGCCATCGGCACGCCTGGGTGGCGGCCCGCGAAGTAGCGCAGCATGGCCATGTGCAGGTCGTAGTCGGCCACTGCCACCGGATCGTCCTCGGGCGCCACGAGGTTGACGCCCACGTAGCGGGGATCGGCCTCGGCGAGCGCGAAGGCCAGCGCCAGCTGCCCGAAGACGGCCGCGGGCGGCCCGCTGCGCAGGGCGAACGCCTGGTAGCGCACGATCACCCCGCACGCGGCCTCTGCCTGGCCGGCGGCGCAGCCGAGGCGCCGCGCCGCCTCCGCCTCCATGGCATCGGTTTCCGCGCGCGCACTGGCGAGCAAGGCCGGGATGGCGGGCGCCAGCGCCGCCTCGCTCGCCGCGAAATCCTTTGCCGCCCAGCCCCCGCGCGCCGCCTCCCCCGCCTCGGCGACGGCCACTGGATTGGATTGCAGCTCGAGGTAGCTCACATGGTCGCCGGCCGCGAGCGCGCGCGCGGCCGCGAGCATCCGGCCCGGCTGGTGCAAGGCCACGGGCGCGAACCGTGCGAACGTCATGAAGAACTGGTCGTGGCCCGAACGGAGCTGCGTGCCGACGCCCGCGTTTTGCCCCCGCAACGACAGGGCATCGAGGGCCGTCACATAAAGGGCGGGGTCGTGGGCTGCCAGGCCCGCGACCGCCGGCGCGCCGGGCTGGGCGCAGGGCGGAACCGCCAGGGAGAGCGCCGACACGTCGAAGCACAGCCCGTCCTCGGCGGCCCAGCCCAGGAAGTCCTCGGCCGAGGGCACGCCCCAGAGATGGGTGTGCAGCTCGCCGCCCTTGGGCATCGCTTGCAGGAACGCGCGGAGCCGGGGCGGCGACGCGCGCACGGCCTCGAACACGCGCCCGGCGTCCGGCGGCGCGTCGGCGCAAGCTTCCCGGCCGAGCAGCAGGCCGATCCCCAGGGTGAGCGCGCGCAGCAAACGGCGGTTCCTGCGGCCCTGCCCTCCGCGGCCGGCCAAGCGCTCGGTTCGCCTGCGGCACATGTCCGTGAGGATCAAGCTCCGCGCCGCGGCCGGCCAGGCTCGCGGCACCATTGACCAGGCGCCTGAAGAAGCGCGCTGGCCTGCCAGGCCCTCACCGCCCTAAGCCCTGCACGATCTCTTCCGTCATCTTCTTCGCGTCCGCGAACAGCATCATCGTGTTGGGCCGGAAGAACAGCTCGTTCTCCACGCCCGCGTAGCCCGACGCCATGGAGCGCTTGATGAACAGCACGGTCGCCGCCTTCTCCACCTCCAGGATCGGCATCCCGTAGATCGCCGACGTCTTGTCCGTCTTGGCCGCCGGGTTGGTCACGTCGTTGGCGCCGATCACGTACACCACGTCTGCGGTGGCGAACTCGCTGTTGATCTCCTCCAGCTCGAACACGTCGTCATACGGCACGTTGGCCTCGGCCAGCAGCACGTTCATGTGGCCCGGCATCCGGCCCGCCACGGGATGGATGGCGTACTTGACCGTGACGCCCTCCTCCTTCAGCAGGTCCGCCATCTCGCGCAGCGCGTGCTGCGCCTGCGCCACCGCCATGCCGTAGCCGGGCACGATGATGACCTTGGACGCGTTCTTCATGATGAACGCCGCATCGTCCGCGTTGCCGGCCTTCACCGAACGCTGCTCGCCCCTTGCCGTGGCGCCCGCCACGGCGGCGGCGGACCCGGTGCCGAAGCCGCCCAGCAGCACGTTGAAGATCGAGCGGTTCATGCCCTTGCACATGATGTAGGACAGGATGGCGCCCGACGCGCCCACCAGCGCCCCGGTGATGATCAGCGCCAGGTTCTGGATGGTGAAGCCGATGCCGCAGGCCGCCCAGCCGGAGTAGCTGTTCAGCATGGACACCACCACCGGCATGTCCGCCCCGCCGATCGGGATGATCAGCAGGAAGCCCAAGCCCAGCGCCACCAGCGCCACCAGCCAGAACACCGCCTGGCTGGCGGTCAGGCAGAACGCCACGATCAGCAGCAGCAGCAGGGCGCCCAATCCGGCGTTCAGCTGGTGCTGGTACTTGAAGGTGATCGGCGTGCCCTTCATCAGCGCTTGCAGCTTGGCGAACGCGATCAGCGACCCGGTGAACGTCACAGCACCTATGGCAAGGCCGATCGACATCTCCACCAGGCTCTGCCCATGGATATGGCCTGGCACGCCGATGCCGAACGCCGCCGGGGCGTTGAGCGCGGCGGCGGCCACGAACACGGCGGCTAAGCCCACCAGCGAGTGGAACGCCGCCACCAGCTGGGGCAGAGCCGTCATCTGGATGCGGCGGGACACGGTGACGCCGATCGCGCCGCCGATGGCGATGGCGGCCACGATCAGCACGTAGCCGCTGCCGGACATGCCGGTGCGCAGCAGCGTCGCCACGATGGCGATGGCCATGCCGGCGATGCCGAAGTTGTTGCCTTGGCGCGCGCTGACCGGGCTGGACAGCCCGCGCAGGGCGAGCACGAACAGGACGGCGGCGACGAGGTAGGCGAGCGCGGTCAGGCTGGGCGACATTCCGGGCGGCCTACTGCTTGATGACGATTTTGGCAGCGGATGTTCGCGGCCGGAACATCGCCAACATGCGTTGCGTCACGGTGAAGCCGCCGAAGATGTTGACGCTGGCCAGCAGCACCGCCAGGAAGCCGAACACCTGCGCCACGATGCTGTCGCCCAGGCCGGTGGCGAGCATGGCGCCCACCACGATCACGGAGGAGATCGCGTTGGTGACGCCCATCAGCGGCGAGTGCAGCGCCGGCGTCACGTTCCACACCACGTAGTAGCCGACGAAGCAGGCCATCAGGAACACGGCGAGCAGGAACACGAACGGCTCCACCGCGGCGCCGATCGGGGCTGCGGCGTTGATGACCGGTCCCGTCATGCTGCGCAGCTGCACGGCGAGCACGGCCGCCTGGTGCGACACGCTGGTGGCTTGGTCGGCCAGATCGTTCGGGTTCATGCGGCGGCTCCGACGGCAGGCTTGTAGCGTTCATGGACCACCGCGCCATGCCGGGTCAGCATGGTGCCCTGCACGATGGCGTCGTCATCCGGCAGCTTGGGCATCCTGGCCTCCTTGTCCCAGAACGTGGAGAGGAAGGTCAGCAGGTTGCGGGCGTACAGGTTGCTCGCGGCGACGGGGATGCGGCCGGGCCAGTTGCGCCAGCCCAGCACCTTCACGCCGTTGTCGGTGTGGGCGATCTCGCCGGGCTTGGTGGCGCCGCAGTTGCCGCCGGCATCCGCCGCGATATCGACCACCACGCTGCCCGCCTTCATGCCTGCCACCATCTCCGCGGTGATGATGACGGGCGCCTTGCCGCCGGCCACCAGCGCCGTGCAGATCACCAGGTCGTTCTTGGCGACCGTCACGCGCAGCAGCTCGGCCTGCTTGGCGCGGAAGGCATCGCTCATGGTGCGGGCGTAGGCGCCGGTCTGCGCCGCCGATTCCTCGTCCTCGACGCCCACGAAAGTGGCGCCCAGCGAGCGGATCTCCTCCTTGGCCGCCGGGCGCACGTCGGTCGCGCTGACGATGGCGCCTAAGCGGCGCGCGGTGGCGATGGCTTGCAGCCCGGCCACCCCTGCGCCCACCACGAACACGCGCGCGGGCGGCACGGTGCCGGCCGCGGTCATCATCATGGCGAAGCCGCGATCGAACGCCCCCGCCCCCTCGATCACGGCGCGGTAGCCGGCGAGGTTGGCCTGGGAGGACAGCACGTCCATCGACTGCGCCCGGGTGATGCGGGGCAGCAGCTCCATGGCGGCCACGTCAATCCCGGCCTCGGCCAGGCCGGGCGCCAGCGCCGGGTCCACGCCGGCGTTGGCGACGCAGACGAGCAGCGCGCCGCGGGCGATGTGGCCGCGGGCGGCGGCATCCGGCAGCTGCACGGCGAACACGACGGCGGCGCCGTCCAGCACGGCGGCAGCGTCCGCCGACACCTCCGCCCCGGCGGCGGTGAACTCGGCATCTGAAATGGAGGCGTGCTCACCGGCCCCGGTCTGCACGGCCACCGTCATGCCGAGCGCGATGAGCTTCTTCACTGTTTCGGGCGTGGCGGCCACGCGTGTTTCCGCCGCCGCCGTTTCCTTCAGCACCGCCAGGCGCATCCGTTCTTCCTTCCGTTGGCGGACACCGCCCTTTTGCAATTCAAGGATGCGGGACGGCGGACGCTCGCGCAAGGGTGCGCGCGATCATTGCCGAGCAGGCTTCCAGGTGGATCCAGGCCGATTGGCGCGGCTGGCAGGGACGCAGCCTGACTACATAAGCAGTCACAACGCCGAGGCTTGCTGCTGGTGCCAAGCCGTCCCGGACGCGATGGAGAACAACACGCGCGCTCCAGCAGCCTGCCGCCGTTGAACTTCAAGCGCAGCGAGGGTATAAGCCGCTCAAATTGCATATTAATCTCTGTTCAAGCCTGTGCTTGGCAGATTTTCGACATTGATCGGTGAACGACTTGAGATACAGCGTCGTCATGCCTGCCCTATGCGTGATCTTGCTGGCAGGCTGCATGGAAAGGGCGCCAACTCATCCGCCTGTTCCGCCATTTCCAGACGAGCAGGTGCCAGTGCCGCCGCCTGCCTCGACGGAGCTGATCTGGCAACCCGGCCATTTCGATTGGGACGGAGAACATTACCTCTGGGTCCGGGGCGAGTGGATCGAGCGCACCGGCGCCAACATGCTGTGGCGGGACGGGTTCTGGGATGCCGCGCGCAAGCCGCCGGCGTGGGTGCCCGCCGGCTGGCTTTAAACGGCTGCCAGGTTTTATTGCTGGCTGGCGCGGAAAGCCCGGACGCCGTTCGCGTCGGTCGTGTAGGAGCCGATGAGCCGCTCGCGTTTGTCGGCCGCAGCCTCCTGCGACTCTGCGGGCGGCCGGGGCGGGATATCCGGCGGCGCAGGCAGCGGTTCCGCGAGGATCGCCGCCCGCGGGGACCTTCGGGCAACGGCGGCCGTCCGGCGCGACTGATGCCTGGCGGCTTCCAGCTCCGCGGACAGCGCCTCCAGCCGGACCTTGGAGTCCCTCGGGTCTGAGTCCGCGGAACGAACCGGTGGGGCCGCGTCCATCAAACCCGGCGCAGCCGGTGCAGGAAGCACGGGAGCCGCAGGGGGCGTGGCGAGCCCCGGCGGAACAGGCGCGGCAACCGGCGCGGGGGCCGGAACCGGCAGCGGAGCCGGCAGCGGGGCGGGCAGCGCCGGGCCGGCAGCGCCAGGCAGCGCGTCCGGACGAACTGCCGCCTGCTGGGCGTGCGCCGGGCCTGGGTCGTAGCGCAGGGACCAGCCGGCAAAAGCGATGCAAGCGGCCATCGCCGCGCCGCACCCGGCAAGAACGCCGTAGCGGCCAAGGCCCACCCTTCTCGGCAGGGAAACCGGGATGGGTGAAGCCGGGTCCAGCATGATGGCCGCGCGGGCGGTCAGCCGGGCATGCAGGGGAGCGAACTCGTATGTGCCGAGCGCGGTCAAGAAGCCTGGCGCGCCGGCAAAGACAACCTGGAGCCTTGGGCCTACCTGCATGATGAACTGGAGATAGCGCAAGGTGGAGCGTTGCAGCGCTTCCGCACCGCTGACCAGCAAGACGATGCGCTCGCACGTGCCGTCCAGCACGGTCAAATTGTTGAACGCCTCCTCCAAAACTCGGTCGTCCTGCTGGGCCCGCTCCAGCCGGCCCGTCACCTCCGCCACCATCCTGGCGATGCTGAGGCCGTCGGAGGCGGTTGCCGCCATCCGGAACACCCGGCTGTCCTGGATGGCCAGGCTGCGCGTCGCCTTGTCGAGCAAGGCATCGGCAGCTCCGTCGGGCGCGATGATGGACACGTCCCGGCCTGAAACCACCTCGTTCATCAAGCGATCGAAGATGTCGGGTTGGCCCAGGGCCGGAGAGGGGATGGAAATGCTCACGAAACTCCGCTTGCTGGCGCCCGTGCCGGCGGCTGATGGATGGTCCGACCACCATCCCGCAAGACTGACTAGCGGATTCCACCAACCCGGTTCTAGGGAAAATTCACCCTTTGTTGACGGTGCCCTCAGCCATGCCCTGGCACGCCCGCCTCCGCCAACGCCGCCGCCTGCCGCGCCGCCAGCTGGTCTGCGCCGAACCCGGCGGTCATCTCGCGGAACAGCTCCGACCAGTTCAGCTCCGCCTTCAGCCGCAGGAACACGCTGCCCAGGCCCACCGCTGAGCGGTCCATCAGCACGAACTCCCGTGGCGGACGGACGCCGCCGCTCTTCTTCAGCTCCTCGTACACCTTCTCCGCCACCTTGCGGCCGTAGTCCGGGTCGTCGTGCTGCTGGATCGGCCGCACCCGGTCGTCCAGCAGCGGCTCATAGATGAAGCGCGCCCACTGGTTCATCACCTCCATCTTCTCGCGCGACAGCCCGGTGAAGCCCCACTGCTCGTAGGCGTGGTGCGCCTTGTCCATGTCCTCCGTGCGGATCGCGTCGTACAGGTCGATCACGCCGGCGACGAACTTGGGCGGGAAGACGCGGATGCTGCCATAGTCCAGCAAGTTGAGGCCGTTGTCGTCGCGCACCTGGTAGTTGCCGAGATGCGGGTCGCCGTGGATGACGCCATAGCTGTACAGCGGGCGGTACCAGGCGTGGAAGATGGCGGTGGCCACCTGGTTGCGCTCCTCCAAGGACATGCCCTCGTCCAGCCGGGATTGCAGCCCGCGGCCCTTGAGCCACGTCATGGTCAGCAGCCGCCCGGTGGAATGGCTTTCGATCGGGCGCGGCACGCTCACATAGGGGTCGTCCTTCAGCATCAGCGCGTACAGCCGCATCTGCGCCGCCTCGCGCCGGTAATCCAGCTCCTCCCGCAGCCGCTCGGCCAGCTCGGCGTAGATGTCGTCGGACTGGATGGTGGACTCGAACCGCTTGTACAGGGACATCGCCAGCCGCAACTGGCGCAGGTCCGCCTCCATGGCGCTGGCCATGTCCGGGTATTGCAGCTTGCAGGCCACGTCCGTGCCGTCCGGCAGCGTGGCGCGATGCACCTGGCCCAGGCTGGCGGCGGCGGCGGCCTCCTGGCCGAAGCTCTTGAACTTGCCTTGCCAGTCCGGCCCCAGCTCGCCGGACATCCTGCGGCGCACGAAGCTCCAGCCCATCGGCGGCGCGTTGGCCTGCAGCTGCGCCAGCTCGTTGGCGTACTCCTCCGGCAGCGCGTCGGGGATGGTGGACATGAACTGCGCCACCTTCATCAGCGGCCCCTTCAGCCCGCCGAGGATCGCCTTCAGGTCCTCGGCATGGGCCGACTGGTTGCCCTTGATGCCGAACACCCGCTTTCCGGCGAAGCGCGCGGCGATGCCGCCCACGGCGCCGGAGGTGCGGGCCATGCGGCGGACTTCGCCGAAGATGTTGGGCCGGTCCTCGGACATGCTCAGGCCTCCAATTCGTCGATGAAGCCCGATATCACGTCCAGGCCGCGGCGCCAGAACGCCGGGTCCGAGGCGTCCAGCCCGAACGGCGCCAGCAGCTCGCGGTGCCGCTTGGCGCCGCCGGCGCGCAGCATGTCCAGGTACTTGGCCTGGAACCCGGGGTGGCCGTCCTGGAACACGCCGTACAGCGCGTTCACCAGGCAGTCGCCGAAGGCGTAGGCGTACACGTAGAACGGCGAATGCACGAAGTGCGGCACGTAGGCCCAGAACACGTCGTACTCCGGCGTGAACTCGAAGGCCGGGCCGAGGCTCTCCGCCTGCACCTGCCGCCAGATGGCGCCGATCCGCTCCGGCAGCAGCTCGCCGCCCCGGCGCTCGTCGTGCAGCCGGGTCTCGAACTGGTAGAACGCGGTCTGGCGGACGACGGTGTTGAGCATGTCCTCCACCTTGCCGGCCAGCATGATGCGCCGCCGCGCCGGGTCGATCTCGGCGTCCAGCAGGGCGCGGAAGGTCAGCATCTCGCCGAACACGCTGGCGGTCTCGGCCAGGGTCAGCGGCGTGCCGGATTGCAGGTAGCCCTGTTCCGACGCCAGCACCTGGTGCACGCCGTGGCCCAGCTCGTGCGCCAGGGTCATCACGTCGCGCGAGCGGCCATGGTAGTTCAGCAGCAGGTAGGGGTGCGCCGAGGGCACCGTCGGGTGGGCGAACGCGCCGCCCGACTTGCCGGGGCGCAACCCGGCGTCGATCCACGGGCGGTCAAAGAACTTGCGGCCGATGTCGGCCAGCTCCGGGCTGAACGCGCCGTAGGCCGTGAGCACCCGGTTGCGCGCCTCGTCCCACGAGATGGCGCGGTCGTCGTCGCCGGGCAGCGGGGCGTTGCGGTCCCAGTGCTGCAGCTTGGGCAGCCCGAGCCACTTGGCCTTCATGGCGTAGTAGCGATGGGACAGCCGACCGTAATCCGCGGACACGGCGGAAACCAGCGCGTCCACCACCTCGTCCTCCACCATGTTGGAGCGGTTGCGGCTGCTGCCGGGGCGGGGGTAGTTGCGCCAGGAGTCGCTGATCGACTTGTCCTTGGCCAGCGTATTGGTGATCAGCCCAAACAGCTTGACCCGCTCGCCGAATGCCTGGCCGATCGCGTGCCCGGCCTGCTCGCGCACCGCGCGGTCCCGGTCGGACAGCTTGTTCAGCACGTCGCTGACCGTCAGCTGCTCATCCCCGAACGGCACGCGCATTGCCGCCACCGTCTCGTCGAACAGACGGCTCCAGGCCTGCGCCCCGGTGACGGACTTCTCGTGCAGCAGCCGCTCGGCCTCGTCCGAAAGCTGGTGCGGGCGGAACACCCGCAAGTCGCGCAGGAAGGGCTGCCAGCGGGCGAGCGCCGGGTCGGCGAGCTTGGCGTCCAGCACGGCATCATCCAGGCGGTTCAGCTCCAGGCTGAAGAAGATCAGGTGGGAGCTGATGGCCGTGACCCGCTCGGAGCAGGACTGGGTGAACTGGCCGATCGCGGCATTGGTGCCATCGCCGCTGAACTCGAGCTGGGCGAAGGACATGACCCGGCCCAGCGCCTCCTCGATCCGCTCGTACTCCAAGAGCGCGGCCGCGAGCGCCGCGCCGCTCATCGCGGCCAGCCGGCCGGCATGGGCAGCGGCGAAGGCGGCGGCGGCGGCCTCCGCCGCTTGAAGGGCGGCGGCGATGCGCGGGCTGCCGATGCTGGGATACAGGTCGGACAAGTCCCACGCCGGCAGCGCCTCGGACGGGGGCGGCAGGGTGGCCAGGCCTTCGGGCAGGCGGAGCGGCATGGGCGGAATGGATTTGCTCATGACCCGCATCTAAGGCGTGCGCCGGGTCCGTCAAAGGGATGGCGCCGCAGCCTCCCGGCAAAGCATACTGGCCGCCATGCCCCACGACCACCATCACGGCCATGGCCACGCCCAGCATTCTCACGGCCACAGCCACGCCCCGGCGAGCTTCGGCCAGGCGTTTGCCCTCGGCATGGCGCTGAACGCGGCGCTCGTCGCCGTGCAGGCCGGCGCCGGCGCGTGGGCGCACTCGACCGCGCTGCTGGCGGACGCGGTGCACAACCTGGGCGACGTGCTGGGCCTCGGATTCGCCTGGCTGGCCGCAGCCTTGGGGGAACGCCGGCCCACCGCGCGGCGCACCTACGGCTGGGGCCGGGGCAGCATCCTCGCCGCCCTGGCCAACGCCAGCGTGCTGCTGGTGGGCACGGGCGCCATCGCCGTGGAAGCGGTGCAGCGCCTGCTCCACCCGGCGCCCGTCGCGGGCGGGGCCGTGATGGCGGTAGCCGCCGCGGCCATTCTGGTGAACGGGGCGGTGGCCGTCATGTTCCTGCGCGGACGCCGCCAGGACATGAACGTCCGCGGCGCGTTCCTGCACATGGCGGCCGACGCCGGGGTGTCGGCCGGCGTGCTGCTGGCCGCGGGGCTGATCAGCCTCACCGGCGCGCTCTGGCTCGACCCGGCGGCCAGCCTGCTGATCTCCGCCGTCATCGTCGCGGGCAGCTGGGGCCTGCTGCGCGGGGCCACGGACCTTGCGATGGACGCCGTGCCCCCCGGCATCGACCCGGCGGCGGTGCACGGCCGCCTGCTGGCGCTGCCCGGCGTGATGGAGGTGCACGACCTGCACATCTGGGCGTTGTCCACCACGCGCACGGCCGCCACCGCCCACCTGGTGGCCGCGGACGGCCAGGCGGCGCTGGCGCCGATGGCGTCCAGCCTGCTGCGACAGGAGTTCGCCATCGCGCACTGCACGTTCCAGGTGGAGACGGCCGAGGCAGCGGACGGATGCGCGCTGCGGCCGGAGCATGTGGTGTGAGTCCGCCCATCACGGGCAACGGCCCCACGCTTGGCAGCGACCGGGTGCATTCGCTCGACGCCGGCATGTCCAGGCCCGCGAAGTCGGCGAACCAGCCGAAATGCTCCCGGCCCCGCGGTTTGACCGGCAGGCCGAGCCGGCGGCCGATCACGGCGGTGATCACCTTGAGCGGCACGCCCTCGTCCGCGACCGCGTGGTAGGCCGGCTCGGTCGCGCCTTGCTCCAGCACGAGCCGGCAGAGGATCCTGGCGTCCAGCCGGTGCACGCCGGGCCAGCGGTTCAGGCCCTCGCCGACATAGGCCGACACGCCTTTCCCGCGCGCCAGGGCGATCAGGATCGGGATGAAGCCATGGTCGCCGAGACCATGGACGGAGGGCGAGAGCCGCATGGTCGCGACGCGCACGCCGCGCTCCGCCAGGGCCCGCGCGGCTGCTTCCGACTTGCGGGGGAAGGACGGGTCGGACGGGGGCGCGTCCGCCTCGGTCGCGGCCCGGCCGGGCACCAGCCATGGCACTGCCGCAGGCGTGCCAAGGATGCCAGGGGCCGAAGCGGCGGTTGAGGCAGAACGTCTGTGGTGCTGCTGACCTTTCAAGGCGCCTGATGCTCGCCGGAGGCCGCCAGCTCTGCATCGCAGAACGCGGCCGATGCGCGGAGCAGGGAATCAGCGAACGCCAGGGCCGCAGCGTCCGGCTGGACCGGGGGCTGGGCGGGGATGGCGGCCTGCGCCAGGCCCACTTCCTCGTCCAGCAGCTGGTCGAGCGGCGCCAGGGGCGGGCCGGCGCCGATCTCCGACATGACGGCCTTGGCCGCCAGCAGGCTGCCGAGCGCACCCTGCTGCTCCGGCGGCAAGGCGGCCGCGGCCAGCAAGGAAGGCAGGTCCATCGGCGCCGTTCCGGCCGGGTGCAGCCGCAGCCAGCGCAGCACGAGCGCCGGGCGGATTGCGTAAAGGTATTTCTTGTAGTTGACCACCGGCCGCCCGAGCCACCGTCCCCGCACCCGGACGGCAAGGGAGGTGTAGTGGTGCAAGGCCGCGCGGCGCGCGGGCACCCTCTCCGCCAATTCGCGCAAGGCGGCGGTGAGCCGGTCCTCGGACGCATACTGGACCGGGGAGGCCAGCCATTCCCGCACGGTGCAGTTGCCCCGCAGCACGAGGCCGAGCGTCTTGCGCATGTCCCAGCCGGACAGGTCCAGGTCGCCGGGAAGCGAGCGCTCGATCACGTCGCGTCCGGGGCTGACCCGCAGGTGCCAACCGGTGGGCTGGGCGTACAGGAAGCGGACATCCCAGTCGCTGTCCGGGCTGGGAAAGCCCCAGGCGCGGCTGCCGCTTTCGACGGCAAGAAGGATGGCGACGCCCTCCTCGGCGGCGATTTGACGCAAGGCCGGGCGTGGGTCCAACTTCCTCTCCTGAAGCAAGCTCAGCAGGATGCTTCCTGCATCCGCCGGGGGATGGTCATCCCCTTCACCCCTTCATACCAGGTGTCCAGGGGACGACTGCCCCTGGTGGGCTTGGGGCAAGGCCCCGATCTCCCCTTCGTTCTGTCGGAAAGCCGCGGCCATGAACCTGCATCCCACCGTCTGCCCGCACGACTGCCCTTCCTGCTGCGCCCTTGAGGTGGAAGTGGCCGGCAACCGCATCGGCGCGGTGCGCGGGGCGGCGGGAAACAGCTACACGGCGGGAGTGATCTGCGCCAAGGTTTCGCGCTACGCCGAGCGGCAGCACCATCCGGAGCGGCTGCTCCACCCGCTGCTGCGCACGGGCGCCAAGGGCGCCGGCCAGTTCCGCCGCATCGGGTGGGACGAGGCGCTGGACCTGGCGGCGGGGCAGTTCGCGGCGGTGACGGCGCGCTACGGGGCGGAGGCGGTGTGGCCGTACTACTTCGCCGGCACCATGGGGCACGTGCAGCGCGACGGGATCAACCGGCTGCGCCACGCCATGGGGTACTCGCGGCAGAAGCTCACCATCTGCTCCTCCATCATGGACGCCGGATGGCGCGCGGGCGTCGGGCGGATCACCGGGCCGGACCCGCGGGAGATGGCGGAAAGCGACCTGGTCGTCGTGTGGGGCGGCAACCCGGTGGCGACGCAGGTCAACGTCATGACCCACGTCAGCCGGGCGCGGAAGCGGCGCGGGGCGAAGCTGGTGGTGGTGGACCCATACCGCAGCGGCACCGCGGCCGTAGCGGACACCCACCTCGCGCTGCGGCCGGGGACGGACGGGGCGCTGGCGTGCGCCGTCATGCACTGCGCGTTCCGCGACGGACTGGCCGACTGGGACTACATGGCGCGCCGCGCCGATGGGGCGGACGAGCTGGAGACGCACCTGCGGACGCGCACGCCGGGCTGGGCCGCCGGCATCACCGGGCTGTCGGAGGCCGAGATCGAGGCGTTCGCGGCCGCCTACAACGCGACGGAGCGCGCCTTCATCCGGGTGGGCTACGGGTTCAGCCGGTCGCGCAACGGGGCGGCGGCCCTGCACGCCGTCATCTGCCTGCCGACGGTGACGGGCAAGTGGCAGCGGGAGGGCGGCGGGGCGTTCTGGAACAACCGGGACATCTACGGCTGGGACAAGACGCTGATCGAGGGGCTGGACCGGCGCGACCTGTCGGTGCGCCAGCTAGACATGAGCCGCATCGGCGCCGTGCTGACCGGCGATGCAGCGGACCTCGGGGCCGGCCCGCCCGTGCACGCGCTGCTGGTGCAGAACACCAACCCCGCGGCGGTGGCGCCGGACAGCAACCGCGTGCGGCGCGGCCTGGCGCGGGAGGATCTGTTCACTGTCGTGCACGAGCAGTTCATGACCGAGACGGCGGCGATGGCGGACCTGGTGCTGCCGGCCACGACCTTCCTGGAGCATGACGACGTGTACCATGCCGGGGGGCACGGGCACGTGCAGGTGGGACGCAAGCTTGTGGAGCCGCCAGGCGAGTGCCGGTCCAACCACGAGGTGGTCTGCGCGCTGGCCGGGCGGCTGGGGGCGCAAGGCGCCGGGTTCGGCATGACGGCGATGGGGCTGGTGGACGCCACCTTGCGCGCCTCAGGGTATGGGGGGGCGGAGGCGGTGATGGCGGAGCGTTGGGTGGACCGGCAGCCGTCGTTCCGCGAGAGCCACTTCCTGGACGGGTTCGGGCATCCCGGCGGACGGTTCCGCTTCGTGCCGGACTGGGCGGCGCTGGGGCCGCAGGGTGCGGCCATGCCGCGGCTGCCGGACCACTGGGATTGCACGGACGCCGCCACGGAGCAGCGCCCATTTCGCCTCGTGACCGCCCCGGCGCGGCAATTCCTCAACACGAGCTTCACCGAGACGCCGGGCGCGCGCAAGCGGGAAGGCCGGCCCACGGCCCTGCTGCATCCCGACGACGCGGCGCGGCTGGGGGTGGCAGAGGGAGGCCGGCTGCGCTTGGGCAACGCGCTCGGCCAGGTGGTGCTGCACGCGGCCATCGGCGCGGGCCAGCGGCCCGGGACCGTGGTGGTGGAAAGCGTGTGGCCGAACGCGGCGTTCGAGGGCGGGATCGGGATCAACGCGCTGACCAGCGCGGACGCGGCCGCCCCCAACGGCGGCGCGGTGTTCCACGACACGGCCGTGTGGGCGCGCGCAGAGGCCGTGGCGCTGGCGCCGGCCGCCGAGCAGTTGCCCAGGCACGTGGCGGACACCATCTGAAGGCGAGCAGAAGGAGAACGATCATGACTGGTTTGTTCGGCGCCCAGCAGGCGCCCGCAGAGAATTTCGCCGCCGAGCGCACGGATGCCGAGTGGCAGCAGACGCTGTCGCCGGAGCAGTTCCGCGTGCTGCGCCGGCACGGCACGGAGCGGGCGGGCAGCAGCGCGCTGAACCACGAGAAGCGCACGGGCGTGTTCAGCTGCGCCGGGTGCGGCCAGGCGCTGTTCCGGTCGGATGCGAAGTTCGAGAGCGGCACCGGCTGGCCCAGCTTCTTCCAGCCGATCGAGGGCGCTGTCGGCACCAGCACGGACCGCAGCCTCGGCATGGTGCGGACGGAGGCGCATTGCAGCAGGTGCGGCGGGCATCTGGGCCACGTGTTCCCGGACGGGCCGAAGCCGACGGGCGAGCGGTACTGCATGAACGGGCTGTCGCTGGCGTTCCAGCCGGCCTGACGGCGGATCTGGGCTTGCAACCATCCCTCGCGTCGCCAATGGTTCGCGCCATCAGCGCGTGAGGGTTGGATGTCGCTCGAAATCAAGGTCGGCCCGCCGCAACTTACCATCCACCAGGGCAATGCGGTGCTTATCACGGCGCCGGACGGGCAGATTCCCTGGCCCACCGCCATGGGGCTGTATTTCCGCGACACGCGGTTGATCAGCGCCTGGCTGGCGTTCGCCAACGGCACGGCGTGGGAACTGCTGAACAGCGGCACCCCGGCGTACTACCTGTCGCGCGTCTACCTGACCAATCCCGTCATTCCCACGGAAGATGGCGACATTCCGGCGCGGACGCTGAGCCTGATAGTGTCGCGCAGCATCGACGGCGGGGTGCACGAGGACTTCCAGCTGACCAACCACGGCCTGGCGCCGGTGCGGTTCAACCTGGAGGTCATGGTGCGGAGCGACTTCGCGGACATCTTCGAGGTCAAGGCTGGGCACATCGTGCGCCGGGGCCGGATCACCAGCGAGTGGGACGACGCCGGGCAGCTGCTGACGACGCGCTACGGCAACCAGGACTTCCGCCGTGGCCTCAGCATCAAGGCCGAGAGCGCCACCGCCGCCGTGTATGCCAACGGACGGATCAGCTTCGAAGTGGCCCTGGCGCCGGGGGCGGGCTGGCAGGCCAGCCTGCTGTACGAGCTGCACGACGGCGACCGCGCGTTCCCGGCGCCGGACCGCTGCGCCAGCGCGGTGGACGGCGACGGCCAGGGACTGACCATGGCGCGGTGGCGCGAGGGCGTCACCACGCTGGAAAGCAGCAATGACGGGTTCAGGCGGGTGTATGCCCAGTCGCTGGACGACATGGCGGCGCTGCGGCTGCCGTTCCAGGTGGGCCAGGCGGAGGAGTATGTGCCGACGGCGGGGCTGCCGTGGTTCGTGGCGCTGTTCGGCCGGGACAGCTTGATCGTCTCGTTGCAGACCGCCACCGTGTACCCTGACTTCGCCCGCGGCGCGCTCGACGTGCTGGGTCACTGGCAGGCTGCGGAGCGCGACGACGAGCGGGACGCGGAACCCGGCAAGATTTTGCACGAGCTGCGCCGGGGCGAGCTGGCGCACTTCAAGCTGATCCCGCACACGCCGTACTACGGCACCGCGGACGCCACGCCGCTTTACCTGGTCACGCTGCACGCCGCCTGGCGCTGCACCGGAGACCTGGCGATGGTCGAGCGCCTGCTGCCAGTGGCCGAGCGCTGCCTGCGATGGATCGACGAGTGGGGCGACCGCGACGGCGACGGCTTGCAGGAATACCAAACCCGCTCGCCCAAGGGCTACGAGAACATGGGCTGGAAGGACGCGGGCGACTCCGTGATGCACGCGGACGGCAGCGCCGTGCGCGGCCCCAAGGCGCTGTGCGAACTGCAAGGCTACGTGTTCGACGCCTGGATGCGGATGGCGGAGTTGTACGACGCACTGGGCAAGGCGGAGCAAGCAGGCGCCTTGCGGGACAAGGCGGCGGCCTTGCGCCGCAGGGTGGACGAGCTGTTCTGGAACGAGGCGGAGGGCACCTACGCCTACGGCCTGGACGGCGACAAGCGGCCGATCCTCAGCGTCGCCTCCAACCCCGGGCACCTGCTGTGGTCCGGCATCGCGCTGCCGGAGCGCGCCGCGCGGGTGGTGCAGCGCTTCCGGCAGCTGGACATGTGGAGCGGCTGGGGCATTCGCACCTTGTCGGCCCGGCACCCGAGCTACAACCCGTACTCCTACCAGAACGGCTCGGTCTGGCCGCACGACAACGGGCTGATCGCGCAGGGCTTCAAGCGCTACGGCCACGCGGACGCGGCCAACGCCGTGGCGCGCGACGTGATGGCGGCGGCAAGCTACTTCACCCTCAACCAGCTGCCGGAGCTGTACGCCGGCACGCAGCGGGAGGGCAGCAGCTTTCCCGTGCAGTATCTCGGCGCCAACGTGCCGCAAGCCTGGGCGGCGGGCAGCGTGTTCTCCCTGGTGCAGGCCATGACCGGATGCCAGCCGGACGCGCCGAACCGCCGGGTGCTGGTCGATCCTACCCTGCCGGACTGGCTGCCGGACCTCACGCTGCGCGGCCTGCGGGTGGGGGCAGACGTGTTCGACCTTCGCTTCACCCGCAACGGCGAGACGACCGACGCCGAAGTGCTGCGCGGCGACCCGGCGCGCGTCGTGCGCCAGCCGATGGGGGCGTGGCTGGGGGCCTGAGATGGGGGACGCGCGGATATGCCGGAGCCTGTTGCGATGCGCGCACGGCCAAGGGTGCTCAGGACGGTCGGGCGGGCATGGCGCAGCGCCGGGTCCGCCCTGGTGCGGATGCCGCTCGCGTTCCTGGTCACGGCTGCGGCCCTGGTGGCAGTGAACGCCGTGCTGCCAGCCCTGGGAAGCGGCGCGGCGGTCCAGGCCGGCCAGCAGCCGGGGCCTACGGTGCAGGGCGCCGCGGCCTTGCTTCTCGGCGCCGTGCTCCAGTCGTTGCTCCTGGCTCCCCTGGCGATCGCCGTCCACCGCTTCGTGCTGCTGGGCGAACGGGCGAAGCTGCTGCCGCTGACGCCCTTGGGGCGCGTGCTGCGGTTCACGGGCTGGCTGGCTGCCCTCGACCTGGCGGTCGGCGTCCCAGGGCTGCTCGCGCTGAGTCCGCAGCCCGGGATCAAGCTGGTGTTCTCATCGCTCCAGATTGCCGCTTGCGTGGTGACGGTGCGTTCCGCGCTGGTTTTCCCGGGCATCGCGGTTCAGCCGAACGGGCAGTCGACCGAGCTGGGCTGGCGCGAAACAAGCTGGCAGTTCTGGCGCGTCGCCACCATCCTGGTCATCACGGCCCTCCCAGCAATCATGGCCACGCTGCTGGTCATGGCAGGGCTGGCAGGCTTTGATTTCAGGTTGGAGGCGATGGCCCGGGCCATCGCTGGCCCGCCGCTGGATCACGTGGCCAACGCGGCGTTCGGGATTGTGGGCACGGCGTTGGCCGCAGCCGCCGCGTCCTGGATGTTCCTTGGCTACGGCATGGCGCACGACCGGCCAGCCGCATGAGCGAGGCTGGGCTGGACGGGTTGCTGCGGGGACTGCCCGCCGCAGGGGGCGCCACGGCCCTGGCCGCGCGCCGTCACCAGGAGGCCGGGAACGGCGAGATGCCGACAAGGTGGGAGTGCCCGCCCAGCATCAGGGCGAAGGCGGCCAGGCCGGCGGCGGCGCGTCCCCAGCCGATCTCACGGGCGGAGAAGCTTTGGCGGCCTTGCAGGATGGCGGCGAACGGGACGACGGAGGTTCGCCGGGCGAACGCGTCCCAGGCCTGCGCGCCCAGCACCCGGCGGCGCTTGGCGTCGATGGAGGCGGCGCCGGCCACCGCCACCACCGCCAGGGCGGCGAAGAACAGGAGGGAGGCGAGGTCGCCGTTGCCGACGAGGTGGACGGCGGCCCAGAGTGCGACGCCCATCAGGAACGGGTGCCGCGTGATGCGCACGATGCCGCGCGGCGGCTGCGCCGCCAGGCCCTCCTGCGCCACGGAGGTCGGGTTGGGCGTGGCCAGCCCGATGACCACCAGCAGGAAGGCGGGCAGCATGAGCGCGATCTGGACCGGCTTCCACCATTCCAGCCGGCCCCAGCTTTCGAGGTAGGGCGCCGCGGTGTAGGCGCCCACCAGCCAGGCGATGGCGGCGACGGAGGCCAGGGAGAACGCCGCCATGTAGCCGCGCAGGCCGACGGCGGCCACGGCGCGGTCCCGCAGGCTGGAGCCGGAAACGCCGAGGTGGATGCCGATGAAGGCCAGGGCGGCGAGCAGGAGGGAGGTCATGGCGGGAGCCTACGGGACATCGGCAAGGGCGCGAAGGACTTACGGAGCCGTTACCAAGTTGGTTCGATGATATAGAATTTGCCGACGAGGTGCTCCGTAGTGGCCAAGACCGCAGGCTCTTCTGGCGACGGCGATGAACCGGTTTCGTGCGCAAGCCTGCCTGTGTTGTCATAGACCAGCGACCGTTGCGAGTCGGCGACACCAGCGAAGCCCGTTCCGCCCCAGCCGAACGACGCTTGGCTAGCGCCTTGTTCAATACACGTGCTGATCCTCGACGCATAGAACGGGCACATCAGAGCAAGGTGCACGTAGTCACCTGCCATGAACAGGAGCCTGGCGCACGGCCATATGCAAAGCAGAGCCACGAAGGCCAGCGCAGCATCATGCCACATCCGGCGCCAAGCGGCGATCATGATCCGGACGGCCATAGCAGTGGCCCAAATCCCGATCACGGCCAGACCCAGGGCAAAGAGAAGCAAACCAAGCATCGGAGAAAATGAGTGGACAACTGACACGGCCAACACCGTGGCAAGAGGGAGCCTTGCAGCCTGGATCATGATGCGCGGAGGCTCAAGCAGCCTTGACTGCCGCAGCAGGCGGCGTTTGGTCACCTCGCCCGGCAAGCAGGCCAGCCGCAGAGATGCCCTCGTCCAGGACTTCCCGATGCAGGTTCACGGAAAGGCTTCGCGCTGCAGCCGTCATTGCAGGCTGGTTTCATCTACGGCCAAAGCCAGAACTTGGCACTGATCCCATCCCGCAGCACGTGGACGTGCACGGGATCCCGAGGGCTTGCCTCGTTGGCCTAGAACAGGAACCTGAAGCCGTCCTGGCGAAAGATGACCGGCATTCCACTTCGCATCCCCAAAGCAAACGGGCCTCCCCACGCATGGGAAGGCCCGTGAACCAGCCCAGCCGCCAGCCGGTCAATCCCCGAGGATCGAGCGGACCTCCGGGCCTTTCTGGCCCTGCCCCACGACCACGCGGACCGACTGGCCCTCCGTCAGGGGCGGGTGGCCGGCGCGTTCCAGGGCAGTGGCATGGACGAACACGTCCTTGCTGCCGTCCTGCGGCGAGATGAAGCCAAACCCCTTGTTGGGGTCGTACCATTTCACGGTGCCGGTGATCTCCACGCCGGGTCCGGTGTCCTGCGG